>QIGO01000016.1 GCA_003230015.1 Alphaproteobacteria bacterium | reverse complement strand
TCTCGACACGGGCGGCGCGCAGACGGCGCAGAACCTCGTAACCGTCGATATCGGGCAACATCAGGTCAAGGATGATGATGTCATAATCATAGAGCTTGCCGATCTCGAGGCCGTCTTCGCCAAGATCGGTGGTGTCGCAAACATAACTCTCCGACTTCAGCATCAGCTGAATGCTCTGGGCGGTCGTCGAATCATCCTCAACTAACAATACGCGCATCGGGTTCCTCCGCATCTCGCGCCGGGCCGAGAAGGCTTTCCTCGGTGGCCGGGATGGTTAAGAATTTACAATATAAAGTATTAAGAATCCATTTCGATTTACCTCGTTTGATCTCGCTTTACCGAACTTTAAGCCATCCTGGTCAGCATGGACGGAAGTCCGGACCGGTGACGAACATTCTTTTCTTTTTTTGAGAAATCGTGTGACTTATCAAAACCTTATAACTGAGATTTCACGCATCAGAAGCTATTCCCTTTATGGGCGGGTAACGGCTGTTCAAGGTATGATGGTCGAGGTGGGCGGCGTGCATCGCAGCCTTTCGGTGGGTGGACGATGCAATATCATGACGCGCGATGAGCGTAGAGTTCTGTGCGAGGTGATCGGTTTTCGCCGCGAGGCCGCACTGCTTTTGCCATTCGGATCGCTCGAAGGTGTTGGCGTCGGATGCCGCGCCGAAGTTGGCGATGCGGCGCCCGTAATCTACCCAGATAAGAGTTGGCTTGGGCGGGTGCTGAATGCCATGGGCGAGCCGATCGATGGGGGGCCGCCGTTGGTCCAGGGTACTGTCGCCTTTCCGCTGTGCAGCAGCCCGCCGCCGGCACACCGGCGTAAACGTGTGCGCGGGAAGCTCGACCTGGGCGTGCGCGCGCTCAACACATTCCTGACATGTTGCCAAGGGCAGCGCCTGGGTTTGTTCGCGGGATCGGGGGTCGGCAAGTCGGTCTTGCTGTCGATGCTGGCGCGTTATACGGGGTGCGACGTATCGGTTATCGGGTTAATCGGCGAGCGCGGCCGGGAAGTGCAGGAGTTTATTCAAGACGATTTGGGCCCGGAAGGATTGGCACGCGGTGTCGTGGTAGTGGCGACCTCGGATGAGACGGCACTGATGCGGCGGCAGGCGGCGCAGCTGACGCTAACACTTGCTGAGTTTTTCCGTGACGAGGGCGAGCAAGTACTGTGTTTGATCGACAGCATTACGCGCTTTGCCATGGCGCAACGGGAAATCGGTCTGGCCGCCGGTGAACCGCCGGCCAGCAAGGGCTATACCCCGACCGTGTTCTCTGAGTTGCCGAAGCTGCTGGAGCGAGCGGGCCCGGGTTTGGTGGGTAGCGGTGACATTACCGGGCTGTTCACGGTGCTCGTGGAAGGCGACGATCATAACGAGCCGATCGCCGATGCGGTGCGTGGGATCCTGGACGGCCATGTGGTCCTGGACCGAGCGATAGCGGAGCGGGGGCGTTACCCCGCGATTAACTTGCTGCGGTCGATTTCGCGGACCATGCCCGATTGCAACAACGACGCCGAGAATGCGTTGGTGACACGGGCCCGTGTATTGCTGGCGCAATACGAAGATATGGCGGAGATGATCCGTCTTGGCGCCTACAGAGCCGGCAGCGATGCCGGCGTGGATGAAGCGATCAAGTACTATCCGGCCTTGGAGGATTTTCTGCGTCAGGGCAAGGATGAGGCTAGCCGCTTCGAGGAAGGATACGGGCAGTTGGGCGAAATCCTTGGCATGCCGTCGACGGCAGTGGAGCCGGATGGCGAGTTGCTGGGTGAGGATGTCGCGGCATGAAGGGGCTGGCCACGCTGATCCGCTACAAGAAGTGGAATCTGGACGAAAAGCGCCGGGCGTTGGGCGAGTTCGAACGGTTGGAGCGAAACTTGCGCGCAGAATTGGCCAGTCTCGCGGACGAGATGAAAGCCGAGCAGGCGGCAGCCCTGGTATCGCCCGAGAGTAGTTATGCCTTTGCCGACTACGCCAAAGCCGCGCGTGGACGCGGGGCGCGCCTGGATGAGTCCCTTTTGTCCGTGCAGAGCCAGGCCGAAGCGGTGCGGGACGAGGTCGCGCAAGCCTTTGAGGAACTCAAACGGTATGAGCTGACCCAGGCCAACCATGAACGGGAGGCACGGTTCGAAAGCGATCGCAGGGAGCAACGGGTGCTGGACGAGATTTCTCAGGATGGCTATCGCCGGCGGCGTCAGAGCAGATAACCGGAGCGGGCGCCAAACCTCATGCAAACATGCCGACCGCGTGGCCGGCGAGTTGCTCGAGGGGGGCTATGTGAAAGTCAGGTTCGATCTGGAAACTAATATTTCCGGCGAAAATGGCGTCGGCGCCGGACCCTTGGAATATTTCCTGAATGCCGTTGCGCATCTGGTCGGGCAGGGGCCGGTGGCTGCGAATGATCAAGTCGAAACGCCGTTGGCGGATGAGGCCGTCAAGCTGAAGGGCACCGATCCGGCTGATTTCGACCTCGACGACAAAACGCGTACCGGCGTCGTCATCGCTGTCGGATGACCCGTCGCCTTCGCGGTCGCGCAGGTAAATCCGCAATTGCTGGAACGCGCCATCCTGGAGGAAGGGTAAAAGAATGGTGCGCCATTCGGTGGAGGCCGACTCCGTGGCGATTTGGGCGAGTTGGGTAAAATCGCCGGCCAACCGGTTCATAAGAGCGCCTCGATTATGTTCGCTTAGCGTGCGAGCGAGATCGGGGCCGAGCCAGTCCAGCAGCCGCCCGCCGCGAATAGCGGAGAGGAAAAAGACGATACCGCTGGTCAGGCGCTGGCCGGGCTGGGGCAGTTTGGTGGCGGCAAAATGTGCCGCGGCTTCGGGCCGGGCCGCGGTGAGGACTTCGAGGCTTGCTTCCAGGGCCGGCCAGCCATGGGCCAGGGCGCTGACCTGCCGGGCTTGGCGCCCGGCTGAGAGCGGCGGCGGGATGGTGCCCGGCTGGGCCAGGATCTGAAGGGTCAGTTTGGTGCCCGGCGGCAAGCTGGCATTGGTGCGGACGGTGATGTCGCCGGACCCGGTTTGCAGCCTGATGTTGATGCCGTCGGCGCCGAGGACGGTGCCTTGCAGCACGCCGCCGGCGGATTGCGGCGACACCATAGGCCCTTGTCCGGGCAGTTGGAGGGCCAGTATGCGGACGGTCAGTTGCTGGATGGGTGGCGTCAGTGTCTGCGGGCCGAACAGGCCGCCACTGGCTGGCTGAGGGATTGACGGGGTGAGGCTGGCCTGAAGGATTATGCCGGGCCTTAAGGGGGCCGGTTGCTGGGGGCCGGGTGGCGATAGCCGGGCGGCCGAGGGGACCGGCGGTGTTGGGCCCAGTGCCGTCCGGGCCGGCTGCGCCAGCCCCTGGGGGGCGATCTGCAGCCGCAAGGGCGGGCCGGGGCTGAGCACTTGAAGCTGGATCGTGGTCCCCGGGGCCGGGGCGTTGGGCCAGGTGGCCAGCAGGCTGCCATAGCGGGGGGTGGTGAGGCGTAATTGCCCGTCGGGCAAGCGGGTGCCGATGGTGGCTTCGATGACGTCACCGGCCTGGAGGGCCTGGAGAGGGGCACTGGGCCGTGGGATCAGGACCGCATCGCGCGAGCCGCCGCCATCACCCATGGTCGCCGGGGAGACCGCCTTGGCGGTGGCGATACCGGCGCTGGCGGCGGGCAGCGCCGTTCTGGTTAGCGCATCACTCATGGGCCCTATCGGTCATTTCAGTGCTGCGAGTTGGCGTGCCACGGCCTCGACATCCGCCGCCGCCGGACTATTGGGTGAGCGGGTCAGCAGTGGAGACTGGGCTCGAATGGCCTCGCGCACCAGCCGGTCACGACGGATCACACCCAGCAAGGGCGGCGATATTTTCAGGAAATTCTGGCAGGCCTTGAGCAAGGTGTCGTAAGTGCGACGGCCCTGTTGATGATTTTCGGCGAGATTGACGACGATTGCCAAGTCGGCGTTGGGATCGCGCAACGCCGTCAATTTTGTGAAGGCATAGGCGTCGGTCAGCGCGGTGGGATCGTCGGTGGTGACGATGATGGTGGTGTGGGCGTAGCTGGCGAGGGTGCGTACAGTCGGTTCGATGCCGGCGCCAAGATCGAGGATGATGCGTTGGTAGCTGGCGGCAAGAGTGGTCAATTGGGACATCAGGTTGGAGAGTCGGGCGGGGGACAGGCTGGCCAAGCTGCCGGCGCCGGAACGTCCGGCGATGACGTCGAAGCCGCCGTGGGGACAGGGCGCCACGGCTTGCGCGAGGGTGGCATTGCCGGAGATGACGGAAGCGAGGTCACGGTCGAGGGTCAGGCCGAGCTGCACGTCGATGTTGGCCAAGCCGAGATCGCCGTCGAACAGCAATGTGCGGTGTGAGCCGGCAAGGGTCTGGGCCAATGTGACCGAGAACCAGGTCTTGCCGACGCCGCCCTTGCCGGACGCCACAGCCAGAATGCGCTGGGTCGCGGCCTTCGCAGCGGTTGCTGTCGTCATCATCGGTTCTCAGCCTCTCGTCGGGCATTGCCGCTGCTATGTGCGGGCGGCAGCAGAAGTCGGGCGAGCCCGACCGGGTTTAGGGAACGCAGACCGGCGCCGATGTTGGGGGAAACCGAAACATCGCAGAGCGCCAGGCCACTGTGGTGGGCGGCGGCGAGAAGACTGCCGAAACGGCGGGCGAGGTCGAGGCGGGTGATCACCGCCCGGCGGCAGCCGAGGCCGGCA
This sequence comes from Alphaproteobacteria bacterium, assembly GCA_003230015.1. Classification (GTDB taxonomy): domain Bacteria; phylum Pseudomonadota; class Alphaproteobacteria; order UBA6615; family UBA6615; genus SZUA-147. Next base: position 2,011 of record QIGO01000016.1, on the reverse strand, counting down.
AAAGCGGTGGCGATTTCCGCGGCGTCGACGGTATCGAGCCCGGCGGGCATGACGAGGACCGGCTCCAACGGTGCGGCTTTGAGCAATGGGGTCAGGCGGTCGATGTCGTCGCTTTCGAAGGGATTGACGCCAAAACTATCGATGATCACCAAGTCACCGCCGGCACTGCCAGCGATGGCGGTGCGCAATTCTTCGGCATCCTCGGCCTTACGCAGGCCGATCTCGAGGGCGTCGGTGAGTTGCTGAAGCTGGGTGAAACCTCCGGCCTTGACGGTGTCGGTGCCGATGACGCGGACACTCAAACCGGCGAGGCGAGCGCGGGCCGCCAGTTTGGCGACGGTGACCGTTTTGCCGGCACCGGGCGGCCCGACGAGCATGACCGGTTGGTCGGGTTTGTCGGGCAAGGGATCAAAGGTGAAGCAGTTGTCAAGAGCGGCGGCGAAAGCGACCGCGGGGGGCACAGCCGCGCCGTTGCGGCTATGCGCGGCTTCGAGAAGAAGATCGCCGATGGTGTCATCGATACCGTGGGCAACAAGGGCGCGTCTGATATCGGGCAGCGGGTCGGCGGTGGGTTGGCCGTTGTGGGCGGCCTGATCGCCGCTGTCCGGCTCAAGGGGGCCGTCAGCGGCGGCGGTGACCCGGACATGACCGTCGGGATCGGTCTGCGTCGATAGAATAATAGCGTCCGCGCCGAGCTGTTCGCGCACCTGGACCATGACCTGGCTCATGGTGGGGACCGCGCCCAAGGTGCGAATGCGAGCCTTGGGATGGATTTCGTTTTGGGACAAGACGACGGTTTGGGGCCGGAACCGCTCGACAATGGAGCGCACGAACGGGCGGATGCCGGGGCTGGTGAGCAGAATGGGCGATTCGCCAGAGATGGCCTGCTGGTCGAATGCCTGGCGGATCGCGCCGATAAATTCCTGCAGTTTCGACGGCGCCATGGCGAGCTGGACATCGTCCTTTTCGCCGATCAGGGATTCACCAAATGCCTGCTCCCAAGCAGGCGTCAGGGAGAGTATGGGCACGAAGCCTTCGGCGTTGGTATTGCCGTCGCTGAGCTGGCGGGCGAGGCGGGTACGCACATGCTCGGTGATGGTGGCGACGTTGCGGGTGATGGCACAGGATTCATGCACAGCCTCGAGAATGGTCGGCAAGTCGCGGACAGATACGCGTTCGGCCAACAGATTTTGCAAAACGCGCTGGACGCCGCCGACGGTGATCTGGGCGGGGATGAGATCGGCGATGAGCTTCTGCTGCTGGCTGTTCAATTCGTCGAGCAGACGCTGGGTCTCGGCGTAAGACAGCAGCTCGGACATGCCATCTTTCACCGTCTCGGTGAGATGGGTGGTGACGACAGTGGCCGGGTCGACAACCGTATAGCCGCGGAAGAGAGCTTCCTCCTTGTTGGATTCGGTCACCCATTTGGCGGCGAGGCCGAATGTGGGCTCGGTGGTATCCTCGCCGGCGAGGTCAATAGGATCGCCGCGGGGGTCCATGACCAGCAGCATGTTGGGCCGGATATCGCCACGGCCGGCTTCGATTTCCTTGATACGCACCACATAGGTGTTGGCCGGAAGCTGCATATTGTCCTGAATACGCACCGCGGGCAGGATAAAGCCCATGTCGGAGGCCAGTTGGCGCCTGAGGGCCTTGATCTGATCGGTGAGGCGCTGGCCCTTGCCGGCACTGATCATCGACAGCAGGCCGTAACCAAGCTCGAGGCGGATCTGGTCGATCTGTAAGGCGGTCGAGATGGGTTCCTCGGTAACCGGCGCCTGCTCGGCTTGTTTAGCCTCGGCCGCCTCGGCATTATTTTCGGCCGTTTGGCGCTGGGCCACGAGCCAGGCCGTGGTGCCGCAAGCACCGGCCAGAAACAGGAAAGGCAACAGCGGGATGCCCGGCATCAGCGCCAGGGCTCCCATCAAGAAACTGCTCAGGCCGAGGGCGGCGGGATAACCCGATAGCTGGCCGAAGACAGCCTTGTTGGCCGAGCCGGATATACCGGCCT
>QIGO01000179.1 GCA_003230015.1 Alphaproteobacteria bacterium | reverse complement strand
GCCAACGTGCCCCGGCGGCAGTGCTTGAAGATGTGCGCCTGGGCTACTACACCGACGTGCAGGCACGCACCCTGATCAGCGTCGCCATTTCCGGCACCCCGCCGACCCTTGACGAGGCCGCGACTTCCGCACTGCGATCCGCAGCTTCACAACGGATCTGACCAAGATCCCCTCACCGCCCTACCTAAATAAAACACCCCGAGTAGATCCGACCAGGATCTACGAGACGGCCGCGAACGCGGCCCGCCGGCCCTCCGGCGCGCCCGCGCAGACGTGGACCGCAAGGTCCACTGTCGTGAGCGACAAAAAACAAGAGTTAGGTCCGACCAGGACCTAGCTCACGGCCGCGAACGCGGCCCGCCGGCCCTCCGGCGCGCCCGCGCAGACGTGGACCGCCAGGTCCACTGTCGTGAGCGACAAAAACAAGAGTTAGGTCCGCCAGGACCTAGCTCACGGCCGCGAACGCGGCCCGCCGGTAGTCCGGCGCGCCCGCGCAGACGTGGACCGCCAGGTCCACTGTCGTGAGCGAAGAGGACTCTTCCCCCACCTTCATCTCTTAATCCGCACCACTTCATAACCAACGCCGGCACAATCCTCATATACGTCCAGCTTCTCGCTCGCCACGCGCACGGCGCACACTTCGTCAAAGCCAAGACAGAGATCCGCTATTCGGTCGACGAGGGATTCCTGCAAGTTGAGACGCGTATCGCCGGCCAGATCCATGATCCGTGTCCGCACCTGGTCATAGTCGAAGACATTGGCGATATCGTCGCCATGATCTCCTGCCCGCGGTTTTAGGAACAGCTCCAGATTGATCGCCACGCGCTGGGCCCCGGCCTGCTCCGCCACATAGATGCCGATGGGAATATTGAGAATCAAATCGCGGAAGAAGATCTTGGCTATTTCCGTACCGTTTTTGGCCAGCACGCGCTCGAGCAGCGCCGCGGCCGGGTCGGCCCCATGCGCCGGCCGATCAGCCATCGGCGGGGCCGTTCCGATCGGACATGTCACCGTCGCTTTCCTCCGCCGCCTCGAACATCACGTCATGCGCCCGTTTTTGCAGATGCTGGCCGCCATCGACCATGATCGTCTGCCCGGTCATGGCCCGCGCGCCGATGACATAACATACGGCCCGCGCGATCTCCTGCACCGTACTGCCCCGTCCAAGGGGCGACAAGGCGTGTGCCCGCGCGAAGGCTTCGGCCGATTGGCCGCCGCTGGGCAGCGTCAGGCCAGGGGCGATACCACAGACCCGGATGCGCGGCGCCAGGGCCAGCGCCAGCAGCCTGGTCAGCGCCTCCAGCCCCATCTTCGAGATTGAGTAGGAGAGGAAATCGGGATTCTCATTGCCCACCTTCTGGTCGAGAATATTGACGATCACACCCTCTGCATCCGCCGCCAGCGCCTTGGAAAAATCGCGCGACAGCAGCGCCGGCGCCCGCAGATTCACGGCCATATGCCGCTCCCAGCTCGCCACCGACAGGCTGGCGATATCGTCATACTCGAAACGCGAGGCATTATTGATCAGGCAATTAAGCGGCCCCACCGCGCCTGCCGCCCGCGCCACCAAGGCGCCGACGGCCGTCTCATCCCCGAGATCCCCCTGCACCGGCTCGGCCATGCCGCCGCGTGCACGGATCCCCGCCACTGTTTCCTCGGCCTCGTTTTGGGAGATGTTGTAATGCACGGCCACGCGCCAGCCATCGGCCGCCAGCGCTTCGGCGATTCCCTTGCCGATGCGCCGTGCCGCACCGGTGACGAGCACCGCGCCCATGGCTCCACCCGCTGTTGTTTTTGCCGCCCGGCGCCGCCTATTTTCCGAACAGCGCGGCGACCGGAATATGGTAGTAAATCATCGCCACCTCCACACCTGGATTATTGTCGTTCAGATGGGCGTTGGAGGTATGACTGAGACCCAGACTCACGCGCGATTGGTTGTCGAACTGATAGCCGATTTCGATCTGGCTGCGGAACCCTACGGTATTGCCGAGATTCTTGCTGTTACCATCGCTGTAAAGACCAACCCCGAAGCTTGGCGTGACCACAATACGATTGCCCAAGCGAATATCCACCAGCACACCGCCGCCGCCATAGAGTCCACCGTCTAGATTGGCCTCCGCCCCGACCCAAGGTTTTATGAAACCCAGGAACGTCTTGCCAAACCGATACTCCAAACGGAACTCGGCCGAATCCTGATCGTCGAAAATGTCGAACCACCCGGCACTGACACTGAGACGATCGACATCGCTCCCGGCCATGGCGGGCGCCACTGATCCCAGCATCACCGACAAGACGCCGCCGGCGATCCCGGCAAATCTACAAGACACTTTATGCACCCCCATCGCCCCTGCCCGGGGCACATCTATGATATGCAAACCGTGGCCCGGCGCAACTCCCTGTACGCATTAGGCAATAATGCCGTGACCCGCCGCAGCTACGGGCCCGACCGCAGCTTGTCCATTTCCTGCACCAGGAGGGCGCGCAACCCCGGTTCCATGGCCGAATGTCCCGCATCGGCAACGATTTCCAACCGCGCCTCTGGCCAAGCCTGCGTCAAAGTGTCTGCGCTGATCACGGGACAAACCATGTCGTAACGCCCTTGTGCGATGACAGTGGGAATGGCGTGTAGCCGGTGCAAATTGTCCAGCAGCGCATTCTTCGCTAGAAAAAAGCGGTTAATAAAATAATGCGCCTCAATGCGCGCCAGCCGCAGGGCACCATGGTCGTTGCCCGCGCCCGACGCACTCGGCAACAAGGTCGAGCAGGCGGCTTCGTAGCGCCCCCACGCCCGCGCTGCGGGCATATGCACGCCGGCATCGGCGTCGATCAGCCGCCGGTAATAGGCGGCCAGCAAGTCCTCCCGCTCCGGCTCGGGGATCGCCGCCGCGAACCGCCGCCAGGCTTCGGGGAAAAACCGCCTCATGCCATACAGGAACCAATCGACTTCCTCTTCCCGGCACAAGAACAACCCGCGCAGCACCAATGCCTGGCAGCGCTGGGCATGGGTTTGCGCATAGGCCAGCGCCAGGGCGCTGCCCCAGGAACCGCCGAAGACGATCCAGCGCTCGATATCGAGGCTCTCGCGCAGCCGCTCCAAATCGGCGATCAGATGTTGTGTCGTATTGTCGATTAATGCGCCCGACGGGGTCGAGCGTCCCGCGCCGCGCTGATCGTATAGAATAATGCGGTAATGCTGCGGATCGAAAAAGCGCCGATACGGCGGCAGCGCACTGGCACCAGGCCCGCCATGCAGAAACACCACCGGCGCGCCGTCGCGCTTGCCGGAAACTTCCCAATACATGCTGTGCCGATGATCCAGCGCCAGCATACCGGCGGCATGGGGTTCAATTTCGGGATATAAATCGCGGCCCACGGGGTCGTCCAAATTGACAAGGGAAGGCGAGTGTAGTGCTCCACAAGCGGCCCCGCCAAGCTATACTACCCGTATGCGCATCATCCTTTTTTTGTTCACCTTGTTGCTCTTGCCCGCATCCGCGCAAGCCGGCGCGGACGGTCTTCCCGCCGCCCTGACCGATGGCGGCATGGCCATTGTTGTTGAGGTTGTCGACGGCGACACCGTGAAACTCGACGATGGCCGGGCGGTGCGCCTGGTTGGCATTCAGGCGCCCGAGCTCCCCCGCGCCGGAACTGATTCCAAAAAATGGCCGGGCGCCGACGAGGCCAAGCAGGTCCTAGCCGATCTCATTCTGGGCCAGCCGGTCCGCCTCGCCTATGGCGGCCGCAAGGAGGACCGCTACGGCCGCCGACTTGCCCATCTCTACACCCAGGACGGCCTCTGGTTGCAGGGCGAGTTGCTCGAACGCGGCCTGGCGCGGGTCTACAGCTTTGCCGACAACCGCGCCCTGATCGCCCAGATGTTGGCCGCCGAACGCCGCGCCCGCGATCGGCGGCAGGGTATTTGGCAACATCCCGTCTACGCCGTGCTTGACCAGCAGACCGCCGCACAGCACATAGGGGAATATGCGCTTGTTGAGGGCATGGTAGTGGACAATGCGGTCGTAAGAGGGCGCGGCTTTCTCAATTTCGGCGCCGACTACCGCACCGATTTTACCATCTCCATCGCCCCGCGCGACCTCAAGCGGTTTCCCGCGGCGGATAGATCATTGGACCGATATCGAGGCCGCCTGGTGCGTGTTCGCGGCTGGATCGAATGGCGCAACGGCCCGATGATCAACGTAACCCATCCCGAGCAGATAGAGGTATTGGCCCCATGACAGTCGCCCTGAACCCGGCCAAATACTGCCGCCGGCTGGCCGGCCTGCTGCTCGCCTCGGTCCTTCTCGCTGCCTGCTCGGTCAACCCGGCGACCGGCGAGCGCAATTTCACCGGCTTGATGTCGCCGCAGCAGGAATTGCAGGTCGGCCGCGAGCAGCATCCCCTGGTCCTGGCTCAATTTGGCGGTGATTATGACGATGCCGCCATCGCCGCTTATATCGACCGCATCGGCCAGAGCCTGGCCAGGGTGTCCGACCTGCCCAACCTTGATTTCACATTCACGCTGCTCGACAGCGATGTTGTTAATGCCTTCGCCCTGCCCGGCGGCTATGTTTACATTTCCCGCGGCCTCCTCGCTTTGGCGACCAGCGAAGCCGAGCTTGCCGGTGTGCTCTCCCATGAGATCGGCCATATCACCGCCCGCCATTCGGCTCAGCGTTATAGCCAAAGTGTTGTTGCCGGTCTTGGTTCGGCCTTGTTCGGTGCCGTTGTCGGCGCCGAACTGGGCCAGGCCGCTCAATTCGGCGCCGCCGCCTATCTCAAATCATACTCGCGCGGCCAGGAGCTTGAGGCTGACCAGTTGGGCGTGCGCTATCTCGCCCGCGCCGGTTATGACACGGCGGCCATGGCCAGTTTCCTGGCCAAATTACAGGCCCAGTCCGCGCTTGAGGCACGCGCCACCGGCCGCCCCGATCCGGCTGACCGTTTCAACATCATGGCCACCCATCCCCGCACGGCCGACCGCGTCGCCGCGGCCATCGCATCGGCCAACGCCACCCCGGTGCCCAACCCCCGCCGCGGCGTCACCGATTACCTCAACACCATCGACGGCCTTTCCTATCAGGGCTCGGCCGCACAAGGTTTTATTCGCGGCAACCGTTTTATTCATCCCGACTTGGGGTTCCAGTTCGAGGTCCCGCCGGGCTTCAAACTCAGCAACGATCCCAACAAAGTATTGGCACGCGGCGAGGACGGCGCCGTCATCATATTCGATTCCGCCGGCGAGCCCTTTGCCGGCTCCATGACCAGCTATATTCGCGACCAATGGGCAAAAGACCTCGCCCTGACCGATCTGGAGGCCATCGAGATCAACGGTTTTCAGGCCGCCACGGGCAATGCGGTCGTCAGTGGCAAAGCCGGCCGGTTCGACCTCCGGCCCCTGGCCATTCGCTTCAGCGATGACCTGATCTTTCGCTTTATATTCCAAACCCCGGCCGATCAAACGGCTTCGCTCTCCGAAGCGCTGCGCCGCACCACTTTCAGCTTTCGCCGCCTCAGCGCGCAGGAGCGAAACAGCCTGCGCCCCCTAACCATCCGCATCGCCAAGGTTGGCGCCGGCGACACCGCCGCCAGTCTCGCCCGGCGCATGGCGCTGCCCGATTTGCAGGAGGATTGGTTCCGCGTCATCAACGGCCTCGAACCCAACGCCCAACCCCAACCCGGCACGCTGGTAAAATTGGTCTCGGAGTAAGGCCCGGCACCCTCCCGAAGAACCCCCTCCGAGTAGATCCGACCAGGATCTACGAGACGGCCGCAACCGCGGCCCGCCGGCCCTCCGGCGCCCCCGTGGAGGCGCGAACCGCCAGGTTCGCTGCCGTGAACGACAACAACAAGAGTAGATCCGACCAGGATCTACGAGACCGCCGCGAATTCCGGCGCGCCCGCGCAGACGTGGACCGCGAGGTC
>QIGO01000224.1 GCA_003230015.1 Alphaproteobacteria bacterium | reverse complement strand
CCTTGACGAAGGCGAGAATGCGGTGATATCCGGCGTCTTTGAGAAAATGTTCGGCTTCGAGCAGTGCCAGCCGACCGAAGCCGTTTCGGCGTCTGTTTGGGTCGACGTTGATGGCGATCTCTATGGATGCGCGGGGGCTGTGGTCGGTCACGCGCGGGATATGGAAGCTGACATAGGCGACCGGACTGCCGTCGCTTTCGAGAATGCGGGGTGTTGGGACATCGGTCTGTTGCAGCCGCCGGCCGAAGTCCCGCCAGAATAGCGACCATTCCGTGACGCCGCCGTCGAATGACGCGGCGCGGGTGACCGCATCGTTGCGCCATTGCCAGATCAGCCGCGCCTCGGCTTCGTCGTACTGCACCTCGCGGAAGCGGTGCTGCTGTGCCATCCCGGCGTGGGACAGGTTTTGTGGGTTCACCGAACCAGCTCCCAGGAGATGGGCGTGCCTAGGGTAATGTCCGACTTGGCCTTGGTGCCGAGGACTTCGCGGAGATGCTTGGCCGGGAGGCCGAAACCCGGGCGGATGGTGCGGACATTGTCGCGGGTGAGCGAGGCGCCGGCGGGAATGTCGGCCACCGCGTATAAAGAGCGGCGAAAGGCGAGGCTTTGGGACTCGCGTTCGGCGGGACCATAACGAACCGCACCGTGCGCCAACTGGGCGGTGCGGCAGTTTTTTACCAACTCGCGCATTTCCTCGGGCAAAACGGAGAAACTCGAATCGGCGGTTTCAGGATGGGTCGAGTCGATGAAATGCTTTTCGACCACGCAGGCACCGAGGGCGCATGCGGCGGTGGGAACCGCCGTGCCAAGGGTGTGATCCGATACGCCCACCGGGACGCCAAAATGCCGTGACATCGCCGGGATGGTGGCCAAGTTGGCCTCGCTGGCGTCGGCGGGGTAGGCACTGGTGCATTTGAGCAGGATGACGCCATCGGCCCCGGCGGCGGCCGCCAAGGCATCGCCGATTTCCTCTTCCGAGGCCATGCCCGTGGAGATAATCAGGGGCTTGTGAGTGGCCGCGCAGCGCTCAATGAGGTCGAGGTCGACGGCCTCGAAGGAGGCGATCTTGTATGCCGGTGCGTCGAGTTCCTCCAAGAGATCGACCGCGGCATCGTCAAAGGGGCTGGCAAAGGGGATAATGCCGCAGTGATGGGCTTCTTCGAATAACCGGGGAAACCAGTCGTAGGGGGTCGCACCCTTTTCGTAGAGCGCGTAAAGGCGTTGTCCGGTCCATGGGTTGTCGCCCTCGATAACAAAACCCGGCTTGTCGATATTCAACGTCATGGTTTCGGCGCGGTAGGCCTGAAACTTGATGGCGTCGGCGCCGGCTTCGGCAGCCAATCGAATAATGCGCAAGGCGCGCGCCAGGTCACCACCGTGGTTCGCCGACATCTCGGCAATGATGAATGGCGGCTCGCCCGGACCGATATTTCGGCCGGCGATGGAAATCGAGGCAAGTGTGGGGGCCTGATCGTTCATGCCATATTCTCCGATCCAGGTTAGTAGGTCGAAACTTTCGATTCGGCGATTTGCGCCGGTCCGCCCGATATATCTTGCGGGACCGCGCCGGTGGTTAGCCAGTCCTCGAGGCTCTCGGGGTGAGTCGGCCGGCCCTGATGGATGACACGTCCTTCGCGCAGGACGACAATATGATCGGCACTGCGGATCGTCGACAGGCGATGGGCGATGACGATCAATGTCACCGTGCCGCTCCGGGTTAACGTGTCGAGGGCGGCCTGTACCTTGCGCTCCGATTCATAGTCGAGGGCGCTGGTGGGCTCATCGAGAATGAGAATGCTGGGATCGGCCAGGAAGGCGCGCGCGAGTACCAGGCGCTGGCGTTGACCGCCGGACAGCCGGACACCGTTTTCGCCGAGCATGGCGTCATAACCTTCGGCGATCTCCTCGATGAATTCGTGGGCGTAGGCGCGCTGGCAGGCATGGCGTACTTGTTCAAGTGTCGCGGCCGGGTGGAGATAGCGGACATTGTCGAGCACGCTGGCGTCGAGAATGAGCGGGGTCTGGGGCACGAAGGCAATGGCGCGCCGCAATGAGCGCAGTGTGTAGGTTTCAATGGGTACGTCATCGGCGAGTATTGTTCCCGCGGTCGGCCTGAGAAGGCACGGCAGCAAGTCGACGAGGGTCGATTTGCCGGCACCGGAGCGTCCGGTGATCGCCGTCATCTTGCCCGCCGGTATGGTCAAGCTGCAGTCGTTGAGGGCGGGAATGGCACTGCCAGCATATTGGAAGGACACGTTCTGGAAGGTTATGGCTTGCTTAATGCCGGTGAATTCGCGCCACCCTGCATCTTCCTCGCGCGCGTTTTCACTTTCCTGCATGGCGCGGGTCACGCGCTCGAGATTGGCGGTCTGAATGGCGATTGATTGTCTTAATCTGGCGAAATTCTTGGCCAGCGGCATGAGCCGCATCATGACGACGACAAACAAGGTGATAAGCGGCACCGAAATCGACAAAAAGGTGACCGCGAAATAGAGGCCGGCCAAGATCACCAGGACGGCGAGGGGCGTCATGACCAGATCGATGCGGCCGGTGGCGCGGGCAAGCTGCACCGACAACATATAGATGCGATCGGTCCAGTATCGCGCCTGCTCGGATTCCCGGTCGAGGGTGTCGGAGAGTTTGACGAGGCGCCAAGCGTGGTAGCGCTCGGTCAGGAAGCGGCTCCATAACTCGCCGGCGCGGACGATTTGGCGGCTGATGGTGCCGCCGGCGCGAACATAGTGGTTGACGCTGGCGAGGGCGAAAATCGACGCAACAAATGCCAGTAAACTGGCGATGGGCGCGATCCATAAGATGACGATTCCGTAAACCAGGAACGTCATGAACAGCATGCTTAAATTGAAGAACGAATTGATCAGGGCATTGGCGGCCTGAACCTGCGTGCCGAGAAGATAGATAAATGATCCGGTATTGAAATGCTGGATGTATTCGGCGCGGCTCGACAGGATCCTTTCGAACAGTTGCATCGACATTTTGCGGCCGATGTCGTGGCGCAGTTTGGTGCCTTCGACGAGTTGGAAATAACCGGCAAGCTGGCGCAGAATTGTGAAAAAGAGAACGGTGGCCGACAGGGTTATCAGCGTAATAGGCAGGTTGGCGAAAGAATACACACTGATCAGGATGCGCCACAGTCTCGATTGATCGGAGAGCTGCGTGAGATCGGCATCGGCCTGAACGAAATCGAGGATCGGCATTAACATGGTTATGCCGATGCCCTCGAACAGGACGACGCAAACGGACAGGGCGAGCACCATGGCGACAGCGCGCAGCCTGACCACGCCGAGGCCAAGCAAGGCCTCCGCGGGGCGCAGCCAATCCCGTGGGATGGCGGAACGAAGTATGGAAATCATTCGGTGAGGTCGGACAACCGTAACTTGTGATCCGGGCCGACGTCGCGGGCGATGCGCAAGTCGACAAGGGTTTCATAAAGGTCGGGCGCGATTCCCGTGCCCGGGCGGCGGAAGTCGACCGGTACGTCGCCGAGGCGTTGGCCCTGGCTGGCGCCCTGGGGCAAATGAACGGCCCGTCTGACAGCCGTGCGGCGCTGCCTCTCCTGGTCATGAAGGATGCGGCGCGGCGTGCCCAGGGCGGTCTCTATCTGGCGGATCGTGGTGACAAATTGCGCCATGGTGTCGGGCTCAAGGGAGAACATGTGCTCGCACCCCCGCGTCGTGCGGTCGAGGGTGATCGTCTTCTCAACGAGATTTGCGCCCAGGGCGACGGCGGCAACATCCATGTCCCAGCCGGGGCTGTGATCGGAATAAGCGACGGGGTAGCGAAACATGCGCCGCAATGTGGGGATGATGTTGAGATTTATGCTCTCCAACCTGGCGGGGTAGCCCGACGGGCATTGGTGAATGATGATATTCTCGTTGCCCTGCGACCGCGTCACGTCAACGGCCGCCTCGATCTCACCGATCGTGGCATTGCCGGTGTCGAGCTGGATGCACATGCCGGTGCGCGCCGCCCGGCGGATGAGCGGAAAATGATTGACGTCGCCCGAAGCGATTTTGATGGAATGACACCCAAGCTTTTCCAAAAGTGCAATATCTTCATCGGACAGGGCGGTGGCGAAAAAAGCGAGATTCAGTTCGTCGCATCTGGCTTTGAGAGTATGCCACTCGTCAACCGACAACACCCGGCGACACAGAATGTCGTAGAGGGGCTCGCTGACGGATTCGGTTTCACCAGAGGTCCTGTCGAGCAGAATGTCATAGGTGAAAAGCATGGCCTTGTCGGCGACGAGACGATCGGGATCGAGGATCTGGAATTTTATTGCGTCGGCGCCGGTGCTGGCCGCGAGGTCGACAAGTTGGATCGCCGATTCAAGGCCGGTGTGGGTGGCGCCGGCCTCGAAGACGATGCAGCAGGGATGCTGCTCGCCAACGATGCGCGAGCCAATGTGAATGGCCGAGGATTCGTTTGGAGGTGACGCGATTTCCACTAGGGGCTGACTTTCCTGAAACCCAACAAATAGTGGGATGTGTAGAGGTCCTCCAGCAGGACGCCTGGCTTGAATTTGTGAATATCCCGGAGTGCGTTTTGGGCGCCGTCACCGATGTCCCGGACAAGATAGGCGGGGGGTACGGCGGCACGCTTGCTGTGGGCGCGGGTATTCATGTGGCGGTGCACGAAGATGGGATGGAGGTCGTTCTTGACGGCGGTGGCGACGTAGTCGGAGGCGGTGGGGTGCGATGGGTCGCGGTAATAATTGTAGACGTCGGCGATTTTCTTGGTGTCGATGTCGGGCTGAACGGTCTCGAAATACCGGGTCAAATCATCCAGACCGAGGCGCTGGCAAAGATAGGGTGCCATGCCGGCGATTTGGGTCGAGTTTATGGGATACCACCAGCATTCAACCGTAAAGGTGAAAATGCCGCCGTCGGTGAGCAGGTCGCGGACTTTTGGGAACAACTCGCGGTGGTCGAAGTGGGTCAGCGTCAGGCTCGAATTGATCCAGTCGTGGCTGCCGGCAAGATCGAAGACGTCGGATACAAGATAATCAAACTTGCCGGTGGCGCGCAGGGGCGGCAGCGTGAAGTTCTCCCTGGCGACAATCGAATCCCACTTGCCAAAAGGACCGCTTAGCTGGCGCAGCCGCAGGCGCTCTGCCAGGGCGACGAGAGCCAGCAACTGGCGCGTGCGCCGGTTGGTTAGGGCCGACTCGCCATAAGGGAACAGGTCGAGCGCGGTGACGTCGCGGGCATAGTTGCGAACCCAGGCCGTGCGCGGCAGGGTGGCGAAGCCGGAGCCGATATCGAGCATGGACTCGAATGCGAGGGGGACACCGGCGTAGCGCAGGGCATCGAAGGTCATGCAGGCTTCGTAATGTTTGTAGGCGAAGGCGCCGAGTGAGAGCGGCGGCGCCATTGTCTTGTATTGGACGTTGTAGAGAGGGTGTCGCCGCGCACCGATTTGCCGACCCGCTCCAGATAATCGGGATTGAGCGCGATCTGCTCGCCAAACGCGGTCGTGAACGTGGCCGGGGCCGGCGTGCCGGGGTCGGTTTCGGGGTGGCTCGGTTGCGGTTGGACTGACACTGTTCTGCACCTGCCTATGATGGTGAGTGTTGAAGTGCTGTCATGCCTGACGCCGGTGGGGTGACTTGTCGTCGCGGGCGGCGTCGAGGTCATCCGGGCGACCTATATCAACCCAATATTCATGGATGGGGAAGAGGCCGATGCGGTGGCCGCCGCGGCGCG
>QIGO01000097.1 GCA_003230015.1 Alphaproteobacteria bacterium | reverse complement strand
AGCCAGTTCATGCCGAAGATTTCTATATCGGGGAGGTTCTCGCCCGCCGCGACACGCTCGTCTCCCTTCTGATCGCGGAGCGGTCCGGCAAAGGGGTGCAACTCACCGCTGATCAGCATGGCCTCGGTTGCCTTGATTTCAGCAAGCTGCTCGGCCGTCAGATCCTTGCTCCAGGCCTTCATTTTGACCGCGCCATCCTTAAGCCCGCCGCGGAAGTCGGCACCGTTGAAGTTTCCTTCCAGGGCCGCCCCAACCTCGCGAACGAAATATTCCGACCAATCCATGGTCACCGAGGCCAAGACCGCGTTGGGGCCATAGGCACTCATGTCCGAGCCGGTGTTGACGACATAGACGCCTTCCGCCTCGGCCACATTGACCACGGAGGGCGTATCCTGATGGAGGGAGAACAAAACATCGGCACCCTGGGAAACCAACGCGCGCGCCGCATCCTGCGCCTTCGGCGGGTCGAACCACGAGTTCAGCCAGATGATCTTGACCTCGATGTCGGGATTGCTCCTGCGGGCGGCCAGGGTTATGGCATTGACCTCGGCCACGACTTCAGGAATGGCAAAGGCGCCAACGATGCCGAGGACGTTAGTCTTAGTCACCATGCCGGCGGCGAGGCCGCCGAGATAGAAACCTTCATAATTGCGCGGCGTGAACGTGCCGAAGTTTTTCGTCTGTTTAAAGCCGCTGGCATGAAGGAAAGCGACGTCCGGATTGCGGCCGGCCAAACGCAGGCCGTCGTTCATATAGCCAAACGATCCCAGCAAGACAAAGTCAGCGCCGTCAGTGACCATCTGGTTCATGATGCGGGTGGCGTCGGGGCCCTCCGGAATATTCTCGACAACCACGGTCTTCACTTTGTCGCCGAATTCCGCCTCGATGGCTTCGCGGCCAAGGTCGAGTTGCTTGGCCCAACCCACATCGGCGACCGGTGCCGGGTAGATGAACCCGATTGTCATCTCCTGGGCCTGAGCAGATCCCGCCGCGAGTAACAGACCGGCGGCAGCCAGCCATATGGATGTTTTAAAACGCATAAGTAATCCTCCCTGTTCTGTATCCTATTGCGTTACCTGGTAAACACGCCCCAGAGATACCGGGGCGTTAAGACGTATGCTGCGGCCATCCATAGACAATAGAACGATGGCAACGATGGTGGCGATGAAAGGTATGCTGGTCAGCAATTGTGATGGAATGGCGATGCCGAAGCTCTGGACCAGCAGCTCGCCAATCGTGGCGGCGCCAAAGAGATAGGCGCCAATGACGATGCGGCCACTGCGCCAAGTCGCAAAAACCACCAAGGCCACGACAATCCAGCCGCGGCCGGCAATCAAACCATTGGCCCACAGCGTCGTCGAGGCGATGGAGATAAAGGCGCCGGCCACGCCGGCCAAGAAGCCGCCGAACAATATGGCGGCAAAGCGGACCGCGTTGACGTTGTAGCCGATGGCGTGGGCCGATTCCGGCGATTCTCCAACGGCGCGGATAATCAGACCGACCTTGGTTTTCATGAGCATGAACCAAATGGCAAAGGCCAGTACAGGCGCCAAATAAACAATTGCCGGATGGTTGAATAAACCACGGCCGACGATGGGCAGCTGCGAGAGTACGGGAATGGCCACTTTGGCCATGGGTGCGACGGTTGAGCTTTCGAAAGGCTGGCCGATGAGCGCCGACAATCCGAGGCCGAGAATGCCCACGGCAATGCCCGTGGCCACCTGGTTTCCCAAGGTGACTAACACGACGGCGCCAAAGACGACCGACAAGGCCGAGCCGGCGAGGCCGCCCACCGCGATGGCAAGCCAATATCCATCGGTCTTGGTAACGACGATAAATCCGATGACGGCACCGAACGCCATCATGCCCTCGATACTGAGATTGAGAATGCCCGACTTCTCGACCACCAACTCGCCCAGAGCGGCGATCAACAGGGGCGTTGCCGCCAGGAGCGTTCCCGACAATAGGAATGTGAGTGTCAGCATCAGTGAGCACCTTCAGGCAGGCGCCGCTTGGTGCCAAAGCGCACCCGGTAATCGACAAAAACCCGGGCGGCAAGATAGGTCACCAGCAGAACACCCTGCAGCACGATGTTGACGGCAAAAGGCACGCCCGCCGAAGTTTGGGCGATGTCGCCGCCAACAAAAATCACGGCCATGAAAAATGCGGCGAAGAGGATGCCAATGGCCCGCAGGCCGCCAAGAAAGGCGACGATGATGGCGGCAAAACCATAACCGGGCGATATGTTGCGCTGCAATTGACCCAAGGGCCCGGCAGCCTCGAAGGCGCCGGCCAATCCCGCGGCGGCCCCGCCAATGAGCAACGCGATCCAAATGGCGCGTCCTTCGCCAAAACCGGCGTAACGCGCGGCATCGGGGGCGGTGCCGCCGACCTCCAACTTGTAGCCGATCATGCTGCGCTCGACAAACAGCCAAGCCAGCAAGGTTACAATCACGGCGAAGAAAATCGAAATATTGACGCGCAATCCATCGACCAGGATCGGCAGCATACCGACTTCCGGGAACAGTGCCGATTGGGGAAAATTGAAGCCGAATGGATCGCGCAACGGCCCTGCCACGAGGTAGAAAAGCAGCTGCAACGCGATGGAGTTGAGCATCAGCGTCACCAGGATCTCATTGGCGTTGAAACGGACACGCACCCAGGCGGCGATGCCGGCCCAGGCCATGCCAAAACAACCGCCGATGAGCGCCATCGCGGGCAGCATCAGGGGGTTCTGACTGTCATTGAAAAAGATCGGCAACAGGCTGGCGCCAATGGCCCCGAGCAAGAGTTGGCCCTCGGCGCCGATATTCCAGACCTTGGCGCGAAAGCCAATGGCCAGACCCTGGGCGATCAGCAACAAAGGCGCCATTTTGAGAAACACCTCGCTGATGTTGAAGGCGCTCGAAAATGGCGAGAAATACAGGAAGAAGAGCGCCTTGCCCGGCGGCACGCCACGCAGAGACAACAGAATAATCCCGGTGCAGACGGTTATCGCGACGGCAACCAGGGGTGCTAACAGCGGGGCATAGGGGGAGCGATGACTCTTGGTCTCGATGACCCAGGGCATCTTGATCATAGGCTTGCCGTACCCGGGGCCTGATCCGCAGCCAAGAATCCACCGGTCATGAAGTCTCCGATGAGCGTCGTATTGGCCCGCGCGCGTTCGATGGATGGCGACAGATGACCGCGGAAAAGCACGTGCAAGCGGTCGGCGATCTCCAGCAACTCCTCCAACTCCTCGCTGATGACCAAGATCGCGACGCCGCCGTCGCGCAAATCCACAAGCTGTTGGCGGATCGCCGCGGCAGCACCGACATCGACACCCCAGGTGGGTTGCGAGGCGATGAGTATTTGCGGTTGCAGGCGGATCTCGCGGCCAATGATGTATTTCTGCAGGTTACCGCCGGAGAGGCTGCGGGCTTCGGCGTCCCAACCGCCACAGCGCACATCCATTTCGGCGATGCACCGTTCGGCAAAGGCGCGCGCGGCGGGTCTCTGGATAAAGCCACGTTTTGTCAAACCAAATGAGTGGGCGGTGAGCAGCGCATTCTTTGTCAGGTCCATTTCGGGCACGGCGCCGCGCCCGTTGCGTTCTTCGGGCACGAAAGCGAGACCGAGAGAGCGCCGCTTGCCGCTGTCGATGTCGCCGCAGGCATTGCCATCGATGACGACTTGATCGCGCCGGCTCGACGGCAACATGGTCTCGCCGGACAGAACCGCGGCCAGTTCCCTTTGCCCATTGCCCGAGACGCCGGCGATGCCGACGATTTCGCCCGGGTGCAGAGACAGGCTGATGTCGCGCAATATTGTGCCGAAAGGATCCGGCGGTGTGTAGGTCAGTCCCCGCACCGCCATGGCAGCATTTTCCGCCGGTGTGGCCGCTTCGCGCTCAGGGTGCGGGATGTCGCGCCCGATCATCAAATGCGCCAGGGATTCATTGGTTTCTTTCGCGGGGTCGACGGAAGCAATGACCTTGCCGCCACGCATCACCGTGGCCTGGTGGCACAAGGAGCGGATCTCCTCGAGCTTATGACTGATGAACAAGACGGCGCGGCCCTGCTCGGTCAGCTTGCGTATGGTCTCGAAAAGGGGGGGGATGCCGCTGGGCGGCAGGACGGATGTGGGCTCGTCCATGATAATCAATCGCGGGTCCTGGAGCAGGCAGCGGATAATCTCGACGCGCTGGCGCTCGCCAACCGACAATGAATGGACCAGCGCCCGGGGCTCCACCGGGAGGCCAAAACGATCGCCGAATTCGACAATGGCCGGCTCCAATTCGGCCGGGCTCTGCGCTGTCGCCAGAGAGATATTCTCGGCGACCGTCAGGGTCTCGAAGAGAGAAAAATGCTGAAACACCATACCGATGCCCAGCGCCCGGGCATGGGCGGGATTGCGGATGGCGACTTTCTCTCCGCGCCATCTGATCTCACCCGCGTCAGGCACCAGGACGCCGTAGATGATTTTTACCAGAGTGCTCTTCCCGGCACCGTTTTCGCCCAATATGGCGCGAATTTCACCGGGTTGTATTCGCAGAGAGACGTCATCGTTGGCGAGGACGGCGGGGAATGCCTTGGTGACGCCAACCAGCTCTAAAAGCGGCGCCTCTTGGTCCCGATCGGAGGACGAGATTGTGGCATCACTGCTTGCTTTCATAAGACACTTAGTGCCAAGGGGCGTCGCTTTTTCAACATTAGGTTAAAGCGGCCCCTGCGGTTAGATGTCCAATACCAGAAGTTTCGATTTCGAGCGCGATACGCAAGGGGTGAACAGCTTACCCCCTGCCCGATCCTCAGCGCTGAGAAACATATCATTATGGTCGGGCTCGCCGGCGAGCACCGGGGTCACACATGTACCGCAAACCCCTTGCTCGCAACTTGTCTGGACATCGATACCGGCCTCCCGCAACACCTCGATGATCGCCTTGTCGGACGGCACAATCAATTCCACACCGCGCCTGGCAAGTCTAACAACAAACTCGTTAGCGGCGGGGGAGAGTTTGGGCGGGTCGGCGGAAAAATGCTCCAAAACCACGGCGTTAGCCGGCCAGCCGGCCTTTTGGGCGCAGGATTGAACGACATCCATGAACGGGCCCGGCCCGCAGAGATAAACGGTATCGTCGGGTCCGGGGCCGCGCAGGATATTTTCCAAAACATCGTTGAGCGGCGGTGGCACTAGCCCCAAGTGGTAAGCCACTTGGCTCGCCCAGCCACTACTGGCGATGAGATCGCGGAATGCCAGCTCGCTATCCGAACGGGCGAAATAGTGGAAATCGAATGCCGCCCCTTTGCTGGCCAGGGCTTGGGCCATGCTCAGCAGAGGCGTGACGCCGATGCCGCCGGCCAGGATAAGGCTATGGCCGCTATTCCTGCGCAGGCCGAAATTATTCTTCGGTGTGCTGATCTTGACTGTCGCGCCCTCGCGTAGCTGGCTGTGCATGGCGCTGGACCCGCCGCGGCCATTGGGCTCGTGCTTAACGCCGATCAGGTAATTCGTGCGATCGGCGGGGTCGCCGGCCAG
>QIGO01000135.1 GCA_003230015.1 Alphaproteobacteria bacterium | reverse complement strand
TGGCGTGCCAAGGTCGAGAAGGATCGGAGTTTTTGTAATTTTTCGAAGTTGGGCCTTGAGTCGTCCGGCGGCCGAATGTCGTCGAGAGGGATCGGCGGCTGGTCCGGCAATTCTTGGTATTTGGCTTGAATCACATCGTGGCCAAGATAGGGGCCGACGGACCACATGACAAAGCTCTTGTGGCGGGCGGGCAGCCAGAAGGTCGTGGGGATTTGCCGGTGTTCGGCGGCGACAATGCAAGAAGTGGAAAATAGATCGCCCGGACGTTCTATGACGAAGTCGATATTCTCGCTGTCGAAGAGGTTCTCGAAATAGGCCAGATAGGCGTTGGTGCGCTTGCAGAGCTCGGAAAGCGGTGGCGGATCGAGGCGGGAGAACGGGCTGTTGGGTGCGTATTGGAGCCAACGGGCGGAGATATCCCGGGCTTGCTGCAGAATGTCCCGTAGGTAAACGACACCGTATCTGTGCTCGTTCTGGCGGGCCTGCTCGAACTCAAGATCCTCGTCGCAAGGCCGGTTGGCAATTTCAGCCTCGACATCGCGGGAACAGATGATGCGGTCGGCGGCCTGGCAGTGCTTTTCGTAGAAATCGACCCATTTGCGGCTGGGCACGACGATGACAAAGCGGATGCCATAGCGGGCCCGCAGCCGCGCCATGAGGATCGGGTTGAGCCACGCGAAATCAATGCGCGAGAATATGAGAATTGTGCGTGGGGTCATTGCTGTGACTCAGAGATATTTGTAACCATCATATTCAAGCAGCCAGCGTGGATCCGACATGGCATAACGACCGCGTGGGAAATCATAGTTGGCATTGGGTTTGAGAGGTAGACGGGCGTCGGTAACGGCCGGGCCGTCGATGTGGTTGGCCACCGAGTCGGTGGCGATCCACTGGCCATCGGGGGCGCGATCCCAGATTTGCGGGTCGCGCAGGGCATCAATACTGGCAAAAAACTCGCTTTCGCTCATGTCGACGAAATCGAGCCAGGTTTCGAGGTCGCTGGGGCGTGCATGGTCGTGCTTGCGGACAAGCTCGATACCCTGCTCGCGTGTCATGAGGCCGGCGCGAATATGGGTGCTGGCGTCATCGGTGGCGCGGCCATAGCCGAATTTTAGATATTTCAGATAGTCGTGAACGCCATTGGCGTGCAGGTCGTCGAGTTTTGCGTAGCGGTTGAAGGTGCGCTCGCGGGTCGTGGCACTGGGCTGGAAGTCGTAGGTGCGGTGCATGGCCAGCGCCTGCTCATGCTCGTTCCAGCGGATGAAATTACTGAGATAGATACCGCGCACGCCGACCCGTTCGATGTCATCGTCGTCGGGGTACAGGAAGGGCCCGATGTCGGACCATTCGAGGCCGCTGTCCGGGCCAATCAACTCGTCGGCCTCGACCCCGCGCAGGCCAAAATCCTTGCGGTGCTTGCGGCTGAATTCCACCATGTCCTGGGGGTTGAACGTGCCGACAAGATTGGAAAAGTTGTTCTCCGCCCAAATAATAAGCGGAATATTGAACCTTACCGCCATCTGTATGGGCACGGTCAGGATGCCGGCATGATAATGCCAGGTCGGGTCGCCGACTTGCTTGAGCATGTGTTTCGATATTTTGCGCACGGTCTCGGGGCCACTGGAAAAACGCACCAGGTCGCAGCTCATGCGCTGAAAGAGGTTTTCGAGATTGCGCAAGCCCAGGGGCGCGTTGAACAGGTGATTGTAGGTGACCAGGAGCGGGTTGAGGCCGTAAACATTCTTGATGAGATGAACCTGGTAATGGCTGTCCTTGCCGCCGCTGACCGGGATAATGCAGTCATAGTGGGCGTGGGCGTCGCGGGCTCTTGACTGGTAGCCCTGGAGAGTTTCGCGCAGCAGGCGCTCGCGTTGCGGCCAATCGACCTGGTCGTAAGCCTCGGCGACCCGGCAGCCGCTGCAGACTCCCTGGTCATCGAAAATGATGTAGGGCTTGGCGTTCTCCGGATAGAGACAACGCGCGCAATAATTCATCAAAGTGCCTCTGGTGTGCCTAAACTAACGAACGAGCATGCCGGCATCGCGCAGAAAATGCTTGGCGGCGCGGGTGCTCTGCTCGGTGAAATGAAAGATGTTGCCGGCGGCGACGGCGTCGGCACCGGCCTTCAGACCGTCGACCAAATGTTGCCAGTGGCCGACACCGCCGAACGAGATAACCGGAATATCGACGGCAGCCGAAACGGCCCGCAACAGGTCAAGGTCATATCCCTGGAGGCTGCCGTCGCGGTCAATGGATGTGAGCATGATTTCGCCGGCCCCGGCCGCGGCAAGGCGAGACGCATGTGCTTCGGGCGTCGACCCTAGGGGTGTGCGGCCGCGATCGATGAAAACTTCATACGCGCCATCGATTTGACGGACATCGATGGAAGCGACGATACATTGACTGCCAAAACGTTGCGCCAATTCGGTCACCAGTTGCGGCCGTTGCGCCGCGCCTGTGTTGACGACGATCTTGTCGGCGCCGTGGCGAAGCAGGCGATTGGCGTCGTCGAGAGAGCGCACCCAACCGCCGGCGGTCAGGGGTAGAAAACAATGCCGGGCCACATGCTCGAGGATCGCGTGGAAGGCGGAAGTGCTGTTATCGTCGCGGGTGACATTCAGCAGTATGATCTCGTCGGCGTTCCAGGCGTTGAAGAACTCGATGGCGACCTTGGGGTCGCCGACGATGTTGGTGTGCTGGAAGTTGACACTTTGCACGACCAAGCCGTTGCGCAGAAGCAGGGAGACGATGAGGCGCTTCCTTACCATGATTGCGCGGCGTCAACGAAATTGCGCAAGATCGCCAGGCCATCGGATTGGCTCTTTTCGGGATGGAATTGGGCGCCCATGACATTGTCGTGCTCAAGCATCGAGACAAATTGCTCGCCGTGGTTGGTTTTGCCGGCAACGTAAACAGCAATATCGCTGGCTTCGGCGAAGGCCAGGTGGAAACTGTGAGCGAAATAACAAGTTGCGTGGTCCAATTCACCCCAGATCCGGGACGGCCGCGCCTTCTCGACTATGTTCCAGCCGACATGGGGAATGCGCGCTGATTGGCGTGGTTGCAGGGCAATGATGTCGGCGGGCACGATGCCTAGTCCGAGATGCTCACCGTCCTCGTCGCTGCGCCGCGCCAGGAGCTGCATGCCAAGGCAGACGCCGAAGAGGGGCCGCTGACGCTCGATTGCCCATTCGCGTATGGCATCGGCGAGGCCGGTTCGTTCCAGTTCCGCAATCGCCGGACCGAAGGCGCCGACGCCGGGCAGAATGACACCGGAGACGTCCCTCAAGTGCCGGGGTTCGCCAATCAGGCGGGATTCACTGCCGATCCAGCTCAGGGCGTTTTTGACCGAGCGAATGTTACCGGCGCTATAGTCGATGATCCCGATCATGGCGGCGTTGGACCGATCACCAAATGTGCAGGCCGCCATCGACCATGATGTTCGCGCCGGTAACGTAGCTGCTGCGCGGGCCGGCCAGAAAGGCAACGACATCGGCGGCCTCGGAAGCCTGCGCCATGCGGCCGAGGGGCACGCGGGCATTGTAGCGGTGGCGGAACTGCTCATCCTGATCCCGCGCGATGCCACCGACGCTGACGCAATTGACGCGAATGTCGCGCGGGCCCCAATAGGCCGCGAGATATCGAGTCAATTGAACAAGAGCGGCCTTGGCGCAGGCATAACCGACGGGGGTTTGGCGCTCGGGATCGTCGTAGATGCGGTGATCCACCGCCAAGACGCCGTAGATCGACCCGATATTGACGATGCTTTTGATGTGAGTCCGTTCGCTGTTCTTGACGACGCTTTGGCTGCAGTTGAAGGCGGTCAGCACCGTGGCGCTGTAATGCTCGAGCAGATCCGGCGAACCTGTCTGCTCCACCGTCCTCGCGGATCCACGGCCTGCGGCCGCATTGACTAGGATGTCGACGCCACCGAATGTCTCGGCGATGTCGCAAAAAAGACGATCGCATTGAGCGGTTTCGAAATTGAGCTGGCGGGCGACAAGCGTCTGGCCTGTATCAGCCCACTGCTCGTTGCAGCGCGCGACCGTCGCCGGGTCTCGCGATGTGGCGATGACCGTGGCGCCGTCCTCAACAAGGCGCCGCGCCACTGCAAGACCGAGGCCGGCGCAGCCGGCGGTGACGACCGCGACGTTGCCGGCAAGGGTGCCGTCCGGCGCGGTCATGCTGACTGGCCGCCACGTAAAAGGGCGTCGGCGACGAGCTGGTCGGTCTTGGTGGCAACGTGGACGGAGGCGTCCTCAGGCATCGCATAGACGCTCATGTCAGCGCCGAAAAAATTTTCGTCAATGCGAAGTGCCGCTGCCTTAGCGACCTTGATGGCGCCGTTGGGGCGAAATACCTGGGGCAAATCCTGGCGAATTGTGAGGAATTTGCTGCCGAAAAAGGGTGCCCAGGCGCCGTCGCGTTGCTCGAGCGCCCAATGGAAGTAGTGGGGATCAATCACCGTGACACTGAGCAGGTAGTCGGTTTGCGAGGTGACAAATTCTTGCAACGCGTCGCGAATATGGGCGGCGGTGCGTAAGGGCGAGGTGGGTTGAAGGCAGACGATGGTATCGTATTGGGTATCGCCGCCGTTGAGATGGTCGAGCAAATGCAGGGCGACCGCGACATTTGTCACTTTGTCGCCGGCCAATGCCGCTGGGCGGCGGTAGGGCACGATGGCGCCGAATTGTTGGGCAATCGAGGCGGTTGTGTCGTCCTCAGTGGACACATAGACGGCGTCAAAAATGCCGCTCTGTTTGGCGGCCTCGATGGTCCAGGCCAGCATGGGCTTGCCGGCGACCGTTGCGGTGTTTTTGCCGGCCAGACGCTTGGACCCGGCACGGGCAGGAATGACGCATAAGGGCTTGGTCAATGGCCGTCCGTGAATCGGAAACCAGAGTCAAGGGCATGGCCGACACAGGACGCCAACTCGAGGTCGGTGGCTTCGTCGATGTCAATGGCGCGATGCCATGGCATCTCGAAGCCGGTCAGGCGCTGCGGATAGAATGTCGGTTGGCGCAGGAAACCGTCCACATGGACCCAGCGAATGGCGCCCGAGGGACACATTAAGTGCTGCCGGGAGGCAACGGCGTGGCGGTCTTGGACCGAGGCGGAATGAATGTAGCCGTCGGTCTCCAGCAGAGCCCATTCGGGGCGCCGCCAATCATAGGCAACCACCGACATGGTGGCGCAGGCCGATGTGCCGGCGAAGCGCGCGAAGGAGGCTTTGATATCCGCCTCGTCACGCAGGGGGCAGTTGGGCATCAACAAGCACACGTTATCATAACCAGCGCCAGATTTTTCCAGGATGTATGTCAGGACTTGCGTGAGCGGCACGTTATCGGCCGCCAAGTGGGCAGGACGACGGTCGAGGGTGGCGCCAGGCAGGGTCGCGCAGGCCGCTATCTCGTCATCGTCGGTGGTTACCAGGACGGTGTCGAAGAGCCGGGATTCCAGGGCGGCATGAACAGTCCAGGCGATCATTGGCCGGCCCCGGAAAGACAGGATGTTCTTGCGGGGCAGCCGCTTCGAAGCGCCGCGCGCGGGGATTACCGCCAGCTTTCTCATCAGGGTTTGCCCGCTCCCTCGTTATGGAATCGTGCGGGCAAACTGGGTCACGTGGAAGGTTTGGCGCCGGGCCGTCGCCGGCACCCATGTGTCTTTCTCAATGCGATAGCCGGCGCCTTCGAACAGGTGGTGGGAGACATTATTCTCAACCTTGACGAAGGCGAGAATGCGGTGATATCCGGCGTCTTTGAGAAAATGTTCGGCTTCGAGCAGTGCCAGCCGACCGAAGCCGTTTCGGCG
>QIGO01000069.1 GCA_003230015.1 Alphaproteobacteria bacterium | reverse complement strand
CCACGCGCCGGCCCGGGCACCATCGGGCCGGCGCCGCTTTGTCGGAGCGGTACGCTGAGGGCGCTACAGGGCTACTTCCACAAATTTCTTGCTGGGCTGGGCCTGTTGGCTGGCGTCGCGTTGGGGCTGATCGCCCTGACGGTAACCCTCGACGTGGTTCTGCGGAATCTCGGCTGGGGAAATCTGCCCTGGCTGATCGAAGTCGCCGAATATGTGCTCTTCGTCTCGACATTTCTGGCCGCCCCCTGGGTCCTCAGCCTCGGCGCCCATGTGCGCGTGGATGTTCTGGTTGCAGCACTGCCGCGCCATGTCGCGGCGGCCATCGATACCCTGGTCGACAGTATCGGCCTCGCCATCTCCCTTGTTCTGCTTTATTTCGGTTTCTCGGCTGCCGCCGACGCCAACAATATCGGCTCACTGATCATCAAGGAGTTGGTGTTCCCGGAATGGTGGTTGTTATCGGTGATCCCCATATCGGCCGCCCTGCTTGCCATCGAGTTCGCCCTCCGGATCGCTTCCCGGCCCCGCAAGACGGCGGACGTTTAGCATGGAGTGGCAATTAGCGCTTCTCTTGCTGCTCGGCACGCTCGTCGTCTTCATGGGATTGGGCCTGCCCGTCGCCTTCGCTTTTTTCGGCGTCAACATCATCGGCGCCCTGATCTTTCTTGGCGGTGAAGCCGGGCTGAATCAGCTCGTCCGCAACGCCATGGCGTCCCTGACGACCTTTTCCCTGGCGCCCATACCCCTGTTCCTGTTGATGGGCGAAATCCTCTTCCACACCGGCGTCGCGTTGCGCGCCATTGATGCCGTGGACAAGGCGATTGCGCGGGTTCCCGGGCGCCTATCGGTCGTCTCGGTCCTCGGCGGCACCATGTTCTCCTCGCTTTCCGGCTCGACGCTGGCCAACACGGCGGTGCTCGGAAAACTCCTCCTGCCCGACATGCTCCGCCGCGGTTATCATCCCTCGATGGCCATGGGGCCGATCATGGCGACCGGCGGCATCGCCATGCTGATCCCGCCATCCGCTTTGGCGGTCTTGCTGGGCAGCCTTGCCACCATCTCGATCACCAAACTGCTCATTGCCGGCATCGTTCCCGGTTTGATGATGAGCGTGATTTTCCTCGCCTATGTCGTCGGCCGTTGCGCCCTCGATCCCAGCCTCGCCCCACCCTACGACGTTGGCAGATTGTCGCTGCGCGAGCGCGCCGTGCCCTTTCTCATCTATGTCGTCCCGCTGTTCGCCATTTTCGCGGTTGTCGTTGGCAGCATTCTTGCCGGCTGGGCCACGCCGACGGAATCCGCGGCCATCGGCTGCGTCGCCGCGACAATCGCCGCGGCGGCCTACCGCTCCCTTACGCTCACCGCCCTGCTCACCGCCCTGCGCGAGACCGCCAAGGTCTCGGTAATGATCCTTTTCATAATCGTTGCGTCGGTGACATTCTCGCAGATCCTGGCCTTTTCCGGCGCCACCAATGGTCTATTGGCGCTGATCGTCTCCTTCGGGGCGACCAAAACGGTCATCCTCGTCAGCATGCTGCTGGCGCTGTTGATTCTTGGTGCCTTTATGGACCAGGTCAGCATGATCATGATCACCGTCCCGTTTTTCATTCCCCTGGCCCAACAGCTCGATATCGATCTCCTGTGGCTTGGCATCCTCATGCTGATCGTCATGGAGATCAGCTTCACGACACCGCCTTTCGGCCTGCTGCTCTATGTCATGAAGGGCGTCGCCCCGCCGTCGATCACATTGCGCCAGATCTATGCCGCCGCGTTGCCGTTTATCGGGCTCGAACTCATCATCCTCGCACTGATAGTGATCTTCCCGGCATTGGCCACCTGGCTGCCCCAGCTCGGCGCGTCGCCATAGTCCCACAGTCGGAAATGCTATTCGCCATACCGCCGTCCCCAATTGCGCATGGCCGCGACGATCCGGCCCAGATCCTTGCCTTTGGCGGTCAGCCGGTACACGGCCCGCGGCGGATGCTCGGAATAGAGCTGGCTTTCGATAATACCGTTTGCCAACAGACTTTTCAGGCGCGCTGACAAGGTATTTGGCGCGATCCCCGGCAATGATGCCTCGAAATCCTGAAACTTCCGCGGCCCCTCGGTCAGCAGGTCGCGGAGTATCAAAATTGTCCACTTTTCCCCGACGGCTTCGAGGGTGTGCGCCACCGGACACGCCTGGTTATAGCCTTTGCTCATCCTCCGAATATGCATGGCGAGCAAACTAGCCGCAAGTGACTTGACAAAATGTAGGAACGAAATATGGTCGCAAACCGGGTGCATCGGCACCGCTACAGCGGAGATGGCGCATGAACATTCCGGTAACCGCGATAACCGCAGGACTGCTCTCGCTGCTCCTTTTGGTTCTCAGTGTTCGAGTAATCAAATTACGTCGAACGAACAGAATCTCACTCGGCGACGGCGATAACGCAGAGCTTCGCCGCGCCCTACGAGGGCAAGCCAATTTAACCGAATATGCACCCATGGGCGTCCTGCTGCTTCTCATCGCCGAGTTGCAATCGGTCGGCACGATTCCGTTGTTAATACTTGCCGCCACATTGCTCGCCGGCAGATCGATGCACGGCTATGCCTTCGCTTTCACGACCGGCAACATGTCCCTGAGGTCTCACGGAATGCGACTGACCTTCATCGCGATCGCCCTCTTGGCCGTAACGAATATCGCGATGCCGTTTATGGGTTGGATCAGTTCAAATGCAGGTTAGCCGCCCGGCGCCGGCCCCGTGGATTGGCGCACGACAAGCTGCACCGCCAGCGGGGCAGGGGAGTCGCCGCTGCCCGAGAGCAGTTCGCGCACGGCGACCAGACCTTTCTCGATCAGCGGCTGGCGCACGGTCGTCAGCGCTGGCCGCGCCGACTGCGCCGCCGCGATATCGTCAAATCCGACGATGGATAGGTCACCCGGCACACTGAGGCCCAGTTCATCGGCGGCCTTCATGGCCCCGAACGCCATGCGGTCGCTCATCGCCAGAATGGCGCTTGGCCGCGGCCGCCGCGACAGCACCGCCCGCGCCGCTGTATAGCCCGCATCCTCGCTATTGGTCGGCCGTTCTTCGATCGCCACCTCGCTCACACAGACCCCCGCCGCCTTAATGGCGTCAAGATAGCCGGCCAGCCGGTCCGTGCTCACCACATAACTGACTTTCTCCAACCTTTGGCGGTCGACCGGCCCCGAATTAGGTTCCGGTTGCAGTCTCGCCACCAACACCGCGATCCGGCGGTGACCCAGGGCCAGCACATGCTCCGCCGCGAACCGGGCACCCGCCCGGTCCTCGATCCGCACCGCCGCGCAGCCGAATATTGGCAGGCGGTCAACGCTGACCGCCGGCAGATTCCGCGCCAGCACTTGGCTGACGACGGTTTCATTGGGCGTCGTATAGACGATAAACCCATCGACAATGGCATCGGTAATCGTCGCCTGCGCCGCACTGGTCGCGTCCGTCGGGATCAGTAACAGGCTTTGCCCCGCGTCTTGGCAGGCCTGACCCACCCCCAGCAGAAAGGCAATCGCCGCACTGTCGCTAAAGGCGTAACTAAGAGAATCTCCAAACACGACACCGACCGCCCCCGCCCGGCCCGAGCGCAACCGGCGCGCCATCGGGTTGGGCCCGGGATATTTCAGCCGCGCGGCAATATCCATAATATTGTCACGTACGGCCGACGAAAGCTGGTCCGGTCTGTTGAACGCATTCGATGCCGTCGTCCGCGACACCCCGGCGGCTTCCGCGATATCCTCCAGCGTCGCCGTTTTCTGTTTTTTCCGATCCGACATACCACGCATTTCCCACAGCCGGCTTGACCGGCAAGGAATTCAAGGCCCGCTTGACCGGCCAAGAATTCACAGATACCTTTATCTTAATGCATTCAGAAGCGGCTGAGAAGGGCGCTTACCGGTTGATCAATCTGCGTCTTCGGGAGGAAAGAATGATGCATACAAGTAAAGATTCATTCAGAACATTGGATAATTCGCGCCACACGCGTCCGCGTCGGGTTCTTAACCGGCGCACGGCTCTGGCTTTCGGCTCCGTCGTCCTGTCGGTCATGCTTGCCGCGCCGGCCATTGCGCAGGAGCTGAAATTCCCCATCGGCGAGGATCCCCGTTTCAATTGGGATGACCTCCAGAAATTCGACGCCATGGATCTCAGCGGTCAAGAGATCACCGTACTCGGGCCCTGGCTTGGCGCCGACCGCGATTTGGCCGAAAGCATGCTGGCCTATTTTGAGAACGCCACCGGCGCCGACGTGGCTTATGCCGGTTCCGACAGTTTCGAACAGCAGATCGTCATTGATATCCAGGCCGGCAGCCCGCCGAACCTGGCTGTTTTCCCCCAACCGGGCCTCGCCGCCGATCAGGCGTCAAAGGGCGGTCTGGTGCCCTTGGGTGATGAGACTCGGGCTTGGGTGCTCGACAATTATGCTGCCGGTCAGTCCTGGGTTGACCTCGGCACCTACGCTGGCGCCGACGGTACGGACGCCCTGTACGGCTTCTTCTACAAGGTCGATCTCAAGAGCCTCGTTTGGTACGTGCCGGAAAATTTCGAGGATGCCGGTTATGAGGTCCCCTCGACCATGGAGGAACTCATTGCCCTCAGCGAGCAGATCGTCGCTGATGGCGAGACCCCTTGGTGCATCGGCCTTGGATCGGGTGACGCCACGGGCTGGCCGGCCACCGACTGGGTCGAAGACCTCATGCTACGGACCCAAACCCCGGATGTTTACGATGCTTGGGTCACCAACGAAATCCCATTCGATGATCCCCGTGTAGTCGAAGCGATCGAATTGTTCGGCACTTTTGCCAAGAACGACGCCTGGG
This sequence comes from Alphaproteobacteria bacterium, assembly GCA_003230015.1. Classification (GTDB taxonomy): domain Bacteria; phylum Pseudomonadota; class Alphaproteobacteria; order UBA6615; family UBA6615; genus SZUA-147. Next base: position 994 of record QIGO01000069.1, on the reverse strand, counting down.
TCGACGGCGGCGTGGCTTCGGTTGGTGTTACCGATTTCCGCGATAGCCCCCAGGGCCTCTTCGATGTGCCTGCACGCTGCTACTTGCATCGCCAGGCAAGTTTCATTCCGTCTTTCTTCCCTGATGGAACCGAGCTTGGCACCGACGTGGATTTCTTCTACTTCCCGTCCTTTGCCGAAAAGGATCTTGGCAACCCGGTTCTGGGCGCCGGCACCTTGTGGGCCATCACCCAGGACAGCGAGGGCGCCCGGGCTCTGCTCGAATATCTGAAAACACCGTTGGCCAACGAAATCTGGATGGCCCAGACAGGCCTTCTCACCCCCCATAAGGGCGTCAATATTGATGCCTACGCCAACGACACGTTACGCAAACAGGGTGAGATCCTGCTCAACGCCACCACCTTCCGTTTCGACGGCTCCGACCTGATGCCCGGCGCCATCGGTGCCGGCGCCTTCTGGACTGGCATGGTGGATTATGTCAGCGGGTCTTCGGCCGAAGAGGTCGCGGCCGCCATCCAGCGTAGTTGGGACGCCCTAAAATAGACTACCCTGAGTTTGCGGTGCGGACCCGGCACGAACGGCCACGGTCCGCACCGCCAAGGCGCGCACTAAGAGGGGGGCTTCGGCGTGACGGGACAGATCTTTGGTGCGCTGCTCGCGGTCGTTCTCGGTGTTGGTGCCAGCATCCTCTATTTCGCCGGCACCAACTGGATGCTCGACAAGGCCCTCGTCGACGGTGTGCGCGACGGCCGCTATGTCAGCCGCGAGCACCAGCGTTCCGCCATCCGTCCTTGGCTTTTTGTCGCCCCCGCTTTGTTCCTGCTGGGCGTCTATCTTGTTTATCCTGTCTACGAAACCCTGCGCTTAAGTCTTTTCGATCGCACCGGCAATGTTTTCGTCGGCCTCAGCAATTACATTTGGGCCTTCCGCGACCCGGAATTTCTGCAATCCATCGGCAACAATCTTCTCTGGCTGATCATCGTCCCGGCCATGAG
>QIGO01000170.1 GCA_003230015.1 Alphaproteobacteria bacterium | reverse complement strand
CTTCCGCGTATTCCGTTCTCGTTCGATGGTGACCTGGAACGCCGGGAATCGGGGCGGTACAATGCCAGTGTCGGCAACCGGGTCTCGGTGTTTCTTGGCGGGGTGTCGGCTTCAAACACGCTGGACCTGCAGGTGGCCGGTGGCGGCGACAGCGAATCCACAACCAGCGCCAGCGGATCCTTTCTGCTAAGCACGAGCTTCGACCGGCTCTCCTTGCGCGGCCAGGTGGGATACGGGCTCGATCCCGTTGCCGTATTCAATACCGTGGCGCTGACGGCCGATTACGATTTTGAGCAGGATCTGAGCACCCGGTTCTCGATCAACCGCCAGCTCACCGGCGAAAAAACCACCAGCTATTCGGCCGGTATCTTTCGTACATTCAAGAATTTCGCCCTCGGGCTTAGCGGCGACTATGCCGACGACGGTAATTTCTCCGCCGGGTTTAACATGTCGTTCGCGCTGGGGCGGGAGCCGCGAAATGGAGGCTTTGCCGTGCGGCCGAGAGGGATTGCGTCGAGTGGTGCGGTGTCGGCGCGGGTTTTCCTGGACCGCAACCAGAATGGCGCGTTCGACGGCGATGACGAACCGCTGCAAGGGGTGCGGATCGAGCGCCAGCGCGACGGGGAAACGGACGAAAACGGCATCGTGTTCATTACCGGGTTGCCGAGCTATCGGCCGACAAACCTGGCGCTGGATTTGGGCAGCCTGGAAGATCCGTTCTGGATCCCGACGCGGCAGGGTGTGGAGGTCGTGCCACGGCCCGGTAAGACCGTCATTGTGGATTTCCCGGTGACGCCGACGGGTGAGATCGACGGGACCGTGTTCTTGCGGCGGGGCGATAGCGTGCGCGAGGTCTCCAATGTTCAGCTGCAACTCGTCAATAAGCTGGGCGAGGTGGTCAAGGAGGTGAAATCCGAGTTCGATGGCTTCTACCTGCTCGACTTCGTGCGGCCTGGTAACTATGTGCTGCGGGTCTCGCCCGATCAGGTGGAGCGCCTGAAACTTTTGCCGCCGCCGGAGATCGATGTCGTGGTGGAGCCGGAAGGTAACGTTGTTAGCGGGATCGACATCACGCTGGAACGGATTGGCGACAAAAGGCCCGATGCCGATGCGTCGCGCGTGGCGTCAGCGTCTTAGACCCGACCCGGTTGACGGCGGGGCGGAAAAATGTTGGATACCAGCCTCTTGGCCCGGTGGCAGAGTGGTTATGCAGAGGACTGCAAATCCTTGTACGTCGGTTCGATTCCGGCCCGGGCCTCCATATTGCTATAGCGCCGGCGGGGCTAGCTGTTGGGGTGGTCTTGGGATGCCATGGCCTGTAGGGACTGGTGCAATTCGGCGAAGCGGGTTTCGGCGTCGGTGCCGAACAGGGGATCGGAAAAAGTCTCGATCTGGCCTTCGATCTCCGACCAGTCGGCGTCCGTCAGGGCGTTGAGGGCGGCGGGAAACAGGAACTCCTCCTCCATGCGCATGTGCCGGCGCTGATCCTCGACAAAGTCTGAAAGCGCGCCGTGGACCGTGGTTCGTTGGACGACGGCGTCGGTGAGGACGTGCCCGATGATCGTGGCGAACTTGCGGACCCGTCGGGCGATTCCCTTGTGTTCTTGGGCAAGGTCACCGACGCGGCGGGCGGCGGCCTCGTTCCTGAGCAACAAACGGCGATAGACCAAGTCCTCACGAACATGGTGGTCCTTGTCCGGGTAGATAAGAAAATACTCGGCTATGCTTAGGAGGATGTCGTAGTCGGGCGTGCCGGCGGCGTCAAACTCCGCCAGTTCCTGCTCCAGGATACTGAGAAGTCTGGCAAGGTTTACGTGGTCTTGCCGGAGTTTGTCGATGGTAGGGGCCATACCTGTTGCTTCGCGTGGTCTTGGGACACCAATAGAAGACTATACCGGTATCGACCCGGTGTGATTGATCTGCCGCAATTCGTACTAAGACGCGGCCGCGCGGGTCGCTGCCAGGGGGCCGTAGATAATAACGAAGAGCAGGAAACCGGCAGACCAGAGAGCGCCCGCGCCATATAGGGCAGCGGTCGTGTCGAAGGGCAGGACCGGAACGGCTACGCGCAAGGCGGCGCCGAAGAAAATCAACAGGAAGATCGCGGCGGTGCCCATGCCGGCGGTAAGCTCGCTACCGGTATGGCCCAGAATGGCGCGGGTCATGACCGCCACCGTCATCATGCCGATGAGGCCGGAAGTCAGGGCATGGAGGCCGTTGGCGGGCCAGTAGAGCCCGAACATTCCGGTATTCAGGGCCAGCAGGGCGAAGCTGACCGGTAGCCAGGCATAAGCGATATGCAGCACCAGCAGGAGCGGCTCGCTTGTGGTCCGCCAGCCTTGCCACCTGGCCAACCGCAGGAAGTGCGCGGCCGCGGCGACCCACAAGACAACGCCGGTCGCGGCGGCGGTGGGTTGTATGGCCCAAAACGCCAGGGCCACGGCGGCAACCGCTAGGCTGGCAATATCGAAACGACCGAAAGATGCGGGTAACGCCTGGATGTTGCGTTTGACCAGCCAGTTGCGGGTGAAGCTGGGGGTTATGCGGCCGCCGACTAGCGTGATCAGCATGGCGATGACCGCCAACGCGGCGCGGATGGCTGTGCCGGCTTCCAGGCCGAGGACCGGCTCCAGGTAGAACAGGATATTGGCCAAGGCGAAAAAACTAACCAGAACGCAAATGGGCATGTTGCGGCGATTATTACCGGCAAGCACTTCGCGCCACGCAAAAAGAGCCACGACAACGAGGAAGGACGCCTCGAGCGCCAGCGCCGCGGGGCCGACGGTTTCGGCGAAAAAGGGCACCAGCCGACCCGCGATCCATAGGGCGAAGAGCGCGGCCAGAGGCCATCCGGTCACGGGCAAGCGGCCGGTCCAATTGGGGATGGCGGTGAGCAGGAAGCCTGTCAGTACCGCGGATGTGTAACCGAAGACCATCTCATGGGCATGCCAGGCCAGGGCGTCGAGCGAGCCGGAAGATCCGATTTGCGGCAGCCAGATGGGGATTGCAATCGCGGCGAATATGCCGGCGGAGAGGAAAAACGGCCGGAAACCCCGCGCAAACAGAGCCGGTCCCTGATAGGTACGATAAGTCTCGGCTGATCCGGCCATAACCTTCCCCGGTGCTTCCGGCCTATTAGTTAGGCTGGCGACGGATCGGGGGCAATAGGCCTGCGACCCTTTGCCAGCGCCTAAAGAAACGCCGCGGCGGCGCTCATGACATAGGTGGGCGATGACTTGTCAAGCGCCGACGCTCTTGCCGGCGACATAGGTCCGGTGGATGGCGCGGTCGTCGCCTAGGGTCATGAGGACGAACAGAGTTTCTTGCAGGTTACCCGCCGCCGTCGCCATGCGGTGTTGCATGGGCGGGGTTGCCAGGGGGTCGAGGACGATGATGTCGGCCTCGTAACCCGGGGCGAGCCGGCCGATCTTGTCGCCCAGGTCGAGGGCGTTCGCATTGCCGCGGGTGATGGTATGAAAAGCCTCGAGGGCGGGCAGGTTCTGGCCTTGAAGCTGCATGACCTTGTAGGCCTCGGCAGCGGTTTGCAGCATGGAATAGCTGGTGCCGCCGCCGACATCGGTGCCGAAGCCGGTGCGGACCGGGCGCTCGGCACGGTGCAGGGAAGCGAGATCGAAGAGGCCGCTGCCAATAAAAAGGTTGGAGGTGGGGCACAGGGCGGCGACCGTGGCGGTCTCCCAGAGGCGCTGCATCTCGGGCTCTGTCAGATGGACGCAATGGCCCAGAAGCGTCTTGTCGCCCAGCAGGCCGAAGCGGTCGTAGACATGAGTGTATGACCGGGACCAAGGGAAGAGCCGGGCGACCTCGGCGATCTCGGCGCGGTTTTCGGAGATGTGGGTCTGTAGATAGGTGTCGGGAAATTCGCGTTTCAGGGTGCCGGCGGCCTCTAACTGGGCCTCGGTCGAGGTGACGGCGAAGCGGGGGGTCACGGCATAAAGCTGGCGGCCACGCCCGTGCCATTTCTCGATCAGGGCGCGGCTGTCGTCATAACCCTGCCGGGGTGTATCGCGCAGGCCCGGGGGGGCGTTGCGGTCCATCAGCACCTTGCCGGCGATCATGCGGGTGTTGCGGCGATGGGATTGGGCGAAAAAAGCCTCAACCGAACCGGGGCTGACGGTGCAATAGACGGCTGCCGTGGTGGTGCCATTGCGTAATAGTTCGTCGAGGAAGAAGGAGGCGCCGGCGGCGGCGTGGGCGGGATCGCTGTATTTCAGCTCCTCGACGAAGGTGTATTTTTCAAGCCACTCGAGGAGTTGGGCACCATAGGAGGCGATAACCTGGGTCTGGGGGTAGTGGATGTGGAGGTCGATAAAGCCGGGCATGATGAGCTTGCCCGGGTAATGGTCGATGGCGGTGTCCTCGGGCAGGGTGGGCAGCAGCCGGGCGGCGTCACCCATTTGGGTGATACGGCCGTTTTCGACAACCAACAGGCCGTCCTCAAGATATTCGTACGCCCCCTGCCCCGCCGTGGACGGGTCGGCGCTGAAACTGAGCATGGGGCCGCGAAGTGCGTGGCTCATTGCAGCGGTGCGCCGCGCGCCAGCCAGTCGGCGAGGGTCTGGCGTTCCGCATCGGTCATTTCGGTGATGTTGCCCAAGGGCATGGCACGGGTGTTCACGGTCTGAGCCCGGATGCGCTGGGTCGATAATTCGATTTCCCGCAGAGTGTCGAACACGACGCCGGCCGGTGGCTTGTCGAAGCCCTCGAAACTGGGCGTGGCGGAGTGGCAGACGGCGCAGCGGACATCGATAATGCGCCGGACCTCGGCGAAACTGACCTGGGGAATATCCTCAAGGGCGACTTTGCTCCTGGGGGGCAGTGACAGTCCTATGGCCACGAGCATGAACGCCCCGGCGACCGGGAGCAGCCAATATTGCTCGCCCTTGCCGGCATGTTTGAGGTTGTAGAAGTGCCTGACAACAGCACCGACGATGACGACGCTGGCCAGGATGAGCCAGTTCCAGCGGCTGTCGAAAGTCATGGGGTAGTGGGTGCTTACCATGACGAAGATGACGGGCAGTGTCAGGTAGTTGTTGTGCACCGAGCGTTGTTTGCCGGCCTTGCCAAGGGTTGGGTCGGGGGCACGCCCGGCGAGCAGGTCGGCGACTATTTTCTTCTGGTTGGGGATGATGATGAAAAAGACGTTGCCGACCATGATGGTGCCGATAAGCGCGCCGGCATGGACGAAGGCGCCACGGCCGGAGAAAACCTGGGTGTAGCCCCAGGTCGCCGCTATCAGAAGGACAAATCCGGCGAGTGACAGTGCCGCCTGGTTGTGGCCGAGAGGGGATTTACAGAGGCGGTCATAGATGACCCAGCCGCCGGCCAAAGAAGCGATCCCGATGAGCACCGCCAGGTTGGGATCGATGTCCATGACCGCCGGGTCGATGAGGAAGAGATCGGCGCCGAGATAATAAAGCAGGGCGAGCAGCAGGAAGCCGGTGATCCAGGTGAAATAGGCCTCGTATTTGAACCAGTGTAGCTCCTTGGGCATTTCGGGCGGTGCGACGGCGAACTTTTGCATTTGGTAGAAGCCGCCGCCGTGAACCTGCCAGCTATCGCCGACGACGCCCTCGGGCATGGTTTTCCTGGCGCGCAGGCTGGCGTCGAGGAAGATGAAATAGAAGGACGAGCCAATCCAGGCGATGCCGGTTATGACGTGGAGCCAACGTAGGATCAGGCCTGCCCAGTCGATCAACAGCGGATCCATTTACCCTCCAACAATACTAGTTCCCGGCCTCAGCCCACCAAGATGCAAATCGAGCAACGGCGAAATCTATATCAGACTTGACGGTATTCCGGCCTAGTCCAAAACGAATGGCCGCATGGGCGGTGCGTGGGTGGAGGCCCATGGCAAGCAAGACGTGAGATGGCCCGGACTTGCCCGAGGCACAGGCCGAGCCGGTGGACAGGGCCAGTTCGGGCAACGCCAACAACATGGCCGCCGCATCGATGCCCGGCAGGCTGACGTTCAAACAACCGGCCAGGGTGGATGCCGGGTCGCCATTGCGCCGGATGTCGGGGATGATTCCCCGCAGGCCCTCGAAGAGGCGTTCGCGTAAGAGCAAGAGCCGGTTTTGCTCGTCGGCGGCCCGGGCCGCGGCGATGGCACAGGCTTCGCCGAGGCCGACGCAGAGGGCCACGGGCAGGGTTCCGGGGCGCAGGCCGTGCTGTTGGGCGCCGCCATAAAATAAGGGCTCGAGATCGAGGCCGTCGCGCACATAGAGAGCGCCGATACCCATGGGGCCATAGAGCTTGTGCCCGGAGAGGCTCAGCAGGTCGAGACCGAGGGTTTTGACATGGATTGGCCGGGTGGTGAGGATTTGGCTGGCGTCGGTGTGGAAAAGTGTATCGCGGTCCCGGCAGATGGTGGCGATTTCCGCCAGGGGCTGGATCGTGCCGATCTCGTTGTTGGCCGCCATGATGGAGATGAGGGTGGGGCGGCGGTCGATGGCGGCGCCGAGGTCCGTGGGCGAGACACGGCCATGTTTGCCAACGGGCAGCTGGGTGGTGGCTATGCCTGCCCGCTCAAGGACAGGCAGGCAGTCGAGGATACTGGGATGCTCGACCGCCGACGTGATGACGTGGCGGCGCCCTCGGGAGCCGCGCAAGGCCAGGTTGTTGGCCTCGGTGGCGCCGGAGGTAAAGACGATCTCGCCGGGCCTCGCGGCGATCAGGGCGGCGACCTGGGCGCGGGCGCGTTCCACGGCTTCGGCAGACCGCCGCCCAAGTTCGTGAAACATGGAATGGGGATTGCCAACTGCTTCGGGCTCGAACCATGGCGCCATGGCTTGGCGCACCTGGCTGTCCAAAGGCGTGCTTGCCATATGGTCGAGGTAGACCGGGGGCTTAACGGGGGTCATTCACTTGCCGGTGCCGATCGAATACCAGCAGCAGTTGGACCGCCGTCAGGGCGGCGATATGATGCCGATGGGGCATGTGAGCTTGGCGAGGCTCGCCTGATCAAAGCCCCGTGCGATCAACCGGCGCTCGAACTGTTTGCGTTTGGTCGCAGAGCCGATCAAGCCGGCATAGGCGAAATCGTTACGCCGCAGGATGGCCTCGCAGATCTCGAAATCCAGGTCATGGCTGTGAGTCATCACAAGGTAGCAGGTGTTTGGCGGTGCCTCGGCAACCAAATCCACCGGCGAGCGCGGGGTTTCGGTCATTGTGTCGTCGGGCAGGGCCGGTGGGAACATACGCGCACGTTGGTCGATCCAGCGAAGGGTGCAGGGCAATGGTGCGAGGGCGGTGGCGAT
>QIGO01000138.1 GCA_003230015.1 Alphaproteobacteria bacterium | reverse complement strand
TTACCGCGCGCTGGATGCAGAACACCGTGAGCGAGGTCGAGGGCCTCGACGACAAAACCGCGCAGAAGGTGGATTTCTACACCCGTCAATTTGTCGACGCGCTGGCACCCTCGAATTTTGTCATGACCAACCCGGAGGTCCTCCGCGCGACCATGGAATCGCGTGGCGAGAACCTGGTTAAGGGCCTGGAGAACCTGCTCACCGATCTCGAGCGCGGCGAGGGTAATCGCATCCGCCAAACCGACGAAAGCGCCTTCGAGGTTGGCCGCAATCTTGCCATAACGCCTGGCAAGGTGGTCTATCAGAACGAACTGTTCCAGCTCTTGCAGTTCGATCCCGCCACCGAGAAAGTCTACAAACGCCCGCTGCTTATCGTTCCGCCGTGGATCAACAAATACTACATCCTCGACCTGCGGCCTGACAATTCCCTCGTCAAATGGTCCACCGAACAGGGCTTCACTGTCTTCGTCATGTCCTGGGTAAACCCCGACCAATCCCTCGCCGGCAAGACTCTCGAGGATTATATGCTCGAGGGCCCCCTCGCCGCCCTCGACGCTGTCGCGCAAGCCACTGGCGAGCGCAAAGTCAACATGGTTGGCTATTGCCTCGGCGGCACGCTTCTGGCGGCGACACTTGGCTATATGGCGAACCGTGGCGACGACCGTTGCGCCAGCGCCACCTTCCTTGCCGCCATGACCGACTTCACCGAGGCCGGTGAGCTCGCGGTTTTCATTGACGAGGAGCAACTCGCGTCTCTTGAGGCACGCATGGCCGATACCGGCTACCTCGAGGGCTCGGAGATGGCCAACACCTTCAACATGCTGCGCGCCAACGACTTGATCTGGTCCTTCGTCGTCAGCAATTACTTGCTCGGTAAGGATCCTTTCCCGTTCGACCTGCTGTATTGGAATTCGGACTCCACGCGCATGCCGGCCGCCATGCACATCTTTTACTTGCGCAAGATGTACCAGGAGAACTTGCTGGTCCAGGCTGGCGGTATTGAGCTTGACGGTGTTCCCATCGATTTGGCCGATGTGACAACCCCGTCATTCTTGCTCTCCACCCGCGAGGATCATATCGCGCCGTGGAAATCCACCTATGCCACGACCCAGTCTTTCTCCGGCCCGGTAACCTTCTGCCTTGCCGAATCGGGGCACATCGCCGGCGTCGTCAATCCCCCGGCGGCCAACAAATACCACCATTGGACCAACACCAAGACCCCGTCCACCCCCGACGGTTGGTTCGATGGCGCAGCCCGCCAGGACGGTTCTTGGTGGCCCACCTGGAAAAAATGGCTCGCCAAATATTCCGGCCCCAAGGTCCCCGCCCGTCACCCGGGCGACGGCAAGCTGACACCCATAGAGGATGCGCCCGGCAGCTATGTGAAAGTCAAATCCTAACCGCCGCCGGCCGCCGGCCGGTACTCCGCCGCCAGCCGCGCATAATGCTCGGCGCTCTCTTTGAAACCGGCAATTTCGGCCTCGCCGAGTTGCCGCAGCTTTTTCGCCGGCACCCCCGACCACAACTCACCGGCGCGCACCCGCCTGCCCGGCGTGACCAGGGCTCCTGCCGCCACCATCGCCCCCGACTCCACGACCGCGCCATCCATGACGCAAGCCTTCATGCCGACGAAACAATCGTCTTCCAGCCGGCAGGCATGGATCAGCGCCAAATGCCCGATAGTGATCCGGTCGCCGATGAACGTGCCGGTGGTCTTGTGGTCCACATGAACCACGCAGCCATCCTGGATATTCGTATCGGCCCCGATTCGCACCTTGTTGACATCCCCACGCACGACAGTGCCAAACCACAGGCTGCTGCGCGCACCAATCTCCACATCGCCGATCACCACCGCGCTCTCGGCAACGAACGCATCCCGCGCAATCACCGGCAAAACCCCGCGATACGGTCGTATTATGCCTGTCATTCGGGTTGAGAACCCCTTTGCTGCAGCCGTTTTTTTACCATAAGCAGTACCGCGCCACTATCTCCTGTTCCACGGCACCGAACACGGGTAAGCTGCCCGCCGCCAGGACCATCGTGTCATCAAAAAAGGCTTAATCCATCGTGCAGACCGCCTCCGCGCCCGACCCCGAAATCGAGGTCCTGTTCAGCGCTGACCAGATCGCCGCGCGCCTCGACAGCCTGGCGACCACCTTGAGCGGGCGACTACCCAGAGAAATCGTCGTGATTTCGCTGCTCAAGGGCAGTTTCATGTTCGCCGCCGATCTGATGCGTATGCTGCATAACAACGGCCTGGTATGCCGCGTCGAATTCATCACCATATCGAGTTATGGCGACGAGACCACAAGTTCCGGCGAACTCACAATCTCCGGTACCGTGCCAAAAGACCTCGCCGGCCGGGTCGTTCTACTCATCGACGATATCCTCGACACCGGCCGCACCCTGCACTGGACTCACGAAAAACTGGTTGCCGCCGGGGCGGCCGAGATCGTGACATGCGTACTGCTCGACAAACCCAGCCGCCGGGTTGTCCCCTTCCAGGCCGACTTTGTCGGTTTCACCATCCCCGACCGTTTTGTCGTCGGTTATGGCATCGACTATGCCCAGCGCTACCGCGAGCTGCCCTATATCGGCGCCATGCCTGGTTAAGCCCCAATTTCAGGGAAACAGCGCTTGTTGTTCCAGGCCGGTGGTTTCCGCCAGGCCGAGCATCACATTCATATTCTGAATGGCCTGCCCCGACGCGCCTTTGACCAGATTATCGGTAACCGCCAGCACGATCGCACGCCCCGGCAAGCGATCGCCAAATACCCCGATAACGCAGTGGTTCGACCCCCGCACCTGCCGCGTCGAAGGGCTTAGGCCGGCGGCGGCCACATGCACGAACGGTTCGTCGTCATAGCGACCCGTAAGGCAGGACCGCAAATCCTCCACCCCGGCACCATTCGCCATCCGCACATAACACGTCGCCAGGATGCCCCGGTTCATCGGCATCAAATGGGGCGTGAAGCCCACGGTCACGCGATGCCCGGCGGCATGGGACAATTCCTGCTCGATTTCGGCCACATGACGGTGCCGGCCCACTCCATAGGCATGTACACCCTCACTGACTTCGCTATGCAGATTGGCCTGTTTCTCTGCCCGGCCGGCCCCCGACACCCCTGATTTGGCATCGATGATGATGTCCTCGGTGGCGATCACCCCGGCCCCCACCAGCGGCAGCAGCGCCAGCTCGACGGTCGTCGTATAACAGCCGGGATTAGCCACCAGGCGGGCTTTGGCAAGCGCCTCTCGATACATCTCCGTCAGGCCGTAAACCGCCTCGCCCTGCAACACCGGCGCCCAATGTTCATGCCCGTACCATTCGGCAAAACTATCCAAATCCCTGAGCCGGAAATCAGCCGACAGGTCGATCACCTTCTGTTCCGGCCGCGCCTCGAACAGGCCGCGGATGACCTTTTGCGTCGTGCCGTGGGGCAGCCCGCAGAACACAATGTCGCTGGCCCCCAGGTCGGCCTCTTCGATCCGCACAAGATCGGGCAGCCGCAGATGCGCCAGGTGAGGAAACACCGCCCCCAGCGGCTGGCCGGCCTGCCGGTCCGCCGTCAAAGCACAAATCTCCGCCGCCGGATGCCCCGCCAACAAGCGCACCAACTCGGCCCCGGTATAGCCACTGGCCCCCAGGATAGCGATCTTCACCTTATTGTTGGCTGCCGCCATCGCCCCGGCTCCCAAATTTCTCACAAACTATATGGAGCGATCATGACTCCGTGACCGCGCGGGATTTCTACCACAATAAGTCTGAAGATCGCCAGAAGCCCCAAATCTTGGCCCCTTCGCGGCGATCAGCCTGCCGCCGCGACGCCGGCGCTTCACACCGAATTTCTCGAGCCCAATGCGGAAAGCCTTCGATCAGAGCCCTTGCCCCGCTACAATAGCAGAAGCCACTGAGGTCCACGGGACGAGTCCGGAGAGTTTTTCATGCTAACCACCTACCGCATCGACGAGACCTATGATTGGAATTTCCGCCACGGGCCCAGTTACGACGGTCCCTTTCCCACGGTGCCGGAGACGCCGCGCAAGGATTTCCTGGGTATCCCGGTCAACGCCCGCCTTGGCATTGCCGCGGGCTTGTTATTGAATTCCCGCTGGATCGAGACTTATGCGCGCCTCGGTTTCGACATCCTGACCTACAAGACCGTTCGCAGTGTCCACCGCGAATGTTACGGATTGCCCAACTGGGTTTTCATCGATCGCGACGATCAGGTCGATCCCCACAAACTCAACGAAGTCCAGCACGGCCGTCAAGATTTCCGGGGCGACTTCACGGCGGCAACCAGTTCGGTTTCATTCGGCATGCCTTCGAAGGCGCCCGCCGAGTGGATGCCCGACGTCGCCCGCGCCCGCGAGGCGCTTCACCCGGGGCAAGCCCTGATTGTCTCCGTCGTAGCCTCGCCGCAACCGGGTTCCGACGTCTCTTTTATGATCGAAGACTATGGCCTCCTCGCGGCCATGGCCCGCGAAGCCGGCGCGCAGGCGGTCGAGGCCAACTTGTCATGCCCCAATGTATGCACGGCCGAAGGCGACGTATTTCTCGACGCGGATTTATCGGGCAAGGTTGCCCGGTCCATGCGGAACAATGCCGGCGACCTGCCGGTTCTACTCAAACTCGGCCATTTCGCCGATGAAACCACGCTCGCCAGCGTATTGCAGGCCGTCGAAGGATCGGCCACCGCCGTCGTCATGGTCAATGGCATCTCTCGCCGCGTTGTCGGCGCCGACGAGTCACCGGTATTCGGGCAGGGCCGCGAGTTGTCGGGGATTCTCGGCCGCGGCATTCACGCCTTCAGCCTCGATAACGTAAAGGCCGCCATGGCGGTTATCGCCAGGGACAAGCTTTCCCTGAAAGTCGTTGCGGTGGGCGGCGTCTCCACCGTCGCCGATGCCGCCGACTATTTCGACGCCGGCGCCACTGCCGTCATGATGGGCTCGGCCCCCAGCTTCGACCCAACCCTGGCGGTGCGCTTCAAACAAGCACACCCCGAATGGTGAACGGTCACACCCGTCAGCGACCAATCCCACGAAAAAGGGCCGCGATGTTCGCGGCCCTTGATCTTTGCAACCGGAAATACCCGGCAATTACCGCTTCGAGAACTGGAAACTCCGCCGCGCCTTGGCTTTACCGTATTTCTTACGTTCCACGACACGCGCGTCTCGGGTCAGCATGCCCGCCTTTTTCAGCAGCGGCCGCAACCCCGGCTCGCGCAAAGCCAGGGCTTTTGAAATCCCGTGCCGTACCGCACCGGCCTGGCCCGAGAGGCCGCCGCCCTTGACGGTGCATTTGGTGTCATATTCACGCATCCGCCCGGTCATCTGGAACGGTTGCGCCAGGATCATCCGCAGCACCGGCCGCGCAAAATAGGTTTCCGCGTCGCGGCCATTGATGACCAACAGCCCGCCGCCGGGTTTGATCCACACCCGCGCCACGGCATCTTTACGTTTGCCGGTCGCATAGGTTCGGCCATGTTCATCGATTTTCGGTTCGGGCAGTGACTCGCCGGCCACCACCGCCGCCGCGACAACACTCTCGGCGACCGTTTCCGTTGCTGTCACGGTCTCTTCGGCCATGGTCACGCGCTCCTCTTATTCTTCGGATTCATCGCTGCGATATCCAGTACTTGCGGCTGCTGCGCGTCGTGGGGATGCTCCGACCCGGTATAGACTTGCAATTTGCGATATTGCTGCCGGCCCATTTTGGTTTTCGGCAGCATCCGCTCCACGGCCTTGCGGACAACCCGGTCCGGATGATTCCCATCGAGGATCTGGCCGACCGTGCGGCTTTTGATGCCGCCGGGATAGCCAGTATGCCAATATATTTTACGGTCGCTGCGCTTTTTGCCGGTCAGCCGGATCTTCTCCGCATTGACCACGATGACATGGTCGCCACAGTCGATATTCGGCGTATACATGGGTTTATGCTTGCCTCGCAGGCGCGTCGCGACGACGACGGCGAGCCGGCCCAGGACCAAATCCTCGGCATCGACAAGCCACCACCGTCTCTCGACTTCGGACGGTTTGGCGGAATAGGTTTTCATGGCGGATCCAGCCCAATCAAAAGAAGAGCCAAACGGCTCGAGCGGCGCGGAGTATGTCATGGAAAATACCCCTGTCAACGCAAATCAGACGAAAAAACAGCAAGAATCTGAACGGGTTATCGGT
>QIGO01000188.1 GCA_003230015.1 Alphaproteobacteria bacterium | reverse complement strand
ACCGCGATACCGCCGCGCACCTGCGGCAGGATCACATACCACAGCGCCTGAAACCGGTTGGCCTTGTCGAGAAACGCCGCCTCTTCCATCTCCAGCGGGATATCCTCCATGTAGGAGACCAGCAGCCAGATGGCAAAGGGCAGCGAAAAGGTCAGATAGACGATCACCATGCCCTGATAGGTATCGAGCCAGCCCACTTTGTTGAGGATCAGGAAATAGGGGATGACAAGCCCCACCGGCGGCACCATCTGGGTCGCCAGCGTGTAAAAGCCCAGCCATTTCTTGCCGCGCAATCTCAAGCGGGCAAAAGCATAGGCCGCCGGCACCGCGGCGGCGATGGTCAGCACCGTCGTCGCGCTGGCGACGATCAGGCTGGTGGCCAGGCTGGACAGGATCGAGAAACTCCCGAACAGCGCCTCGCGGTAATTCCCCAATGTCGGTTCGAAAATCACCCGCGGCGGATAGGCAAGCACCTCGGATTCCGATTTCAGCGACACGATGACCGCCCAGATCAACGGGAATACCCAGACCAGCAACAGCAGCGACGCCGCCAGGAACAGGATTACGTGGCGCCGCGTCGCCGCCCCTTTGCCGGACCACCTAGCCACGTCGCGCCGTTCGCAGATGAAACAACACGCCCGACACACACAGCGTAATGATCAGCAGAGCCACCGCCAGCGCCGAGCCATAACCAAAATTCAGTTCTATAAACGATGTCTTGTAGGCATATAGATTGAGTATTTCCGATGCCGTACCGGGCCCCCCGCCGGTCGCCGCGAAGATCGCCGCGAAAGCCGACAGCGCGATCATCGACCGCATAATGACGACGATAATAACCGCCGGCCGGATCAACGGCAGGGTGATGTGAATGAACCGCTGCACCGCGTTGGCGCGGTCGATCTTGGCCGCTTCGAAAACCTCCGGCGGCAAGGCCGCCAGGCTGGCCAGCAGCACCAGAAACGCGAACGGCGTCCATTGCCAGGTATGGATCATGATCACCGAGATCAGCGCCGGCGTCGGCGAGCCCAGCCAGTTGACCTGCCCCAGACCCACCGCGCGGAAGATGAAATCGAGGATGCCGAACTCCGGCGCCAGCATCAGCGTGCGCCAGAACAACCCCACCACCACCGGCGCCAGAACAATCGGCAGAATGGCGGCAATGCGAAACAGCCACTGGCCCGCCGGAATCTGCATCACCAGCAGCGCCAGCCCAAGACCGATCACCAACTGCAACGCCACTGAACTGATTGTGTAAATGCCGGTCAGCCGCAAGGAGTGCCAGAACCGGCTGTCCCCCATCATCTGCGCGTAATTATCCAACCCGGCGAAGCCGTCGAGAAACGGCATCGCCAGGTTGATATTGTTGAACGAACTCCACAGCAGAAACAGCAGCGGAAATGTCGTCGTCAGCAGCAGCACCAGCAGGCCGGGGCTCACCATGAGCAGGGCGAAATTCCCTTCTTTGGCGAACAGCCCTGTCCCGCCCCTTCTCACCTGCCGGCCCCGTCCCGATCCCGACGTCAGCCCTTCAAGATACTGTCGATCTTGCGCTGCGCCTCGTTGAGAGCATCGACGACGGAGGCTTGACCCACGAGGCTGGCCTGAATGGCCGTTGCCATTGTATCGCCCACCGCCGGCCATTGTGGCAGGCGCGGCCGCCACTCTACATCCGTATCCTCGGCGAAGGAGGTTGTCGCGGCGGCGATGAAGTTATCGCCGGCGGCCCCCAGAACGTCTCGATACTCATCGAGTTCCCAAACCGATGTACGGTTGGCGCCCGTTCGTTTATAGGCGCCCGGGAAGGCGTAGGAGGTTGCCACTTGGGTTTCCTTCGAGGCCGCCCACTGGATAAACAACCAGGTCGCGACTTTGTCCTTTTCCGACAGCGCCGCATTGATGGGAAAACTCCAATTCCAGATCGACGTCACACGTTTACCCGAGGGTCCCTTCGGCCAGCGTGCAAACCCGATCTTGCCGATCACTTTCGACTTTTCCGGATTGGTGATCACCGCCGCCGACCCATGGGCATCGATATAGGACGCCACGGTTCCTTGGCCGAAGGCATCGGCGATATCGGGCCAGTTCCAATTCTCCACCCCCGGCGGCGCGTAATTGTTCAAGAGCGAGACATACCATTGCAGCGCCGCGACGGCCTCCGGACTATTGACGACGACTTTGCCGCTGTCGTCGAACCATTGGCCGCCGAAGGCCTTAAAGATCGACGGATAGATATACATATTCTGTCCCGCCCCGCGGAACCCGCGCAGAGCCGTCCCCCACAGGCGGTTGTCAGGATCATGGGCCGCCGCCGCGTTTGAGCTGAATTCGTCGAACGTCTCGGCCGCTTTCAGCCCCAATCTGTCGAACACATCCTTGCGGTAGACTTGGATCGTGGCCTCGCCGTCATAGGGAATGCCATAGGGTATCCCGTCCACGGATGTGGCACCGCGCCAACCGGCCAGGATATCCTCATATTGGAACCAGTCGTTATCCGTCAGGCTGGCATTGCTGAGATATTTATCCAGCGGCTCGACCCAGCCATTGATGACATAGAGATCGTAGAACATCGGATCGGCCGCATGGGTTGCCCAGGTCCCGGTTTTCGACGACAAATCCAGCACCGCCTTTTGCCGGATTTGCCCCGGCGGGGTCATCTCCAGGCGCACATCGATGCCGGTCAGCTCCTTGAAATCCGGCAATACCGTGTCGAGATTCTGGAAATACCCGGCCGGGATCACCCCGACGGTGATCGTCGCCCCGGCCGCCTGGCGCCAATCGATTTTCGCCTCGCGCATCGTTGCCAATTCCATGAATTCGCCATCGGCATGCGCCCGGCTGGCAAAAATACCCGGCGCCGCAAGCAACGCCGCCCCCGACACCGCCGCCTTCAGGGCCGTCCTGCGGGTTACCCGGGGAGCCGCGTGCCCGCCCGTTTCCTGATCTTTACGATTTGTCATACGCCTGTCCTCCCGTGGTGATAATGCCGCCAATGGCCGGCCATGCGCCCGGCTCACTGCGTCGCCAACAGGCCCCCGCTCGCCAAATCGTCACGGATCTGACACCTTGCCGCCGAGCGAAATGCCTATTGTCGCTTGGTTTATACATCCTAACATTCTAATATTAGGATGTTTTATGCAAGAAGGAATCTTCATATTGTCATCGATGTTCGACACCGGACCCATTCCCCGCTACGTGCAGCTCGCCGACCTTCTGCGCCAGCGCCTGGCCAAGCAGCGCTGGGTTCCGGGTGAGACGCTGCCGTCAATCGACAAACTGATGGCGGAATTCAACGTCGCCAGGGTGACGGTACGCCAGGCCACGCAGCTCTTGGCCAAGGAAGGGCTGCTGTCTCCCCAGCGCGGCCGCGGCACCTTCGTCACCGCGCAAGCCGCGCGCAAACGCAAGCTTCTCGTCCACACCACCCTCGACGAACTGGTGGAAATGTACCGCGGCGACACCCCCGACTTGTCGAATGTGATCGCCTCCGACGAACAGCCCGTTCTGACCGAGCAGGACGGTATTCCGGCCACCCGCTATACCCATATGCGCCGGGTCCATTCCCGCGACGGCGAACGTTATTGCGTCGTCTCGATTTTCATCGACACCCGGGTCTTCAAGCTCGCACCGGCGCGGTTTCGCCGCGAGGTCGTCTTGCCGATCCTGACGAATTTGCCCGGCGTCACCATCGCCACCGCCCATCAGACACTCAATATTTCGTCGGCCGATCTTGATGTCGCCCGCGATCTCGGGGTGCCGGTTAACGCGCCGGTGGCGGAGGTACGCCGTGTCCTGCGCGCCCCCGACGGATCGGTCATCTATCTCGGCGAGGCGACCTATCGCGGCGACTATATCCGCCTTGAGATGGACTTGAAGCCGTAGGCCTCCCGCAAGAAATTCGAACTTTCCGCCCCGCCCGCGCCTCAGACGGTCAACGAGCAATCGACCCAGCCGCCCCCGGCCTGGCTCGATTCCAAGGCCGCTTCGACAAACCGCATGCCGCGCGCGCCATCCTTGGCATTGGGAAAATCGAGCGCCAAGGGGTCTGCCGGCAGGCCGGAGATTTTGGCCGCCATGGCTTCCGCCGCATCCTTGTAGAGATTGGCGAACGCCTCCAGCAACCCTTCCCGGTGCCCGGCGGGAATGCGGCTCGCCCGCGTGGCTGCTGCCGACAAGCCCGGCAGGCCCCGGCTCAGAATCCGTGCCGGTTGCGCCTGCACCATATGTTTCAAATGGTCGGGAATATTCTGTTCCCAAACCAGCCCGCCTTTCGAGCCGAACACTTTGACCCGCACCACATTCTCCGAACCCGAGGCGGCTTGGGTAAGCCACAGCACCCCCCGGGCGCCATTTTCCAGGCGCAGCAATATGCCGGCATAATCGTCATTTGACCGTCCCGGCACCGTCGCCCCCACATCCGCGCTTAATCGCGCCAGGCCCATGCCGGTGATAAAGGTCAGCAATTGGTGGGCATGGGTGCCGACATCGCTCAACACCACCGACGGCCCGCCGCGCTCATGGTCCAGGCGCCATTTCAAACCCGCCGCGGCGTCCTCCCCCAAAAGGCTCGACAATTGCCCCTGGCTGTATTCCACATGGACCTGTCGTATCTCGCCCAACTCGCCCGCCGCGATCATCGCCCGGGCCTGACGCACCATGGCAAAACCCGAATATTCATGGGTCAGACAAAACACCGCGCCGGAGTCGCGGACCCTGTTCACCAGGTCGAGCCCATCCGCCGCCGATGTCGTCATGGGTTTGTCGCAAATAACGTGCAGACCGCGTGCCAGCACCGCCTTACATTGCGGGTAATGAAGATGGTTCGGCGTCATGATGGCGACGGCATCGATGCCGTCGTCCCGGCGTCCTTCCCGGTCCAGCATTTCATCCAAACTGCCATAGGCCCGGTCCGCCGCGAGGCCCGCCCGCACCCCATGCGCTCGCCCCCGTTCCGGCGACGCCGACAAAGCGCCGGCGACCACCTCGAAACGGTTATCCAGCCGCGCCGCCGCGCGGTGCACCTCACCGACCGAAGAAGCCCCGCCGCCGCCCACCACCCCCAGACGCAAGCGGCGTCCCAACATATCGATAACCGGATTTGTCGGCCCGCCCACCGGTCTTATCCTTGACGTCGCGGCGCACCGGGCGCGAAGAATTCCGCAAATGCCTTTAATTGCCCCACCGCCATGGGCTCGCCGCCCATCACCCGGCACCCCTTGGCTCTCGCCGTCGCCATCAGCTCCGTATCGCGCACGGCTATGATATCCACCACGTCGCAACTCGCCTGTAGTTTGTCGGTTTCGGTGGGCATAGGGTCGCCTTCATGCAGCCCCAGAGAGGTGCAATTGCAGACGATGTCGTAACCGGTCGGATCGCTGCTGGCGACATCCACATCCAGATCCGGCAATACCGCCTTGATGTCGCCGACCAACCGCGCCGCTCGATCCCGATTACGGTTGGTGATACGCAGTTTTCTCGCCCCTTCCTGGGCATAGGCAAAGGCCACCGCGCGCCCGGCACCGCCCGCCCCCAGAATAAGCACGCTGCGCCCGCGCACCTCGATACCGTTCTCCTTCTGCCCGATCAGCAACCCCACGCCATCGAATATTTCCCCCACCAGCCGGCCGCCCTCGAACCGCACCGCATTGACCGCTCCGGTCAGCTTGGCATGGGGTCCCAACTCGTCGCACAGCTTGGCCATGGTTTCTTTGTGGGGAATCGTCAAATTCAACCCCAGCAGATTTTCGAGCTTCTGCAAACCGCGCACCGCAGCTTCCAAATTCTCAGGCCGTACATCCATGGCCGTCAGAAACCAATCCAGGCCCAAACTTTCAAACGCCGGATTCATGAATATCGGTGCCTTCACATGATCCGCCGGATGGGCCAGCAGCAGGATATGTTGGGTCTTGCCTGATGGTTGCCGCATGGTTCCGCCTTAACTCTCCGTGTTGACACGCTTACTGCTCTTGCCTCCGGCACCCTACGTGAAA
>QIGO01000096.1 GCA_003230015.1 Alphaproteobacteria bacterium | reverse complement strand
CGACTAGGCCCGCCCCTGCTGGGGCGGGCGCTTTTTTGATTCGCGGCTGTGGAATATGGCAGAGTCGCCCGCGTAACAGCGGGAGATCGTCGTGAGTATCTTGTCACCTGTAGCCTTGCCCGACGAGGCTGATGTGCAGGCCCCCGATGGCTCCGAGGTGCGATTGCTGTGCCAGGGGAAAAGGGGCAGCATGGCTCACTTCGCCTTGCCGGG
The DNA here is from genome assembly GCA_003230015.1 of Alphaproteobacteria bacterium. Taxonomy (GTDB): domain Bacteria; phylum Pseudomonadota; class Alphaproteobacteria; order UBA6615; family UBA6615; genus SZUA-147. The sequence goes on along the minus strand of QIGO01000096.1, from coordinate 5,842 downwards.
GGGCGCTGTCTCGAAGGCCGTCGCTCACCGGACGGTGGAGGAGATGTGGTTTTTCGTGGCCGGACATGGGCGTATGTGGCGCAAGCTCGGAGAACAAGAGCAGATCGTGAATGTCAAACACGGCCTGTCGCTAACAATTCCTACCGGTGCCCATTTTCAGTTCCGCAATGACGGGGAGACGCCGTTGGAGGCCGTGGCCACAACCATGCCGCCATGGCCCGGCGAGGATGAGGCCTATTTTGTGGATGGGGTTTGGGCGCCGGCAGTGGGCGCTAATCCTCAATCAGATCGCAGCGGTTGACACGGCGGTTAGTGATCATTTCGCCAACATCGGCGCGGTAGGCCTGCATGTGGTCGCTGGCCCAGTGCGCCTCAAGTGCTGCGTCATCGTCATAAACTTCATAGGCACATACGGTGTCCGTGCCCTCTTGAGGCACAAGAACGTCAAATTGCCGGCATCCCGGTTCTACCCGCTTACAGTTGGCGGCGTGCTGGCGCAGGCGCTTGGCGAACGGTTCGGCCGTGCCTGGCTTCAAGGTTACTTCGAGCATCAACGCGACCGCCATGTCAAAATCTCCATTCCGTCGGTGTTAGGTGTAGCTTCCGGGCCAATGTGCGATGTTGTCAATAACGAGCGCGCCGCCGGCCTGCAAGCGGTCTGACAACAAGGGTTTCGATCCATGAACGATCTTTTCGACCTCAAAGGTCGTATCGCGCTGGTCACGGGATCCAGCCAAGGCATTGGTTTTGCCCTTGCCGGCGGCCTTGCCGGCGCCGGCGCCGGTGTTGTCCTGAACGGAAGGGACGCCGAGAAGCTGGCGCGAGCAGAGGCGGCATTGCGAGAGGAAGGCCATGAGGTCCACTCGGTGGCCTTCGATGTGACCGACCGGAAAGCCGTCGGTGACGCGGTCAATCGCATCGAAGCCGATATCGGGGCCATCGATATACTCATCAACAATGCAGGGACGCAGCTGAGAGGGAAGCTGGAGGATTTTCCGGAGGATGGCTGGCGAAACCTGATGCGCACGAACTTGGACAGTGTCTTCTTTGTGGGCCAGGCCGTCGCCCGCCACATGATTCCCCGCCGGGGCGGCAAAATCATCAATATTTGCTCGGTGCAAAGCGAGCTTGGGCGAAACTCGATCGCGCCCTATACGGCCAGCAAGGGTGCCGTAAAAATGCTCACCAAAGGCATGTGCGCGGATTGGGCGAAACACAATATTCAGGTCAACGGCATTGGACCGGGGTATTTCGACACCGAGTTGAACCGAAAACTTGTCGACGATCCGGAATTCAGCGCCTGGCTCGTCAAACGTACACCGGCGGCGCGGTGGGGTCAGGTTGACGAACTCGCCGGTGCGGCGGTGTTCCTGGCATCGCGGGCATCGGACTTTGTGAATGGACACATACTCTATGTCGACGGTGGTATCACCAGCACGCTGTAGAGTGGGCCGAGAATAGGCCGGTCGAGAACCAATAAGGTCCCGCTGCACGGCGATGGACATTTGCAGGGCCGTGCCTGTGACCGTATGCTTCGATCAAGAAACAATTGTCCAGGTGGGAGAGCGAATATGCAGCTCAGTCGTGAGGATCTGCTCAAGGCCTATCGTCAAATGAAGACGATCCGTGTTTTTGAAGAGCGGCTCCATGATGAATTCGCGACCGGCGATATACCGGGCTTCGTGCATCTTTATGCCGGGGAGGAAGCGTCCGGCGTCGGTGTCTGCCTCAACCTTAACGACAACGACTATATCGCGAGCACTCATCGCGGCCATGGGCATTGCATCGCCAAGGGGTGCGATGTGAGCGGCATGATGCATGAGATCTTCGGACGGGCGGATGGGTTGTGCGGCGGCAAGGGTGGCTCAATGCATATCGCCGACCTCGAGCGCGGCATGATGGGCGCCAATGGCATTGTCGGTGGCGGACCGCCGCTGATCTGCGGTGCCGCCCTGACCGCGAAAACCCTGGGGACCGGTGGGGTCGCCGTGGCTTTCGTCGGCGATGGCGGTTCAAACCAGGGAACGACCATGGAGTCGCTCAATCTGGCCAAGGTTTGGAACTTGCCGGTGATCTTCGTGGTTGAGGACAATGGGTACGCAGAAGCGACATCTAGTTCCTGGGCCGTCGCCGGTGACGCGGTAAGACGCGCGGCCGGGTACGACATCCCAGCCCAACAGGTGGATGGACATGACTTCTTCGCGGTCAATGAAGTGGCCCGCGAAGCCGTTGAGCGCGCCCGCGCGGGGGACGGGCCGTCACTGCTGCATGTGAAGCTGAGCCGCTATTACGGGCATTTCGAAGGCGATGCCATGACCTATCGCGACCCTGACGAAGTGAGCAAGTTACGGCAGGATAAAGACTGCCTGGATCTGTTCCAGAAGCGAGTCAACGAAGCCGGGCTGCTGGAGCCGGCGCAGTTCGAGGAGATCGATCGCGACGTGGCAACGCTCATCGACGACGCCGTCGCCTCCGCACGCGCGGCACCGGTTCCCAGTGCGCAGGACCTGCTCACTGATGTTTATGTCAGCTATTAGGGGCGCGGGTCATGGCTAAGAAATCAGTACGGCAAGCAATCAACGAAGCCCTGGCGTCGGAGATGCGGCGCGACCCTCGTGTGGTGATTATGGGTGAGGATATCGCCGGCGGCATGGGCGCGCCGGGCGAGGACGATGCCTGGGGCGGGCCGCTTGGCGTTACCAAGGGACTGTTGGGGGAGTTCGGCCGTGACCGGGTGCTCGACACGCCAATCACAGAAAGCGCCTTTATCGGAGCGGCGGCAGGGGCGGCGGCCACGGGGCTGCGTCCGGTGGCCGAGCTGATGTTTGTCGATTTTATGGGTGTCTGTTTCGACCAGATCTACAATCAGGCGGCGAAGTTTCGTTACATGTTCGGCGGTAAGGCGGTGACGCCGCTGGTAGTGCGAACAATGTACGGTGCCGGGCTGCGGGCCGCGAGCCAGCATAGCCAGTGCCTGTACCCGATGTTCACTCATATTCCAGGGCTGAAGGTGGTCATCCCGTCCTCGGCCTATGAGGCGAAAGGCTTGCTGATCCAGGCCATCCGCGACGACGATCCGGTGGTGTTCTTCGAGCATAAGGCGATGTATGACGAAGAGGAGGAGGTGCCGGACGAGGCCTATACCATCCCGTTCGGCGAGGCCAACATCACCCGCGAAGGCGACGATGTGACCGTGGTCGCCTTCGGCCGCATGGTGCAATTCGCCAATCAGGCCGCCGACAAACTCGCCAAAGAAGGGATCACCTGCACGGTCATCGACCCACGCACGACTTCGCCGCTGGATGAGGACACAATCCTGGAAGAGGTCGCGGCCACAGGCCGGTTGGTGGTCGTCGACGAAGCGAGCCCGCGCTGCAATATGGCGACCGATATCTCGGCGCTGGTGGCGCAGCGTGCTTTCAGCGCTTTGAAAGCGCCGGTGCGAATGGTTACACCGCCGCATACGCCGGTGCCATTCGCCGCGGATCTAGAGGATCTCTACATCCCAGGCCCGGCACAGATCGAGCAGGCTATCCGCGAGGTCGCCGCATGAGCGACGGCATCCATGCCATTGTCATGCCGAAATGGGGGCTGGCGATGACAGAAGGCATGGTTGCGGAGTGGACTATCGAGCCGGGGGCCGCCTTCAGCCGGGGGGACGAAATCGCCGATATTGAGACGGCAAAGATCACCAATGCCCTGGAGGCGTCGACCAGCGGCATTATGCGCCGCCTGGTGGTCGAACCTGACGAGATGGTGCCGGTGGGTACATTGTTGGCGGTCGCCGCCGACGAAACTGTTTCCGACGACGCGATCGATGCCTTTGTCAGCGACTTTCAGGCTAATTTCGTCGTCGAGGAAACCGAGGAGGACAGCGGTCCGGCTTTCGAACATGTCACGCTTAGTGACGGCCGAAATATCCGCTTCTTGCGGCAGGGCGCCGGCGGCGGGCCGACCCTTGTCATGGTGCATGGATTCGGCGGCGACCTGAATAGCTGGATGTTCAACCAGCCCGTGCTGTCGGAGCAGTTCGAGGTTATCGCCTTGGATCTGCCCGGCCATGGCGGGTCCAGCAAAGACGTGGGTGGAGGCGACGTGGCGGCGATGAGCCAGGCCGTGCTCGATTTCCTCGACGCGGCGGATATCGCCTCGGCCCATATTGTCGGTCATTCGCTGGGGGGCGCCTGCGCCTTGCATCTTGCGCTGACCAAACCCGAGCGGGTCGCGTCGGCGACGTTGATTTGCCCGGCCGGCCTGGCACCGGAAATTAATATGACGTTTATCAATGGCTTCATCGAGGCGCGCCGGCCTCGGCAGCTGCGGGCGGCGTTGGAACTGCTGTTTCACGAACCGGGCCTGGTGAGCCGCGAGATGATCGACGATGTGCTGAAATTCAAACGTATCGATGGCGTCCCGGAAGCCTTGAAGGCGATCGCGGAAGCGGCGTTCGCGGGCGGGCGTCAGAGCCATGTGATGGTTGAGAAACTCAGCGAGTTGGAGGTCCCTATACAGATTATCCTGGGTGCGTCGGATCAGATCGTGCCGGTGCTGGAGGCGTTGGAGACTCGGGCGGGGGTGACGGTGCATCGCTTGGAGGGCAGCGGCCATACGGCGCATATGGAGGCGCCCGGCAAGGTCAATGCTTTGATCGCTGATTTCGTTGTGGCGGCAAGCGGTTAAGGCTGAGTGTTCAGTGTTGGATTCGTTGCGAGGCATTGGGCGTAGCTGCGGCCCAGGTCGCGCATGGTTTCGAAATATTGATCCGGCCCGGCGGCAAATTTGCTGCCAAGGGAGTCCAGTATGCCGATGCGGGTATCCAGGCCGCGGCGCAGTGCGTCGACAATGTCGGGCTTGAATTGTGGCTCGCTGAACAAACATCCGGTTTCCAGCCGGGTTATTTTATCTCGCAGTTCCGCCAGCCTGCCGGCGCTCGCCGGTTGCCCCGGATTGATGGTTATGGCGCCAACCGGGCGCAAGCCGTAGGCGCGCTCGAAATATTGGTAGGCATCGTGAAAAACGATATAGGGGCGGCCACGCAGGGGCGCCAATTGCCGCGTTAGCTGGGCGGATAAATCCCGCAGGCGTTGACGGGTGCGGTCGCCATTGGCGCGGTAGCGGGCGGCATTGGTTGGATCGATGTCACTCAATGTGGTGACCACGGTATCGACGATGCGCCGGGCATTGGCGGGACTGAGCCAGATATGCGGGTCCAGGGCCGCGCGCTGCTGGCCGCTACCTTCTTCGGGCGCTTCGAAACTGCTGGCGGCGCGCACCGGTAACAAGGTCATGCCCTCGGCCTTGGCGAGACCGATGATGCGGGCGTCAGTGGCGAGGGCCCGTAACGGGCGCTGCATGAATGTCTCTAGCTCTTCGCCGATCCAAAATACGATCTCGGCATCATTGAGGGCCTTGGCGTCGGACGGCCTGAGGGCATAGCTGTGCGGTGAGGCATTGGGCGGAAGCAGGAGCGTCGGCGTGCCGATGCCCTCCATGACACCGGCGACCAAGGAGTGTATCGGCGCTATGGTGGCGACGATGTCAGGCGCAGCGGTGGCGGGTGAGGCGCCGGCGGCAAGTGCCGCGCCGGCGCAGACCAGAGTGACGATTGCCGAGCGGCGGGTAACGTTGCGCATTGCCGGCCTTCCGGGAAAATCTGGATGTGGTGAATCGCGATATGGTATGTTATACTGTAACGATTGAACTGGTCAAGAAAACCGTAGAGAGGCGCCATGGGTGGCGGCGATGACGAGCCTGTTTTTGCGGACAAGGGGCATAATCATGCCCAATGCGTGGCGCGGGCTTTTGCGGGCGCCGAAGAGATCTGCCACGACCTGGGCTTGCA
>QIGO01000227.1 GCA_003230015.1 Alphaproteobacteria bacterium | reverse complement strand
GGACCTGCGGTCCACGCCTACGCGGGTGCGCCGCAGGGGCGGCGGGCCGCAATTCGCGGCCGTCTCGTAGATCCTGGCCGGACCTGCGGTCCACGCCTACGCGGGTGCGCCGCAGGGGCGGCGGGCCGCAATTCGCGGCCGTCTCGTAGATCCTGGCCGGATCTACTCGGGGCGTTTCCTGCTCGCGGCGGCGGGTTTAGGTCGGCGCTTGTGCGGGCTAACCGGCGAGGCCTTGCCTCACGGTGGCTACTTCGGCGGCGGCTTTGACGCCGAGCAGGCGGGTGTCAGAGGCAATGGTGACCAACTGGAAGCCGAGTTTGATCATTCGCAAGGCGTACTCGGCGGTGACATTGTGGATGCCGGCAACAACGCCATGGCGTTTGGCGACCGCCAAAATGCGCTCCTGTGCCTCGTAGACCGGGCCGTCGGGCCAGTCCTGGCGCGGCGGGTGGCCGAGGGCCAAGGAAAGATCAGACGGACCGATATAGACCGCGTCCAAACCCGGCGTGCCGATGATCTCCTCGAGATTGTCCATGGCCTCGGCGGTCTCAATCATGGCGATGGCGAGCACCGTATCGTCCGCGCGCTGGGGATAGTCGGCACCGCCGTAAATCATCGCCCGCACCGGACCAAAACTGCGGGTGCCGGCCGGCGCATAGCGGCAATAGGAGATCAGTTCCTCGGCCTGAGCCCGGTTACTGATCATCGGGCAAATGACGCCATAAGCGCCGGCATCGAGGGATTTCATGATGATGCCCGGTTCCAACCACGGCACCCGCACCATGGGCACGACATCGGTGGTCGATATGGCCTGCAACATGGTGACGGCCGTCTGGTAACCGACGATGCCGTGCTGCATATCTATGGTCAGGGAATCCCAACCCGCCTGGGCCATTATTTCGGCGGAAAAGGAACTGGGAATTCCCAGCCAACCATTGACCGCCGACTTGCCGTCCCGCCAAAGAATTTTCAGTCCATTTTCGCGCATGCTATCTCCGCCACCGGTTAGGTTTATTGTCGCACTAGACCGGCATGTGGAACAATCAAACCGGCGCGGAGTCGCCGAAATTGCCGGCCGCTATTGCTTCTTGCAGGGCCCGTTGCCGCTCCGCGGTTATTGGATAGCGCCACGCGACCGCCGCCGCAACCAGTTTGAAACCTACCGGAAGGATTCCGAACAGAATCGCCAGGGTGAGCAAAGCCCGAGGGCCGTTATCGTCGCTATATGCGTCGAAACCCGATGCATCGAGAACCCAAAAGGAAATGCCAACCGCCAAGGCGAGCGCGATCTTGGCAACCATGGCCCACAAAGCATAAAAAATCCCGGCGCGGCGGTGGCCGCTGGCCAGAGTATCCTGGTCGACGACATCGGCGAGCATGGCGCCGGGCATGGCCAGATCGGCGCCCAAGGTCAATCCGGCGACGACGATAATGGCGAGAAAGGCAGTGGTTTGACCGGGCCCGACAAAAGGCACAAAAACAAATGCGGCGGCGGCCAACAGCATCGCCACTAACCAAGCCCGGTGTTTGCCAAGAGTGTGGGATAATTTCAGCCATAGAGGGGTGCCAACAACGGCGGCGAGAAAATAGGCGCTGAGCAACATTCCCGTGGCGCCGGGAGTGTCCAGTTTGTGGCGGACGAAAAAGAAAAACAACGTGGCTGGAAACGCGTTGGCCATGCCATTGAAGAAATAGGAAAGAAGAACCAAACGGAACGGGCGGTTGGCAAAGATGATCGTCAGGCTGGCGCGCAGGGGCCGGCGCGGCTGGGCACGCCGCAACGGCGGTTTCGGCAGCGGACGCTCAGGGACAAAAAGAAAAAGAAGAAGCAAAGTGAAAGGCAAAAGCGCCAAACCAGTCCAGGCAATCAGCTCCAAGGCCGGCGCGCCAATAGAGTTGGTGCCAGCGTCCCTGGCCAGCCACGCAAGAGCCGCCGCCAGCAACGTGCCGAGGGCGGCAAAGACATGGCGATAGGCGAAGACACGACTGCGTTCGTGATAGTTGTCACTCAACTCGGCACCCCACACGGTGTAGGGCATGAACAGCATGGTGCCGGCGGTGAAAAAAACCGTGCTCCAGCCGAGCAGGTAAAACGGCCCAACGCCTGCCGGAGGCAGATAAAGCGCGTAGATCGAGATGGAAAGCGGCAGCCAGGATGCCAGTACCCAAGGCCGACGGCGGCCGTAACGTGAACGGGTGCGGTCGCTTAACCAGCCGATAAGGGGATCGCTAACAACATCCCAACTACGCGTAAGGGGTACGAGAAGGGCTAACTGGGCCATGGCAATGCCAGCCGATTCAGCATAGACCGTTGGCAAAATGATGAACATGCCGACTGCCAGGGTGGACAGGGGCAGGGCGCTGAGAGCGTAGGCAAAGAGCAGGCGAACCCGCAAAGGTGCGGAATGTTCGGACATCTGCGGGCAGCTAGCGGGTGATTGCGGAAGTCTGGGCAGTAGCCATTAACCCGCATTCTACCCGAATTCGACATCTCGGGCAGGTAAAGTGATCGTTAGGCTAAAGGCAGCGTTTGCGTGCCGGCGACCCTGTCCGGACGTTCTTAGCCAGGTGGATTCACGAAAACTTGTTCGGTGTCGGGCAAGCGACCATAGCCCTCCTCGGGCACAATCTGCATCTCCTCGCCGATTTCGTCACCGGGTTTGGCCCAAAGCAAATCCAGGGCCCAACTGCCCTTCTTTTGAAAATAGTTGATGTTGATGGGATACCAGCCGGGCTGAGTTATCTCGACCGGGAGGGGATCGGACAGACGGTTACCGTTAAGGTGCAGGTCGGGGTCTTCGAACAGGAATTTGCCGCCCAGTTCGATACGGATGCCATCGTTCGACAAAACAGCCAGGCGATATAGGCCGGCTTCGGGAAAGAACATGAGGCCGTTGATGAGCGCACCGACGCCCTGGCTGCGGTCGGCGGTGAATACTTTTTCATCGTAGTCGTCGAAGAATGTGTCGATCTTGAGGATCGGATCACCCGGGCGGCCGGGACGAGAGCGGACCATGCGCCCCATCTCCCACATGGTGTTGAACATGCCAAAATAGTAACGGACCGCAAGACCCGGCAACAGACCGCCGCCATCGGCTGGGATCTCCTGGCGCTGCAATCCGGTCAAGGGCTCCTGGGCCGATGCCGTCGCCGACGCCGAAAAAGCCAGGGCGAAGGCCAACGAAACCGCAACAGCAAGACCAGCGCGCCTCATTGCTCCCATCATCGCGATATGCTCCTTCAAGATGAGGCGCCCGGCACATTCTTGACATGCAATAGTGGCGCCAGCCGCCCGTTCGACTGCTTATCCACCGACAGAGTAGATCAAACCGCGGCCATGCGCCTATACCGACGATGAGTTAGGCCGTTGTATTTTAGGGTCGGGTTAACACCATGGCGATGCCCTGACCGACGCCAATACACATGGTGGCCAGGGCATAACGGCCTTTGCGGTGCCGCAGCTCCAGGGCCGCGGTCAGGGCAAGCCGGGCGCCGCTCATGCCCAAGGGATGGCCCAGTGCGATGGCGCCGCCGTTAGGGTTGACATGCCCGGCGTCATCGGCGATGGCCAGATCGCGCAGTACCGCCAGAGATTGACTGGCGAAAGCCTCATTGAGCTCAATGACGTCCATTTGATCGATGCTCAAGCCGGTGCGCGCCAGAACCTTGCGGGTCGCCGGGACCGGACCGATGCCCATGATCCGGGGCGGTACTCCGGCGGTGGCGGTGGCCAGGATACGGGCGATGGGGTCAAGGCCATGGCGGCGCGCCGCCGCCGTGCTGGCGACGATAATGGCGCAGGCGCCGTCATTGAGGCCGGAGGCATTGCCCGCCGTAACCGTACCATGTTGGCGAAACGGCGTCGGCAGCGTGGCCAGCTTCTCCAGGGATGTGTCGCGGGGATGCTCGTCGTTATGGACCTGCAGGGGATCGCCGCGGCGCTGGGGGATGGACACCGGGACGATCTCGCGGGCCAGGCGACCGTTGTTGCGGGCGGCCGCCGCGCGTTGCTGGGAGCGCAGCGCGAAGGCGTCCTGATCGGCGCGGCTGATGTTAAACTCAGCGGCGATATTCTCCGCCGTCGCGGCCATGGAATCGGTGCCGTAGGCGCGATCCATCAGCGGATTGATAAAACGCCAGCCAAGGGTGGTGTCCTCGATCGCGGCGGCGCGGGAAAATGGCGCGGTCGCCTTGGGCATGACAAAGGGCGCACGCGACATGCTTTCAACCCCGCCGGCGACCATCAGTGCGGCGTCACCGGCGGTTATCGCCCGGGCGGCGGTGGCCACCGCATCGAGGCCGGAACCGCAAAGACGGTTGACAGTGACACCGGATACGGTGACCGGCAAACCGGCCAGCAGGGCCGCCATGCGGGCAACGTTGCGATTGTCCTCACCGGCCTGGTTGGCGCAACCGAGCAAGACGTCGTCGACCGCATCCCAGGCCACGGCCGGGTGGCGCGCCATGAGCGCCTTGAGCGGCAGGGCGGCGAGATCGTCAGTGCGCAGCGATGACAAAGCACCGCCATAGCGGCCAATAGGCGTGCGGACGCCGGCACAAATAAAGACATCGTTCACACTGAGTCTCCGGCCGGGATGGGGGGGCGGCCGTAAAAGGCGTCGTCGAGGAGTTGGCGAATGGCCGCGCGGGTCACCGGCCGCGGGTTGTAATAGGGCCGTTGCGTGGCCAATTCGGCGGCTTGGTCGAGATCGGCCTCGGCCATGCCGATCTCCTTGAGCGACGTTGGGGCGCCAATAGCGCGGGCGAGGTCCCGGAGGCCGGACGGTGGATCGGCGACACCCAAAGCGCGGGAGATAGAGTCCATCGCCGCCGGCGCGGCGGACCGGTTGAAGGCGGCAACATGAGGCAACAAAACGCAGTGGGTCTGGGCATGGGGCAAGCCAAAACTGCCGCCAAGAGTGTGGCTGAGCTTGTGGTGCAGGGCCATGCCCACGGAAGCAAGACTGGCACCGGCCAGCCAAGCGCCGTAAAGAGCGTCAGAGCGTGCCGACACGTCGCCGGGATCGGCGACTATCGCGGGCAGGCTGCGGGCCAGGGCGGCGATGCCTTCCCGGGCCATCAGAGAGGTAATGGGATTGGCGGTATCGGAGTAGAGGGCCTCGACACAATGGGCGATGGCGTTGATGCCGCTGGGACCGGCAATGGCAGGGGGCAGCGAAAGGGTAAGCTCGGGATCATAAATGACCGTCTTGGGCAAGACCGCCAAGTCGCGCCCGGTGCGTTTCACGCCATCCTCGGTCAGACCCCAAATCGGGGTCATTTCCGAGCCGGCGTAGGTGGTGGGGACGGCCAATATAGGCAAGCCAAGGCGTAAGGCGACGGCTTTGCCGAGGCCGATGGGGGAGCCACCACCCAAGGCGATGCAGGCGTCAGCACCGAGCTGCTCGGCGCGGGCGCAGGCGGAAGCGGCGACCGGCGCGGGCACATGCATGACCGCGCCGTCGAACATTCCGGCGACGCGGCCGCTGAGTTGGGCGGCGATCGCGTCGGCGACAGCGCGCTGCCGCGGCGTGCTCAGCACAAGTATCTTCGTTGCGCCCAGGCGCGCGACTTCATCGCCGATCCGCGCGACACTGCCGGCGCCGAATATCACGCGCGAGGGCAACCCGTCATAAACGAAGCTATCCACGGCCGGGCGCCCTGCCATGGGTCCGGGCGAATATGGCCGCCGCGGCGATGTTGCCCTCGGCGTTCCGGCGGTGGCTGGGCATCGGGCAAGATCCCTGGTTGGGCCGCGGCCCTGGCGCCTGCGGACCCTCGGCGTTCACTTCTATCACATGGATGGCGTTTGGCGGAAAGGACAGCTGCTTTGCTGACCCCGTAACACCCGATAGGGGCAAAATTTGCGTCATCCTCGACGGTCCGCCGGCTTCTCAGGGGCGCGAATTGGTGCGCGAGGCAGAGAATCAGCGGCCGTGTCGACGGTATAACTAATATTAGATTGTTAGGATATGCCCACTAGTCGTTTGGCGTGATCTAGAGCAGAGAACTAGTTAGAATCGGGAGCCACCGCCCTCGGCGGTGGGGGACTCTTTCATATGCCCGACGAACATCGGCAGACTATTTTTGCGCCCGAGGACGCCCGAGGAACTGTCAGAAGCGATTGAGTCGCATAACAGGATGTCGACACCGCCGGCCATTCACGGAGCGGGATTCTCGTGCTGGATCGACGGCGATGAGGTCAAGGTCAAGAGCCAAATCCCGGATGGCACGGGAACCCAGGATCTGGTGGTGGCGCTGCCGAAAAAATTCGTCCTGGCCTCGCTCATACGTTTTTGTCTGGAGAATAATATCGTGCTGCCAGAAATAGGAAAAAGGTCTTTTCTGTTCCAGGGTGGCCGCGCCTGTGTCGAGATCGTGCAGCAGCCCAACGAACTTTGACCGATTGGATGATCTGTCGCCCGCCAACAAAAGGGCCGCATCACTACATGTGACACGACCCGAGTTGAAGTGGGCCTCAATGGCGGGAACGAAGGCCAGGATTCGGTATGTTTCCGATGCACGCCCCGCCTTAATCGAGAGCGGCATCATCATAACATAGGGTTTTGAGGGCGCATCCTCCGCGTGGCCATTGTCCATTATTTGACTCGATCAGGGCGCCCGGCGCGCTAATGCCGACAAACGCCCGCGCTTGGGGCCGCAAGACCGGCAGTAACATTCGCCAATGCGCCGGCGCGGCCGGCGAACATAATGATACGCGTAACCGCATTGGTTACAGACCCAAGTGGCAACCGCGTGGGTTTTGCGCGACAGATACTCGATCTCGTGGCTGACCTCGGGTGGTTCGCCCAGGGTTTGCATGACTCCGCGCCACTGCTGGTTGTGGCGGCAATTCCGCCGATAGTGAATGTTGGCGAGTATGTGGGCGCATTCATGGAGCAGTGTGGCGTCGCGGTCGGGTTGACGCCCGGGGAGCAAAAGAGCGCTGTTGAGAACAATGCGCCGCTCGTCGGTATAAGCGATGCCGGCCTGGGTTTTGGCGCGCCCGCTGGTCTCGACCGTGGCGGCGAGGCAAGCATGATATGCGTCCCCCAGGGAAGCGGCGGCAAACAGGCGCGCACGCAAAGACCATTGCTCGGCCAACTCTGCTACCGTGCCAATTTCGCGTGACAATGTTTACTCGTAATGGTGATTGGAATTCATACTGGGGCGGTCCTGTGAATATCATTCTGCGTGGCCGACTCGTGAGCAGCAACAGGCCGTGTTCGGTTTTTTTGCGGAACTTGAGGATGTGGATGATAACGGCGGTGATTTGGGGCGGGCGCCTGGGACTGGCCATCGGCGTTGTCGCCGTGACGGTGCTGTCGCTGACACCGGCGGCAGAACTGCCGCCCTATCCGGGTATTTGGGACAAGGCGCAGCATTTTCTCGCCTACGGGGCGTTGGGCCTCTGTGCCGCGATTGGCTTTCCCAGGCGGGGCATGGCGATGGCGGCGGGTATCAGCCTGGTCGTGCTGGGCGCCGGGCTGGAAATCGGGCAAATGTTCGTGGCCGGCCGCGAGGGCGACCTGGCCGACATGCTGGCCAATGGGCTTGGCGTGGCCTTGGGACTCTGGGCCGCGCATCTCGCGAGACGGCTCGGTTTCGGCGCGGCACGAGCCGGTTGAGTCAATGTTGAGTCACCCCGCATAGCGCGGTGCCAACTGTGACAACCCATGATATATCGAATCTGTCATTAACAACCGCGCGAGCTGGCGACGATGCCGGCGCGCGGAGGCGATTGGGGCCGCGCCTTTGCACGGCGCGGCCCTGAACAGCTCCTCCCTGAAACTTGGGCCTCTTGTATTTGAGGCCTTTTTTTTGCGCCGGGACTCCCCCCAAAGCCGTGCGGCGCCGTGCCCCTAGATAACACAGTGCGCGCGGACTGCCAGGGACGGGGCGGTTCCGACTCACGAATGATTCAGGCGATCGCCGAGAAGAGGGGATAGAAGGCATGGTCCCGTTGATATCCCTTCGCTAGACACCATTGTAGGTGGTGCAGGTGCTGCAAAATTAGGAGCGATGTTCGTGGAGAATCAGGCATTCCTCCAGCTAACGACCACAGTCGTTAGCTCCTATGTTCGCCATAACCCGTTGCCCATGGACCAATTGCCCGGGCTGATTCAGCAGGTCCACAACGCGTTCCATCGACTGAATCAGGCCACGGGGCCGGCAAAAAAACCGACACCGGCGGTGCCGATCAAAAAGTCGGTGCAGCCGAACGCGATCATCTGTCTGGATTGCGGACGCTCGGCCAAAATGCTGAAGCGCCACCTGGCGACGGCGCATGGTTTAACGCCCGAGGCATTTCGGCAGCGCTGGGGCCTGGCCGCCGACTATCCCATGGTGGCCCCCAATTATGCCGAACAACGCTCAAAAATGGCCCGGAAAATAGGGCTCGGCACACGGCGCCAGGGGAAGACCAGTAGTACCTAAACTTGGTTAGTTGACTGCCGCCCGTGTGATGTGGCGACAATAGTGCCAGTGGTGTCCAGGGAGGGCCCAATGTCCCGGCTGATCTGGCTAGCCGTGTTGCTGACAGGATGTGCCCAAGTGGTGTCAGGGGACGCCAATGGCGTGGTCGTAAAAGGGCCCGATCCGGCCGCCATAGCCCAACAGCATTGCGAACAATTTGGCAAGTTCGCGGTCATCTCGGCCCAGCAACCGGCCAATAATATCGGTGTTCGTTACCGTTGCGTTTAGGCCGCCGGTGCGTTGAGCCGGCAAACAGCTAGTCGTTCGGCTGGCCGAAAGCGATGTTGTATTCGGGTTCGGCGGACGGGTCCGTGCCGGTTTGGGCTAACACCATTTTATCCGATTGGGCCGACTTGGCGGGCTCGTCGTCCGGGGCAGCGATGCCGGCCTCAGCGGCGGCGATGCCCGTGGCCACCAACGAGACCCTAACCCAGCCATCGACGCCGGGATCGTAGGTCGAGCCGAAAATGATATTCGCCGACGGATCTACCGCGTCGCGAATGCGCGTCGCCGCGGCATCGACCTCGAACAGGGTCAAGTCCGAACCGCCGGTAATGTTAATGAGCAGGCCGCGGGCCTCGGGAAGGCGAGCGTCATCGAGGAGCTCGCTGGCAATGGCCGCCTCGGCAGCCCTGACCGCGCGCTCAGGACCATCGGCCTGGCCGGTGCCGATCATGGCGCGGCCGGCAATTGTCATGATCGCCCGGACGTCGGCAAAATCAAGGTTGATCATACCGGGTTTTATGGAAAGGTCGGTGACACTGCGGACGCCGCTATAGAGCACATCGTCGGCCATGCGGAAGGCGTCGGACAAAGTGGTGCTGTGATTGGCGACGCGGAATAAATTCTGGTTTGGCACGACGATCAACGTGTCGACGCAGCCTTGCAATGTGGCAATGCCGGCTTCGGCCACAGCCAGCCGGCGACGGCCCTCAAAATCGAACGGCTTGGTGACGACGCCGACGGTGAGAATGCCCGCAGCACGGGCCGCGCGGGCGACCACCGGGGCGGCCCCGGTCCCGGTGCCGCCGCCCATGCCGGCGGCGATAAAAACCATGTTGAGACCGGTCAGCGACTCGGTGACCTGGGCCAGCACCTCTTCGGCCGCAGCCTGGCCATATTCAGGCTGGGCACCGGCGCCAAGGCCGCCTGTGGCGATCGGACCAAGCTGGATCTTGTGCTCGCATTGAGAGCGGGCTAATGCCTGGGCATCGGTGTTGAGGGCAAGAAATTCGACTCCTTCCAGCTCGCCGCTAATCATGTTGTCGAGCGCATTGCAGCCACCGCCGCCGATACCGACGACGGCGATCCGTGGGGCGGTCAGCGGTGCGGCCACCGATGAAATTCCGGTGTTCACATCGGGCCCAGTAGAATTATTCGCAGCTGCCGGTAGCGGGTCGGTTCGTAAGGTCATGGTCATATCAGGTGCAGTCCTGCAAACGGTTGTGGCCGGTGGGCCCGAATCGCCTGAGACACGGGATATCTGTATTGGCACCAAAAGGGCTATACGGCAAGAGCGTGGTACGCCGATTCGGCGAATCAACCATCTTTTTGAGACAAGCCAAATGACCGGTAAGGAATGACGACATTCCAATTGCCGCGCCCGCATTGCGCTGCTACCGTGGGCAGGCAAAAAAAAAGCCGCACCAACGCGGCACGGCCCAAGTTTAGGGAGGAAACGCCTACTCAGGCGTAACAACACAATCGCGATAAGCGATAACTTACACAAGCTCCAGCTTCAAAAACTGGAGCTTTTT
This sequence comes from Alphaproteobacteria bacterium, assembly GCA_003230015.1. GTDB lineage: Bacteria > Pseudomonadota > Alphaproteobacteria > UBA6615 > UBA6615 > SZUA-147. The sequence goes on along the minus strand of QIGO01000227.1, from coordinate 2,186 downwards.
TGTGACAGTGTGACTTTATTGCCGTGAGTTCGCCGGGCGCCTGAGTAGAAACCGGCCCTTGTTCCCCGGGATCGGCCCAGAAAGACGTTATGCGAAGGGAAAACTGTTGCAAAGAGGCCGCGCGGACACGCCCAGTGCGGCTTTCGGCGCCCGCCGGCGTCACCTGATGGGCGAAGGCCCGGCGATGGTGCGTTTGATGACATATTCGAGTGTCAGGCCCTGGACAATGATCGAGAAAATGACGACCGCGTAGGTCATCGCCAAGACGATCTCGCGAGCGGCGAAAGGGGGCAGCGCCAAGGCCAGAGCCACGGATATGCCGCCGCGAACGCCGCCCCATGTGAGGACCGGTACGGCGCCGGCGCTCATGGCCCGCCGCAAGCCAAACAGGGTGACGGGGGCAATAATGCTGACAAACCGTGCCGCCAGAACCAGGGGGATCGCCAGCAACATGGCCAGCAGGGTCGGCGCGGTCAGGGTCAGGGCAACGATCTCAAAGCCGATGGCGAGAAACAGCACCGAGTTCAAAATCTCGTCGATGAGCGACCAGAATTTCTCCATATGGTCGCGGGTGCGCTCGCTCATGGCGAATTTGGCGCCGTGGTTGCCGATAAACAGGCCGGCAATAACCACCGCCAATGGCCCCGAAACCTGGATCGCCGTGGCGACCATATAGCTGGCCATGACGAGAGCCAGGGTGATCAAGACCTCAAGCGCATAGTCGTCGATGGCGCGCATGGCGCGATAGGCGATCATACCGGCGACAAGGCCGAGCAAAATGCCGCCGCCGGCCTCGGTGATAAACAGCATGGCGACGGCGGCCGGCGTTACGGAGACGCCATGACCCGCCGCGCCAGTGCCAGCGATGGCGAGCAGGATGGTGAACAGGACGATGCCGACGCCGTCATTGAACAAGCTCTCGCCGGCGATCTTGGCCGCCAGAGAAGGCGGTACGGCAACACGCTTGAGAATAGAGAGAACGGCGACAGGATCGGTGGGCGAAATCAAGGCGCCAAAGATCAGGCAATAAATAAAGGGAATGGCGGTGCCGATGAGAGCAAGAAGATAGAAACTGCCGGCGGCGACAAGAAAGGTGGAAAGCAGCGTGCCGACAGTGGCGAGAATGAGAATGGTCCATTTGCGGTTCAACAATGCCGCCAAGTCGACATGCAGGGCGCCGGCGAACAGCAGAAAACTCAACATGCCTTTCATCAGCACATCCGAGAAATCCAGCAACTGCAACGCTTGGCGCACCGAGGCGCTAAAACCGAGGCCAGGGATCACGGCGTCGAGGCCGATGGCCGCCAAAGAGGCCACCAACGCAATGACGACGAGGCCGATGGTGTTGGGCAGTCCAAGCCAGCGATGATTGATAAAGCCGAATAATGCGGCAAGGGTGACAATTAGCGCGGCGAGGTTGAGAAACGTCGTGAGGCTCATTAAGTGGTCCTTGGCGTTGCCGGACCCGAGACGCCGGCGCGGCGGCCATTGTCAGGCCGGTGGGTAGCGGGTATCTATCACAGTCGCGTCATTGGGCGGCACGTAGGGAGAGCATTTTGGCGGGGCGACTGTTCCATACGATCAGTCTGGGTCTGGTTATGTATGGGCTGTGGCTGGTGCTTTCGGGGTTCTTCAAGCCATTGCTGCTGGTGTTGGGTGCGCTGTCCTGTGTGATCGTGTTGTGGGTGGCGCACCACGTCGTCGATCGCGAAGGCCACCCGGTTCATCTGACCTGGCGCGCCCTGCCCTATTGGGGCTGGCTCGGCTGGGAAATCGCCAAGACCAGCGTCGAGCTGGCGCTGATTATTCTGAATCCGAAGCTGCCGATCAGTCCGCGCCTGGTGCGGGTGCGGGCCAGTCAGAAATCGGAGTTGGGGCAAGTGATCTATGCCAATTCCATCACCTTGACGCCGGGCACGGTTACGGTTGACTTGGTGGACGGGGCGTTGGAGGTCCATGCGCTGACCAAAGCGGCGGCGGATTCCCTGGCCAGCGGCGATATGGACCGCCGCGTCAGCGCCATGATGGGTGAGCGCTGATGTTTGTTGCCGCCATGGTGGCGGTGCTGGTCAGCATGGCCTTGGCCCTGCTGCGAGCCTTCGCCGGACCGACAATTTACGACCGCATCCTGGCGGTCAATATGTTCGGTACCAAAATCGTGCTGCTGATCGCCGTCCTGGGTTTCC
>QIGO01000044.1 GCA_003230015.1 Alphaproteobacteria bacterium | reverse complement strand
GCAACTTCCGAGACGATCCCCTTCTCCTTCGCCGCTGCCGCGGAGATGGCATTGTCGAGGGCAAGTGGGCCGTCGACCAAGGCGCCGGCGATCTGACCGCGCCGCGCCATCAGGGTCAGGCAGGCAGCGTCCAAAGTCGAGGCGATCGCCGGGTTGACCGTCTCGATGGCCGATAATACGGCCACCTTCGGTGCCGCGACGCCAAGAAGATGAAACAGCTCGATGGAATTTTGCAGGATCTGCGCCTTGGCGTTGAGATCCGGGGCGATGTTTATGGCCGCGTCGGCAATGCCGAGCAGCTTGGGGTAAGTGGGAATGTCGGTTACGAAGATATGACTGACCCGCCGTCCCGGTAGCCGCAGGCCGCGCTTTTTGTCGAGAAGCGCGTGCAGCAGCGCGTCGGTATGGATGTTGCCCTTCATCACGGCATCGGCCTGACCATCGCGGATCAGTGCCGCGGCCTTCGCCGCCGCGGCGGTATCGCCATGGGCGGGAACGATCCAACCATCGTCAAGGGGCCAGTCGAGTTCGTAACTCAGGGCCTCGATTGCCGCGGGGATTCCGATCAGACGCGGCTCGACGATGCCCAGTGCGTGCGCTTCGCGCAGGGTCTCGATGACGAGCCCCTGCGCGGCGTTGACGATGGCGACCCGGATCGGCGCAAGCCTTTGGGCCTCTTCGACAAGGTCGTTCAGGGTGCCAAATTGGGTTGCCATCCTCTATGCCTCCCGCGTTATGGGCCACTGCTCGGCGAGAATTTCGCGGACATGGCGCGCAATCATGAGTTCTTCGTCGGTGGCGAAGGCCTCGATAGCGACGGCACTTGTATCGGTGGAGATTATCGGTCCGTTGCGCTCGTTCCGTCGCTGATCCAAATCAAGTCCAAGGTATGACAGGCCGTCCACTATCCGCGCCCTTACCGCCGGCGCGTTGGCGCCGATGCCGCCGGTGAAAACCAAACGGTCGAGGCCGCCCAAGGATGACGTGAGGGCGGCCAAATGTTTGCGGGCCTGGTAACAGAAGAATTCTATGGCCTCGGCGGCGGCGGCGTCGGTGTCCGCGCAGGCCAACAGTGCTTGCATGTTGCGGCTGCGGCCGGACAGGCCGAGCAGGCCCGATTCCTCGTATAGAAGATGCTCGAGGCGCTGCGCCGTCATGCTTTTCTTGGCAAGCAGGTAGAGCAGGATGCCGGGATCGAGATCGCCCGTGCGCGTGCCCATGAGCAGGCCGCCAAGGGCGCTGAAGCCCATGGTGGTCTCAACACTGCGGCCGTCCTTGATCGCCGCCATGGACGCGCCGTTGCCGAGATGGGCAACGATAATACGTTGTTTGGCGATATCCGGGCCGTGCCGGCGACCCAATTCGCCGATGACATACTCATAGGACAAGCCGTGGAAGCCGTAGCGGCGAATGCCCTCTTCCTGCAAGCGGCGGGGCAGGCCGGTCAATTGCGCGAGGCGCGGCAAACCCTGGTGGAAGGCGGTGTCGAAACAGGCAATTTGGGTCAGCTCGGGGCGGGCGTTCTGCACGGCGGCGATGCCGGCGAGGTTATGGGGCAGGTGCAAGGGTGCGAGGGGGATCAGCTGCTGCAATCTTGCCAGCAAAGCCTCGGTCACGGGTAACGGGCAGTCGCAGTCCGCGCCGCCATGCACGACCCGATGCCCGACGGCCACGGGGATAACACCGGACCGGTGTTCGGCGAGCATCTCCAGCAGCATGCGCAGGGCGCGCGGATGGTTCGGAATAACCTGGGTTTCGTCGATGACGCTGGCACCACTCTCATCGGTGGCGTGGAACCGGCTGTCGGCGAGACCGATGCGCTCGATGGCACCGGCCCAAAGACGGGGCAGCGGCCGCTCATTGGCAAACAGCGCGAACTTAACGCTGGAGGAGCCGCAGTTGATGACCAGGATGGTTTGATCGGTGGTCACGGTTGTTCTCCAAACCCAGGGTTGCCGTCGGTAGGTTTTTGTTTCGCGGATGTCCGGGCGGTCGGCGAGGCGTCGCCGGCGCTGTTGCCGCGAGCGCCACGGCGGCCATGGCCGAACAAATGCAAGGCGACCATGCCGACCCCGAACAAAACCCAGATCCAATTGTCGAGGAGCCACTGCATGGCTTATGCCTGGGCCGCTGGGGCCGGTGACGCGCGGTCCGGCTTGGCGAGGTTCGGCCGGCCATAAAGCAACGCGAAAAGCTGCTCGCAGGCACCGTCCCGCGCCTCTCTGGCCTGCTGTATCGCCTGGCTGACCTGGTCTATGCGCAGCCGCTCCTGCTCAATCAGCGGATGATCGTCGGGTAGGGCCACGCGAGTCTGGGCCACCGCGTCGGCAAGGATCGCAACGCCGCGCATCCAGGGATTGAAATTCGCGGAAAACATGGCGCGGCTGGTGCGCATGGGGTGCAGCCATTTCATCATCTCGGCCGACCAGGGGTTGGCCGTGGCCTGAACCCAGGGGCTGACGAAGGTTTTGTACAGGGACTCGTTGAATTCCGATGCACTACGGACCCGCTCGAACGCCTTGCTTGGCTGCGGGATCTGCAGGTCTTCGACCTGCCGGGCCTCGAAGCGGACGCTGTATTGGGGCTTGTGGCAGTCCGGGTCGCCGGTCGGGTTATCGATCTTCATCTCGTAGAGACCGGGCTCCAGAGCCTCGATCTCGTCGAGGCTTTCGAGAATGGCCCGATGCTCGAAGCGCGCGACCTTGGCCGATACGAAGAGGCCCAGATGACCGACATGGGGGTTCGTCAGGTAGACAATGCGCTGGCCGGCCTGTTTGAGATCCTCGGTATCCTCGTAAATTGCGGGGATCCAACCGAGTGCTTGGTGCACCGGCGTGATGTTGTCACCATAGGAGGCGAAGACGACGATGGGATTGCGGATGCGGCGCAGATCGGCCATGCAGCCTTCGCAGATGCGAAACTCGCCCTGCTCCAGCTTGTTGCCGATGAACAGATTTTCGACGATGGCGAGGATTTCCTCGCGGCTTAGGGTGTAAAAGCCGTTCCACCAGCGTTCGAACTCGAGAAAACGTTCACGTTCGCTGTCGACCTTGTTGAAGAGGCCAGCGTATTTTTCCCAGATGGCTTTCTCCGGCTTGAGACCCTCGAAATTCTGCGCCAGCCAGGCGCCATCGAAGCGGCCATCGCCGAGGTCCGAGATGAAATGCGCCAACCAAGCCCCGCCGAGAAGGCCGCCGCTAACGCGCATGGGGTTGGTGCCGGGCTCGCCGGCCCAGTAGGACAGGGGCGAGCCGTTGAGGACCGTGGTGCCGGTCAAGCCCTGGCAATCGGCCGCCAGCAAGGTCACGGCCCAGCCTGCCTGGCAGTTGCCATAAAACACCGGCGGCTTGCCAGGGTGGCGCTGGGCCACTTCGGCAACGAACCGGCGCAAGGCGTGGTGGACATGGGCCAGTGTCTGACCGGCTACCGGTTCGGGGAAGAAGATGACAAAATAGACCGGGTGGCCTTCGTGCAGCGCCATGCCGACTTCCGAATCGTGCTTGAAGCCGCCGATGCCGGGCCCATGGCCGGCGCGGGGATCGACGACGATAACCGGCGGCTTGGCCGGATCGACGCAATCTTCCCAGCAATCCTCGCCAACCTCGGTGATCCGCAACAGGGCGTAGTTCACCGGTTCGTCAAAGTGACGCGCGTCGAGGATGGTCTCGTACTTGAAGTCGAGCAGCGGCGGCAGGCCGGCGCGCTCATGCTCCTCGATGTTGTCAGCGCGCTGGCGCAGGGCGTCCAAAAACAAGATCGAGCGCTGCCATGCATCGAGCATATAAGGCCAAGCCTGCTCCGCCGAGGCGACCGACGTCGGCACCGCCGTGGTCGCCGGGCGGTGGTCCGGCGCCTGCAAGGCGGCGCGCCGTACGGGGCGTTTGTGTTTGCCGCTTGTCGTTCGCTTTGATTTTAGTGCAACCATCTCACCCATTCCTTGCATGCGACCTGCCGGTGATGCCCGTCGAATGACGGGACCATGAAGGCCGGCTCATTGTTTTGCTTATGCCGCGGGCAGTTACCGCGCGCCGCGGCTTTGTCTGGCCGCCAACAGATTGAAGAGAGGCGCGAAAATGACCGCTACGAACCAGCCGTAAGCAAATGTCTCGCCGAGGCCGAGGAAAAAGCTGGACCAGCTGATCCAGGCGAAACCCGGCAGTAGCGGGGCCCAGGCCGAATTCATGGCCAGGGCCGGAAACCACAGGTCGAAGAGCACGCACAAGACAAAAGTCACGGCAAGGAACAACCCAAGACTGGTGCCGAAGGGCACAACCGGAATATGCGGCGCGGGGCGTGCCGGGGTCGGCGCCTCGGTGTCGGCGTAGGGGTCGAATGTGTATGCGGTCCTAGACATGGGCATGCTCCAATTGCTGATAGCTGTTACCGGCGCCGCCGACATACAGGTCGGGCGCGGCCTCGAAAATTTCCCGACAATCGCGGGAGCAGAAGTAATAGACTTGGCCGGCATAGACGCTCGGTTTCGCCTTGTCGGTGGCGATGACCTGCTGACAAACGGGATCGGTATCCTTTTCAGGCGGTAGCCAGCGAAGCTGCGGCGAGCCGGCAATTCCAGATGCCAATCCGGCCGGCCGGCGATGCTGACCAGCCCGCATTGCCTGGGCGTGGTTTCCCAAGCGCATGATCAGATAAATGAAGCCTGCCCAAATGACGAAAGAAAGTATTATTTCCATGGGTTACCTCCCGTCTCTTCGCTTTGGCCGGGATCCAGGGCGACGAGTCGAAATGTTCCGTGGGTGTTGGAAGGCGGGACGGTTTCGGCGCCTACCGCCTTCCCCCGCCGTGGGTTACTCGGCTTGCAACATCTGGCCGGTGTGACGGTTGACCTCGAAGCGTTGCACCAGCGAGCCGTCTTGGGTGACGATGTCAGCGACAATGGTATTTTCGCCAACCTCCTTGACCTCGCCGACCTTGATGCGCTTGTTGCCATGCCAGGTCAGGCTCTGATCAAGCTGGCCGCGCACATCGTCGACGGAGAGGTTGAGGTCAGCCCCTGGGGCCGGCAGCATGACGTAACCCATCATCGCGGGGCCCATCATGCCCGGCACGATCATGCCCGGTCCCATCACGCCCGTATTCATCATGGCCGGACCCCTGAACGCGGGAGTCATCATGCCCTGAACCGGGTGCCAGGGTGCACCTTGCCGGGCGCCCTCGGACCCGCCGCTGGCAAAACCCGGAGAGGCGGCGATGGCGAGCGCACCGATACCGGCCAATGTGATCGCTGTCACTTTATAGAAACGTTTCATGACTTTCCTCGTTGTCGAATGCCCTTAACCACAGATCATGTGGGTAGGAATCGCAGGCAATCGACGGCCTGGCCAGGGCCATCGGGTAACGCTTCGTCACCAGTGCCGCGCCGGTTACAATCGGTTACAAAGTTTTCCAGTGCCGGTATCCACGGCGGGCGATAGGCTGGGGCCATGAACACATCGAATGCGGAAAATTTGGGCCATGTCCTGGTGGTGGACGACGATCGCGAAATCCGCGATCTACTGGCCCGCTTCTTGACCCGACACGGTTACCGGGTGACCGCGGTCGCCGATGGCAAGGAGATGCGCCGTGCCCTGGCCGACTGGCGTATCGACCTCATCGTTCTCGACCTGATGCTGCCCGGCGAGGATGGCTTGTCCCTGTGCCGAAGCCTGCGCGCGTCATCACGGATTCCCATCATCATGCTGACCATGATGGGCGAGGAGACGGACCGGATCATCGGCCTGGAAATGGGTGCGGACGACTATCTGCCGAAACCCTTCAGCCCGCGCGAACTGCTCGCCCGGATGAAGGCAGTGCTGCGCCGTGCCGTCGGCTCGCCGGCGGCCGCGGCGGCCGGTGGGGCGGCGATCCTGCGCTTCGCCGACTGGCGGCTCGACATTGGCCGGCGCCGCCTAGAATCGCCGGATGGGCTGCTTGTCGACCTGAGTGCTGGCGAGTTCGACCTCCTGGTCTCCCTGGCCGAACATCCGCGGCGGGTGCTGACCCGGGACCAGCTGCTGGATCTCACCCATGGCCGGACCGAAGCACCCTTCGACCGCAGCATCGACATGCAGATAAGCCGTTTACGGCGCAAGATCGAAACCGATCAGGCGCAGCCCGAATTGATCAAAACCGTGCGCGGCGGCGGCTATGTATTCACAGCGGATGTGACGCAAGATGAACCGTCTGATACCTGATACCATCGCCGCCAGAA
>QIGO01000083.1 GCA_003230015.1 Alphaproteobacteria bacterium | reverse complement strand
GGGGGTAGAAAATAATATAGAGTTGAAACGCGAGCCAGAAAATCGCAAGAGACAGAATCAGGCCGCGGTTGAATCGCTGGACACTCACGCTGCAACTCCTGTCGAGATGGGCTTTGGAACCGTCTGGCCAATCGACGCACAAAAAAAGCGGAAGGCCTTGGCCTTCCGCTCGCTCGGCTGGAAACTATAACCAACCTCTTTCCTTGAAATACCTGGCTGCGCCGGGGTGCAAGGGAATACCCGTCCGCGACAGTTTACCCGCCACTGTTGGGTCGAAATTCGCCCATGCCTTATGGGCCAGGGCCATGGCGTCCTTGTTTTCGACGATGGTCTTGGTAATCAGGTAGGCAAGATCATCGGACATATCCTTATGGGCAATGATCACGGTTCCCAAATCAAGCGCCTTGGTCGGACCGGACTGACCCTTGAAAAACTCCGGCAAAGGCAGCGGGTTGAGGCCTTGCTTGGCCAGCTCCGATAACACACCGTCAGGCAAGTCCAGGAAACGGACATTACCAGTGAGCGAAACTTCGGTCACCGCAGGATGGCCTTTCAGGGCGGTTTCGAAATAGAGGTCGGCCCGGTTGTCGCGGATCAAAGCCGGGATCTGCTTTGCGCCGACCTGAATGATCTTGCCCCCCTTCTTCTCGATGGCGTCCCGGTCGGTGCCCATGGCCGCCAAGATCATATCGACAACGACCGGCACGGAACTGCCTGCCGGTTTCATGACGATGCGCACCGGTTTATCGCCGAGGAGAATTTTTTCGAGCGTATCGTTTCCGGTTTTGGCGATGTAGTCCTCTTTGACCATGGCCGTGATCCAGACCGAGTTCAGGCCACCGACCAAGGCGCGGATTTTTGCCTTCGTAAACGACTGGGTGCCCTTGTTTCGCCCACACGGCCGTGGCAACATTCGCGAGTGCGATTGTTGCCTTGCCTTGATCGACGGCGATCGGGTTGCCGACGCCTCCGCCCTTGGCGATGACCTCTACTTCGCTACCTTCCGGCAACTCGTCGGTCAACAATTTCGACAGAGTTGCGCCGAATACATACCAACTCGTACCCAACCGCATGGCGCCTATTTTGATAGTTTGAGCGCTTGCGAAATCGAGTGTCACGACCGCCAGTACGGTCGCAATGGCGATGGATTTTAGAAGATGTTTGCTCGACATTTTTCCTCCTTGATGAATCATTGAATTGACCTCTATTCGGCTGCCTGGCTTGGGATTAAACCCGAAGCATCAACGGCGACTTTGATACGCTGCAGAGTAGCGCCGCTCGGTTGACGGGTTGGAGGGCGAACCGCGGTCGACTTAATCCGGCCCGCATAGTGCATGGCCGCTTTCATGCGAGCATGGGCATCACCGGTTCGGCTCGCCACTGGCGTAGATGACTTCTTTCAATCCGTTGATTTGACTTTGAATCCGCTGGGCTTCTCTGAGATCACCGTCACAAACTGCCGCATAGAGCGCCGTGACCAGTTCGGGGATAGAGGATGCAAATCCGACAAGCGCGCCATCGACGCCCTGCACCATGGTTGCCAGTAGGTATTCGTCATGGCAGGTCAGTATTGTGACGTTTTCACCGGTGCCCCTGATCGCCTGGAGATCGCAGTCGTATTTGGACATTTCCCGCGTGCCAATCTTAAATGTCGTCACCCAGGGCAGCTTGGCCAATTCCGCCAAAAGCTCGGAGGAATAGCTAGCCTTGCTCCAAGCCGGGTAAACATGAACCACTAAATTGAGGTCGGTAGCCGTGCCAATAGCGGTGAAATGATCGATCACGTGCTCCGGTTCCATGCCGAAACGCAGCCAATAATGCGGCGGCATGACCAGCAATCCGGCGGCGCCGGCGTCCCGGGCCATCTGGGCGTGCTCAACTGCTTCGTCGATGCCCTCGACACAAATACCGGAAACGACCGGTACCTTACGATCGACCGCGTCAACCACGGTTTTGGTGACGAGTGCACGCTCTTTGGCCGAGAGGGCGAAGACTTCGCCGGTATGACCATTAGTCACCAGGCCGCCGATACCGTCATGGCCGGCCAGCCAGTTGGAAAATCGATGCAGTTCAGGTTCATCGATCGTCAGGTCGTCATTGAAGGGAACCTGCATCGCGGGTAAAACGCCGCGAAAGGGATCGGTTATTGCCATTAATAATTTGCTCCATTGTTTGGGTTTCGAGCCGTCATCGTGATGCGCCAATCCTATGCGAAAGCGGAACCCGCTCTAGTGTCAACCGAACCGCTAATGCTGAGCGCTCGGCCAATCATCGCCGCCGTCTCCATTACCGGTTGCACCGCTTTGCTGGTGAACTCATCGATGGTCATGTGCAGCGACGGCTGGGCGACGCTGAGGGCGGCTATAGGGTAGCCATCGGTATCCAATATCGGTGCCGCTATTGCCCGCAACATTGGCGCGGCGTCCTGATCGGACAGGGCGTACCCCCGCCGCCGCACTTCATTCAAACGTTTTTCAATCTCACTGATTTTGGTTAACGTCTTTTGTGTAAGTCGTACGCGCTCGCGAAGATTGAGGACTTTCCGAGCCTGCTCCTTAGGCAGTTGGCTTAGAATGCTGTGTCCAATGGCCGTGTAGTAGGCTGGGATACGCGACCCTATGCGAATATCGACACCAAGCCGCGCCAGACCGGCATGTACTCGGTCGATGTAAACAATGTCCGCGCCGTCAAGCACACCGATACTTGCCGCCTCGCTCACTTCTCCGACGAGAGACCTCAAGAATGGCCGGACGATATCTCGAAGATCGGAACGGCCAATTGCGTTGAAGCCCAGATCCAACACTTTCAGCCCAAGGCGGAAACGTTTCCTCTCGTTGCCCCTTTGCAGATAGCCAAGCATCACCAGCGTATTCACCAGCCGGAACACCGTACCCGAATCCAGTCCGGTGCGACTGGAAATTTCGGTAAGGCTTAGATCGATATTATTCGCGTCAAACGCTTCAAGGACCCGAAAACCCTTGGCGAGTGATTGTACGACGTTTTTCGGATTTGCTCTCTCGGGTTCGTGCGTCTTGGACAACGGTTCCACTCCTATCTCGACATCGGCGAAATTTATTCGGAATGCGAAAAAAATTTCGCCATTATCGTAGCTAGATGCTGTTTGTGTGTCAAGTTGCAAGAGCGTTTCCGAAGCGAAAACAAAAGAGAACTGGCCATAGATCGTCCACCAGCCATGCCCGGTTAGTTCAACATCGGCGTCCTGCACAGGGCCGTCGAGGGACGAGCAGCATAAGCAATGTCGGGGACTCCACTCCGCAGCTCCCTATAAGTCCAAAAATACAGGCGGCTTTCCGCGAGGCTCGGGCAAAGCGGTGTCAGGCTAATGCGCACCGGTCTTCGAGATGCGAGGAAACCTTGATGCGGCCTCGCGGTTCCGCCGTTTCGTAGCGACGACCTCGAGCGATTTGCTTTCAGGATCAGCGGCATGCCAGAGATAACGTGTCTCATCATTATGCCGCACGAAAGCCTCATCTAGCTCTAGGCCCCGGCCGCCCCAACCGATACTGTCCGCCACCACCGGTAATCCCATAGGTGCCTTTTGTCCGACGACCGCCTGCCCACCCACATTTGGGTAATGGCCCATGTCCGCCGCTGCATGGACGCGGGCATCCCCGCCACGGTGGCCCACAAGGGCGAGGCCGGCAGCGGCACCTTGCTCCTAAAACTCAACCTGCTGGAAAATGGCTGCCGTATTTTCTCCCAGGCGCGCGACCTCGACGGCAATCTCGGCTGGCTTGGCGCCTTCAAGGGCGCTTTGGTGGCCGAGGCCGAGGCCGACGCCTATATCGCCCGCGCCGTATCCCGCGACCCCGACCTCTGGGTCGTCGAAATTGAGGATCGCCAGGGCGTTAACCCATTCGATGGCAAATTGATAACCTAAAGCTTTTATCGTTCGAACGGATCCGTTCGAACGATAAGAAAATGCGTCAAAACAACAAGCTAGAGCACATGGAGTGAGCGCGAGTGAACGGAATTTGCTCTAGCGCAACCATACCGACGCCGCGATTTCTTCATAATTATCGGGTACCGCTGACTTCCCCTGTTCCCGGAGGACTGATCATGGCCGGAACCAAGCCGGAATTTACCGGCAAAGCCCATAAATTGGCCGACAGCGACTACCGCCGCGCCGCCGGCCGTCTTGCCTGCGGCGAAGCGGTCATTCGCACCGTGGCCAAGGTCGAATCAGGCGGCCGGTCGGGTTTTCTCGCCGACAAACGACCAAAAATCCTGTTTGAGTCCCGCTGGTTTCACAAACTGACCGCCGGCCAATATGATGCCGCCCACCAGGATATCTCCACGCCCACCTGGGTCCGCAACTATCGCGGCGGTGCCGGAGAATACCAACGCCTGGCCCAGGCCTTGGCACTCGACCGGGAAGCGGCGCTTAAATCCGCCAGTTGGGGCATGTTTCAGATCCTCGGCGCCAATCACGCCGTGGTCGGCTTTCCGACCGCCGAGAGTTACGTCGCCGCCCAACTCGATTCCGCCGGCGCCCATCTCGACGCATTTGTCGGTTTCGTCATTTTCAACCGCCTTGACGACGAGCTTCGCGACCGCCGTTGGGCGGATTTCGCCCGCGGTTACAATGGACCCGGATATCGCCAAAATCGCTACGACGAGAAACTCGCCGCCGCTTACGCCGATTTCGCCAACGGCGACCTGGCTCCCACGACCCTTGAGGTCCAGCTTGCTCTCAACAAACACGGCGCGAGTTTGGTCCCTGACGGCATCACCGGGCCGGCAACACGCCAGGCGCTGCGCACCTTCCAGCGCGACCGGGCGATCCCCACTACCGGCCTCGCCGATGCCGTGACCCTGGCCGCCCTGGACATCGGTGCCTCTCACGACCCCATCGCCGTCTCCGCCAGCCTCAACGCCTGAACACGCGGGAAAAACTCTCGCCTGTTTGAGCCGGACGCCGCCATCGCCTAGAGTGTTTCCAGGAAAAGCGGACACCGCTTTTCCGCCAGCAAACACGCCAAAACAAGACTCTAGTTTGCTTCACCCGCCGCCCTGGGTGAACAGGCCACAGGGTTCCCATAGGACCAACAGCGACTGAGCGCTCCCAGATATATGGCATCCACCCAGATCATCACGATCGGCAACGTCAATCTCGATATCATCCTTGGACCGCAAGCGCCCTGGCCGCAGCCTGGCACCGAGGTCTTGCTGGAAAATAGCGAGCTGCGTGAGGGCGGTGCCGCCGGCAATACCGCCCTGGCCCTGCGCGCCTTGGGCTGCAACCAGCGGCTCCTGAGCACCATGGGAGACGATTTTTTTGGCCAGTGGTTACGCCAGCGCTTCGGCGAATTATCCGATGATTGGACGCCAAGTCCCCGCGTGACCAGCTTCTCCGTCGGCATTACTCACCCCGATGGCGAACGCACATTCTTCAGCAATCACGGTCATGTCGAAGATCTCAGCGCCGCCGATATCCTGCCGATACTCACGCCACAGGCCGTGCAAGGCGCCACGGTGCTTCTCAACGGTAGTTTTCTCACACCGCGCCTGACCGAAAGCTACCCACAGCTGTTTGAGCAACTGCGGGCCAACGGCGCCCGCATCGCGCTCGATACCGGTTGGCCCACCGGCGGCTGGACTCCGGCGGTCAAAGAATTGGTCCATGAGTGGATCGCCCGCACCGATTTACTCTTGCTCAACGAGGTCGAGCTTTGCGGTTTGACCGCCTGCGGCACCGACGCCCTTGCAGCAGGTTTGGCGGTTTTGCGTGATCGTCTGCCGGCCCATGGCCAGGCTATCGTCAAACTCGGCCCTCGCGGCGCCACGACCTTGGATGACGGACAACACGAAATTCACGTCACCGCCCCCGCCGTGACGGTGGTCGATACCATCGGTGCCGGTGACTGTTTCAACGCCGGTTTCCTGTGGGCTCAAACCGGCGGCCACAACTTGCGTAAATCAATGGAAATCGGCGTAAATGTAGCCTCGCAGGCAATTTCCACCTCGCCCAGGAATTATGCTTCTATTGCCGCGGCCGCTCAAATCTAGTCTGCGGCACCGCCCGGCTCGCGGTGCCGTCATATCCCAAATGCCTTTCGCCAAAAGGCTATTCATAATACAATTCAATACACGAGACAGTTTCCCGACGGGAGGCATCCGTGACAGAGCTGAGACTTCGCCCAGTCATCAACGCAGCCGGCACGATGACAATGCTCGGGAGCTCATCCGTCCCCGATGAGGTCATAGCCGCTGCCGCCGCTATCCTGCCCCAATTCGTTGAAATGGACGATCTTCTGGACGCCGCTTCTCGCGCCATCGCCCAGGCCACGGGCGCCGACGCCGGTCATATGACCGCCTGCGCGGCCGCCGCGATCACCCTTGCCGCCGCCGCGGCCATAACCGGCACCGACCTGGCACGTGTCGAGCGATTACCCGACTGTGGCGACCTGCCCAACGAAATCGTGCTCCTGAAAGGCCACAACTGTCACTTCAGCGGTGAAATCGGTCAGATGGTGCGCCTGTCCGGGGCCCGCCTGGTTGAGGTTGGCACGGTGAACCGGGCGAGCCCGGAACTGCTGCGCGGCGCCCTCACTTCCCGCACGGCCGCGGCACTCTACGTCGTCTCCCACCAGACGGCACAGGTCGGCATGATTGAGTTGCCGGTATTCTGTAAGACTTGCCACGATGCCGGTGTGCCGGTCATTGTCGATGCGGCAGCCGAATATGACTTGACCGGCTTCCTTCAGGCCGGTGCCGATCTCGTGCTCTACAGCACCCACAAATTCCTTGGCGGGCTGACCGGCGGCATTATCGCCGGACGCGCCGATCTGATCGCCGCCTGCCGCATGCAGGACAAGGGCATCGGCCGCCCCATGAAAATCGGCAAGGAAGGCATCGCCGGCGCCATCGCCGCTTTGCATCGCTGGCAACATTTGGACAGAACGGTAATAGAGCGCACGCAAGCATCCCGCGCCCGCATGGCCGCACGGCGTTTGGCCAATCTTGCCGGCGTCACTGTGACCCAGGAGGCCGACCCTACCGGTAACCCGATCACCCGCGTGCGCTTGCAGATTGACAGCGATCTGTCGGGTATCCGTGCCGCCGATCTCAGCGCCCGGCTTATCGCAGGAACGCCGGCGATCTACGTGCGCAATCACGACAGCGACCCGGAGTCGCTGCTTCTCGATCCCTGCAATCTTTCTGATGAAGAAATGGCCCAGGTCTGCGAGTGTATAGAGCAACTGCTCCGCCAAGGTGACGGGGCCGGGATGGCGCCATTGGCCGTGGCCGGCATCTAGGCTGACGAGGGAAAGACGTGTCGTTGACCCAGGGTGAACCGCTTCTGAAGATCGAGCACATCGCCAAGAGCTTCGGTCCCGTTAAGGCGTTGATTGATGTCAGTTTTGACGTCAAACCCGGCGAGGTCGTCGCTTTGCTTGGCGACAACGGCGCCGGCAAATCGACCCTGGTCAAGATGATTGCCGGCAGCCTCCAGCCCGATCACGGACGCATTATTTTCGACGGCAAACCCGTCCGCATTGACAGCCCGGCGGCCGCTAAGAAACTCGGCATTGAGACTGTCTACCAGGATCTTTCCCTCTGCC
>QIGO01000205.1 GCA_003230015.1 Alphaproteobacteria bacterium | reverse complement strand
CCATCGCCACCAGGCCGCACAGCGCCAGCAGAATCGCCCCCTTGGCGCCGATCCGGTCGTCCAGCCAACCGAAAGCAAAAGCCCCAAACCCCGCCGTCACATTCAACAATATGCCGAACATGATAACTTCCGGCAGCGACATGTTGAACGTCCCGGCGGCATAGAGCCCACCAAAAGCAAAAATCGTATTGATGCCGTCGGTGTAAATCATCCGCGCCAGCAGGAACCGTCCCACCATGCCATAGCGGTGCAGGTGCCGCACGGTCTCCCACAACGTCATGATGCCGAGGCGGACCGCCGCCAATCCCTGACTGCCACGCGGCCGGTCTTTGGTAAACAGCATCAGCGGCAACGCAAACAGCAGCGCCCACACGGCGACCAAGGGTCCGGCCGCGCGCACATGTTCGGCCGTCGATTTGTCGAGCCCGAACAACGGCGTTTCGGTTTGCACAAACCCGAACAGCACCAGCACCAGCCCGGCCAGACCGCCCAGATACCCCAGCCCCCAGGCCCAGCCGGAGATCCTCCCGACCCATCCGGCCGGCGCCAGGTCCGGCAGCATGGCGTTGTAGAACACCATCCCCAGCTCAAAGCCCACCAGCGCGATCGCCACCAGCCACAGCAGCAACAGCCCGTCGGCGGCTTGCGGCAGCACGAACCACAACAGCGCTGTCGGCACCGCCATCGCCAGAATGGTCACCGCCAGCCACGGTTTGCGCCGCCCGCCATGATCCGCGATGGCCCCCAGCACCGGACTAAGCACGGCGATTGCCAGCGCGGCCACGCCATGCATAAACCCCCATTGCGCCGTCGCCAGGGGCACATTGCCGACCACGGCTTGCTGGAAATAGGCCGGAATGACGAAGGTCATGATGACGGTTGGAAAGGGTGAGTTCGCCCAATCGAACAGGCACCACGAAAAGATGCCGCGGCGATCGATGCCCCTGTCCGCTACCCGTGTATCAACACTCAAGGACCCGCCTCGCCCGCAAACAGGAACAACGAAACATCCCCGCCTACCATGTTTTAGAGAATCGAACCACCAGCGCCGGCCAAAAGGCCCACCACCCTGCGTAAATAATACACCCCGAGTAGATCCGACCAGGATCTACGAGACGGCCGCGAATTGCGGCCCGCCGGCCCTCCGGCGCGCCCGCGCAGACGTGGACCGCAGGTCCACTGTCGTGAGCGAAAAAGACTCCTCCCCCACCACCCTGCGTAAATAATACACCCCGAGTAGATCCGACCAGGATCTACGAGACGGCCGCAAGCGGCCCGCCGCCCCTGCGGCGCACCCGCGTAGGCGTGAACCGCGAGGTTCACTGCCGTGAGCGACAAAAACACTTAAATTAGGTCTGACTTCATCAGAACTAATTTAAGCAGTCACCAGCGTCCTCAGTTGACGGTTGGCCACCGTCAGCATGGCGAGATCGACGTCGAGCGCCGTTCGCATTTCTGCGAACAGCGCGCCGGTTCGGTCTACTGCCGGGCGCCGGCCATCCAGCCATTGCCCGATCAGTCGCTCGCCGGTGCCATTTGGCAAGGCACCGCCGCCGGCGCCTTGCAGCACCCCCATGGCGATTTGCGTTTGGTGATTGAAGCTGTCATCGACGATGGCATCCACTGCCAATCGCTGCCATTCGGACTCGACCTTGACTTGCCGCGAGGCTTCGCGCAGCCAGTCGGCACCCAGCCAGCTTCCGATCTTGAAGTAGATCCGCCCGGCATCGACCACCGGCACACCGACACTGTCGGCAATGCGCACGATATCGCAGGCTGAACCCAGCGCTTCCAAGCCGGAGATCCGCGCCGCCAATTCTTTTGGCACCCCTTGGCCGACCAATTCTGCGGCCTGGGATTTCATCGCCTCTTTGTCGTCGTCGCTGACGATATCGCCCAATTTTCCGCCCAGCGCTTCGATCCCCGGCCCGAAACGGGCAATCGTGTCGGTTATGTTCAGCGGCTGCTGGTCATTGTCCAGGAACCACTTTGTTGTCCGCTCAACCAGGCGCATCAGCTGCGTCACCATTTGCGCCTGCACGTTCGCCGCGACCTTGTTGTCCAGCTTTTCGATGGCGCGCCACGCCGGCCGCAAGGCGAACGTGTCCCGCGCCGCGACGAAGGCCCTGGCGATGTCCGCTGCGGGTAGCCCGGTACGCGCCCGCATACCATGCAGGAATGTCGCGCCCACCCGGTTGACCAGGCTGTTCACCACATAGGTGGCGATGATTTCCCGGCGCAACCGGTGCCGGGCGATTTGATCCGGGTACACTTCCTGTAGTTTCTTGGGGAAGTACCGCGCCAGGTCGCGCACCAGATAGCCGTCATCGGGAATATCCGTCGGCAGCAATTCCTCATAGAGATCGAGCTTGGCGTAGCAGAACAGCACCGCGTTCTCCGGCCGTGTCAGGCCTTCGCGGTTGGCCTGGCGCCGCCCCATTTCTTCGTCATCGGGCAGGAATTCGATTTCCCGGTTGAGCCGTCCGGTTTTCTCCAGCCCCCGGATCATCCGCCATTGCCCGTCCAGCAGGTCGGCGGCATGCAATCCCGCCAGGCTGATCGCCTGGGTCTGCAGGTAATTGTCGTTGAGCACCAGTGCGGCGATATCGTCGGTCATCGCGGCCAGCAGTTCATTGCGTTGCTTCACGGTCATATCGCCATTGGCGACCACGTCGTCGAGGACGATCTTGATATTGACCTCATGGTCCGAGGTATCCACGCCGGCCGAATTGTCGATAAAGTCCGTATTGCTCAAACCGCCGTTACGCGCGAATTCGATACGCCCGCGCTGGGTGATCCCCAAATTGGCCCCTTCGCCGATCACCTTGCAGCGCAAATCGCGCGCATCCACGCGCAGCGGATCATTGGCCCGGTCGCCGGCATCGGCGTCGCTCTCCGCCGCTGATTTTACGTAAGTCCCGATACCGCCGAACCACAGCAAATCGGCCGGCACCTGCAACAGCGCTTTCAGCAAATCATTCGGCGCCAATTTCTCTTCTTCGGTCCCCAACAGCGCGCGCATCTGCGGCGACAGTTTGATCGTCTTGGCGCGTCGATCGAAGATACCCCCGCCTTTGGAGATCAGCTTGGTCTCATAATCCGACCAGCTTGACCGTGGCATCTCGAACAGCCGCTTGCGCTCGGCAAAGCTGGTTTTCAGGTCCGGGTCCGGATCGACAAAAATATGCAGATGATTGAAGGCGCCGATCAGCCGGATATGTTGGCTCAGCAACATGCCGTTGCCGAACACATCCCCCGACATATCGCCGACACCGACGACACTGAATGGCTCTGATTGGATATCGTGCCCCAGTTCGCGGAAATGTCGTTTGACTGATTCCCACGCCCCGCGCGCCGTGATGCCCATTTTTTTGTGGTCATAACCCGCCGACCCTCCCGACGCGAAGGCATCGCCGAGCCAGAAGCCGTACTCCTGGCTGATGCCGTTGGCGATGTCGGAGAACGTGGCCGTGCCTTTATCCGCCGCGACCACCAGATAGGGGTCGTCTTCGTCATGGCGCACGACACCTTGCGGCGGCACCAGTTCGCCGCCGGCAAGATTGTCGGTAATATCCAGCATGCCGCGCATGAGGGTGGAATAGCAGGCCACCACTTCATCCATCAGCTGCTGCCGCTCGCCCCCACTGGGTAGTTGTTTGCACACAAACCCGCCCTTCGAGCCCACCGGCACGATGACCGCGTTCTTGACCATCTGCGCCTTTACCAGCCCCAGCACTTCAGTGCGGAAATCTTCCCGTCTGTCGGACCAGCGGATACCGCCGCGCGCCACCTTGCCGCCGCGCAGATGACAGCCCTCCATGCGCGGGCTATAGACGAAGATCTCCACCATGGGCCGTGGCTCGGGCAGGCCCAGGACCTCGCGGCTATTCAGCTTCACCGAGAGATAGCTGGCAAATCCGCCATCCTTGTCGGTACGAAAGTAATTTGTCCGCAAGCTCGCTTGCACGACATTGAGGAAGTGGCGAACAATGCGGTCTTCGTCGAGATTGACCACCTGCTCCAGCAGGGCCTCGATCTCCGCCACCAGCTTCTTGGTATCGTTGCCGCCATCGGCGGCCGCCGGATCGAACCGCGCCAGGAACAGGCCCACGATAGCCCGCGCCAGGTCGGCGTTAGCCGCCAGGGTTTCTTCCATATAGGCCTGACTGAACGGGATTCGGGCCTGCCGCAGGAATTTGCAATAGGCCCGCAGCACCAGCACTTCGCGCCACTCCAGCCCGGCGCCCAGCACCAGTCTGTTGAACCCGTCATTCTCCACATCGCCGGAGAAGACGCGGCCGAAGGTGGCGTGAAACTTTTCCTTCACCGCGGCGATTTCGCTGATCGGCCCGGCTTGGTTGGTCAGTTCGAAATCGGTGATCCACACCCGCTCCGACCCGCCCGGCAGCGACACCCCATAGGGCTCCTCGCTGATCACCCGCAGGCCCATATTTTCCAGCATCGGCAGAATGTCCGACAGCGGCAACGGACTGCCGCTGTGATAGAGTTTCAGCCGCAACTCATCTTCCTGCGCCTCCAGGGCCCGGTGCAGATTCATGCCCAGGACGCCGCCGGCCAGACATTTTTCCGCCTCGTCAATGTCGAGGATGGTCTCGTCGGGTGAGTAGTTATCGCGAAAGCCCGTACTAAAGGCAGCGCCATAACGATGGAACAGCCGCAGTCCGGCTTCCTCCCCCTTGCTCTCCACCAAGGCTTCGCGCAGCCGGTCGGTCCACGACCGCGCCGCTTCCACCATGGCGTTTTCAATATCGAGGATATTGTAGGCCGGCATTCGGCCTGGCGTTGTCTTGACGATGAACAACACCTGCGCCAACACCGAATCGCTCGCCAGTTGCGGCGTATAGGCGACCACCTTGCCGTCCAGCGCCCGCTCCAGAATATCCCCCAGCCGCGCCCGCAATTCGCTGCTGTAGCGCTCCCTGGGCACATAGACCAGGGCGGTCACGAAGCGCTCGAAGCGATCCCGGCGCACGAACAGCGCGATGCGCTGTCTCTCCTGCAGTTGCAGGATGCCGATGGCATTGTCGAACAATGTATCTTCATCGATTTGCAGCAGCTCGTCGCGCGGATAGGCGGCGAGAATATGGGCCAGTGCTTTATAGTCATGGCTGGCCCGGGGAAATCCTGCCCGCGTCACGACCTTTTTCAGTTTGTGGCGCAGTTCCGGAATATTGTTGGGATTGCGTCCATAGGCCGACGAGGTAAACAGGCCGACGATGACATCCTCGCCGATAGCCTGGCCTTTATCGTTGCATCGTTTGACGCCGATCAAATCCAGATGCACCCCCCGATGCACGGTCGAGCGCGCGCTGCCTTTGGTGATCATCAGCACGTGCGGCTGTTGGATAAAATTCCGCGCCTCTGGCGGTGGCGCCTCGCCGTCGCGCCAATTCTCCAGCACCACCCGGTCGGCCGCGCGCAACAGGCCCAGGCCGCCTTCGCCGACCACCGTCCGCATGCGCTCGCCGCGGCCCTTATATTCGTAACGGCGGTAACCCAGCAGCGTGAAATGATCGTCGAGAATCCAGTTTAGGAAGGCCTCGGCTTCGGCCACATCCTCCGCCGGCAGTCCCGCCGGGTTTTGCTTCAGGGTCTTGGTCACCGCGCCGACCGCGTCTTGCATCGCCGGCCAGTCCTCCACCGCCGCGCGCACATCCGCCAGCACCCCGCAGATACCGGCTTTGATCTCTTCCAGCTTTTTCGGGTCGGACTGCTCGTCGACCTCGATATGCATGAAGGATTCGCGCCCGCCCGCGCCGTTCTTTTTTGCCTCCCCCAGCTTGCGCACCTTGCCGGCCTGGTCCCGCTCCACCGGTAGGGTCGGGTGGATGACGATGTGAACCGTCAGATTGTGCCGGTTAATTTCCGCCGTCACCGAATCCACCAGGAACGGCATATCGTCATTGACGACTTCTATGACCGTGTGGTGGGATTTATAGCCATGGTCGGCCAAACGCGGGTTGAAGACTCTGACTTTGGCCTCGCCGGGACCCCGGCTCTGCCCGAACTGCCAGAGCGACAAAGCCGCGCCGTAAAGCGCCTCGGGGCTATGGGCTGCCATATCCGCTGGCGCCACATTGGCGTAGTAACGCCTTGTAAACGCTTCCGCTTCCACGGCCCTGGGCCCGCGCAGCTTTTTCTGCAAAATCGCGACGACGTGCTCGGTAAGCTCGTCTTTGAGATGGTCGATCCTAGGAGCCATGGTCTATTCC
>QIGO01000110.1 GCA_003230015.1 Alphaproteobacteria bacterium | reverse complement strand
GCCATGGCGGACCTTGAGAACCTGTGGCCGCAAAGCCCGTTTTCCAACGGCTTCCTCATGGGCGAGGAAGGCGTGCGGATGGTCCTCACGACGGAGTAGACCCGCAAATATTTAGTTTCGCCGGCCGCGGCCCGACTAGGAGCTCTGACCTCTCGGACAGGCTGCGGCACCCATGATCGGGCCCAGATCTTCATCCTGCACCAGGATCGCACAGCTCTGATTGTCGCCGAGCCCTAGGTCGGCCACATTCAGACTCATTGCCGAACCTTGCCAATCGCCGATTTTTTCCAGCGAGCGCACCACATGACGGTTCGACGAAATTTTGCCTTTGTTTTCGCCGCGCAGGATTTTCGTTTTATGCTCGATATCGAAGCGCACCAGCCACACAACGGCCGGCTCCTTGGCGTCACCGCCAAGGTCGATGTCCAGGCCGCCGGAACCATCGAAGGACGCGGCCACCGTAACCGTCGGCTCTTGGCGCAGACCGACGGTCGTTATTTTACTCAGCACGTCCTCGCGCCGCGAGCCCACCGCCTCTTCGACACCGCCGATCACCATTTGCGGTGTGTAGACACGGCTCAGGCCGCGAATACTCTTGTTGTAGCCAATCTGCCGCTGGGTAAATGCCGGGTCGGAAAAAACATCCTTCCAGCGCCCCGCCGAGCCGGCATTGAGGTTGTCCCAATAATCGATATGCCATTCCAGCGCCAGCACATCGCCGCGCTCCAACAAATCGCCGAGAAAAGCTTCCGCCGGTGGGCAGGAATAGCAGGATTGCGATGTAAACAGCTCGACCACCGTAAGCGCACTGCCCTCGTCGGCATCCGCTGACGCTTGTGCCATAACGGCGGTGGCCGCGCTAAGCAGCAGCACGGCCGCAGAAGTTAGAGCCAAATTTTTCATGCCGTTCATATTAACCCCTCCATACTGCAGCCGTGCGTAAATTGACCGTGACGAGGCAAAGTTAGCCGGACGTCTTTTTGTCCATTTTGTCGTCCATCATCTCTTTGCCTTCGATGGAGGACTTGGCCTTCATGAGTTCGGCCATGCATTCGTCTTCCATGCCCGCTTTTGCCTTTTCATCGGCCATCGCCAGTTGCTCCAGCGCCATTTCCTTGGCCGCTACGTCGGTCACCTTCATCGCCATTTCCTTGGTCATCATGGCATCGGTGGCACAAGAGGAATCGGAAGCCGCGTGAACCGGTGTCAGGGCCGCGAAGTTAACCGCGCTAAACGCCATTGCACCGGCAAGCGCCATCGCCGTCAGGGATTTCGTTTTCATGATCATAACTCTTTTGCTAGCTGAAGAGATCTTAAAGGTCGTTGACAAATCTCACGCAAATCTCACGCAACCTGTACTTTTCGGTCTTAATTCCCACCGCTTGCGGGCTTGCCATCGCGCCGGCCTTGGCCGACGATACCGCTTCGGCCGGACCAGCAGGAGTGATCGATCATGCGGCATTTTCAGATTCCCGCCTGGGGCGAACCGCTCGTCGAGGCCCACACCGAGACCCCGCGGCCTCAGGGCAGCGAAATCCTCTTGCAGGTCGAGGCCTGTGGCGTCTGCCACTCCGACCTGCATATCTGGGACGGCTATTTCGACCTCGGTGAGGGTCAGAAGGTGACCCTGGACTCCCGCGGCGTCGCTCTGCCTTTCACCATGGGCCATGAGATCGTCGGTGAAGTCGCTGGCCTCGGCCCTGACGCCACCGGCGTTGCCCTTGGCGACAAACGCGTCGCTTATCCCTGGATCGGTTGTGGCCAGTGCCCGCTCTGCCTTGCCGGCGACGACATCATGTGCGCCACCCAGCAATATCTCGGCACCCGTGTTCCGGGCGGTTACAGCGACTATGTTTTGGTGCCCCACCCCCGCTATCTGCTCGAATATGACGGCATACCGGCGGGACTGGCCTGCACTTATGCTTGTTCCGGCCTCACCGGCTATTCCGCACTCCGCAAGACCGGCGACCTCACCGCCCAGGATCACCTGCTGATCGTCGGCGCCGGCGGCGTTGGCTTGAGTGCGCTCCATATTGCCAAGGCGCTGAGCCCGGCAGCCATCGTCGTCGCCGATATCGACCCCGAAAAACGCGCCGCCGCCGAGGCCGCCGGCGCCTCGTTAACCATCGACAACAGCCAGCCCGATGCCGTCAAACGGCTCATCGAGCACACCCAGGGCGGTCCCAAGGCATCGATCGATTTTGTCGGCGCCCCGCCAACCACGAAATTCGCCATCGACGCCCTGGCCAAAGGCGGCACCCATGTCATCGTCGGTCTTTATGGCGGCGCCTTGCCACTCTCGCTGCCCCTTTTCCCGTTCAAGCAAATGACGGTCAGGGGCTCCTTTACAGGCACCCTCGATGAACTCCGCGCCCTCCTGGCCCTGGCGCGCGACGGCCGTATCCCCCAGATACCCATCGAAAGCCGCAGCCTCGACCGCGCCAACGAAACTCTCGAGGATCTCAAGGCCGGTCGCATCATCGGCCGCGCGGTGCTCACGCCGTGACTGGATAGAACCGCCCGGCCGCGTCTGCGTTAACGTTAACGTCGTCTTGTTTTCGTCTTGAAAGAGCGCCCGCTATAACTTTGGGGCTATTTCAGATGCACGCCTAATACTTATGGCGTTGCTGACCTATAGTTCTGCCAACAACTAGTTTCATCCCGCCCTGCGTCGGCGGCGTTGTTGGAGGCAGGCATGACAATCATCGCGACGCCGTCATCCTTTCATCAGGGCACCTACGCCGAAGCCCTCGGCCTGCTGCGTGAGACCAAACGGCTGCTCTCCGCCGCCTCGCCTGAGATACCGGCGGACCCGGCCCATCGCCTCTTCATCAACGCCGAATATTCCCGTGTCGCCTCGCGGCTTGCCTATATCGTCTCCTGGTTAATGGCGCAAAAATCCGTCCAGCGCGGCGACGCCACCTGGGCCGCCGCCCTCACCGACCAGCCGGCCCTGAGCCAGCTTGATATTTGTACCAGCCACGCATCCGGCGAAGACCCCGAATTGCCCGTCGAATTACGCGAAATCCTGGCCCGCAGCCACACCTTGTTCACGCGCGTTGCGCGCATCGACGAGATAACCCGCAAACAGCACTGTTAATTAGGAGACTCGAAGCATGGATAATCGACCAACCGGCGAATTACCCGTCAGAGAGTCATTCTGCTCCTTCTGCGGCAAGGGCGAGGCCGACGTCAAGCGCTTGGTCGCCGGCCCCACCGCCCTCATCTGCGACGCTTGTGTCGACTTATGCGTCGACATCATCAACACCGAGGAAAAAGTCGAGCCCGACGCCGACGGCGCGGCGGCCATACCTTCGCCCCGTGAGTTATGCCGGTCCCTGGACGAGTATGTCGTCGGCCAGGACCATGCCAAACGTGTGCTCTCCGTCGCCGTCCACAACCACTACAAGCGCCTGGCCCACCTCGACAAGGCCACCGATGTCGAGCTCAATAAATCCAATATACTGCTGCTCGGCCCCACCGGCAGCGGCAAGACCTTGTTGGCCCAGACCTTGGCCCGCACCCTGAACGTGCCCTTCGCCATTGCCGACGCCACCACCATCACCGAAGCCGGTTATGTTGGCGACGATGTGGAAACCGTCGTGCTCAAGCTGCTGCGCGCCGCCGACAACGACGTCGCCCGGGCCCAGCGAGGCATCGTCTATATCGACGAGATCGACAAGATCACCTGCAAATCCACCAACCCCTCGATCACCCGCGATGTATCCGGCGAGGGCGTCCAGCAAGCGCTGCTCAAGATCATGGAAGGCACGGTCGCCTCCGTACCGCCCCAAGGTGGGCGCAAACATCCCCAGCAGGAGAATGTCGAGGTTGACACCGCCAACGTGCTGTTCATCTGCGGCGGCGCTTTTGCCGGCCTCGAAAATGTCGTGGCCGAGCGTGGCCGTGGTTCATCCATCGGTTTCGGTGCCGATGTCCAGGACGTCGAGGAGCGCCGTCTCGGCGACATCCTCAGCCTGGTGCAGACGCAAGATCTTCTGCGCTACGGCTTGATCCCCGAATTTGTCGGCCGCCTGCCCGTGGTCGCCTCCCTGGTCGACCTTGACGAGGCCTCCCTCGTCCGCGTCCTCACCGAACCGAAAAATGCCTTGGCCCGCCAATTTCAGCTGCTTTTTGCCATGGAAGACATCCAGCTCACCTTCACCGAAGACGGTCTCCACGCCATCGCCGCCCAGGCTCTCACCCGCAACACCGGCGCCCGCGGCCTGCGTTCCATCATCGAGGAGATGCTGCTCGAAACCATGTTCGATCTGCCGGACCACGACGATGTCAAGGAAATCATCGTCAACGCCGATGTCGTCGTCGGCAATACCAAACCCCTGCGCCGCCACGACGCCGCCAAGGTGAGCGCTTAGGAGACCTGCTCCCAGGCACCGTCCGCCTGCCGGCAGGCGGTGCCAAACGCGTTGCGCACCCGGCCTTCGATAAACGCTGTTGTCCGGTAGGCACGGCAGAACCGCCCGGCGGAATTTTCGAAGCTGCGCATCGGCGTGACGCCAAAGCGCACCTTCGCCGCGGAATTTTCCCACCAGATCGTCTTACCGTCGTCGGCATGCTCCAGCGACAGGCCGATACAGTTCTGATCATACTGATCCATCTTGCCGCCGATGCTGCCGCCCACCAGCGCCCCGATGATGGCACCGCTGACCGCTGCCCCACCAAGCGCCGCGAGTGGGTCGCAACGCCCGGCACCCAGTTGACGTGATATGTCCCCATCCGCCTGGTTCCCCGCCGCAGTCGACCAGGGCGGCGGCTCCGCCACGGCCGCAACCCCGGCCATCAGGCCGACACTCGGCAATATCGTCAGCAGAATTAACCAATAGCGGCGCCACAAACCGATGCTTCCGGGCATCACAATCCCTCACGAAAAGGCCTTTTGCCTATTGTGAGCAGACTAGGTAAATGAGAGCTAAATGAGCCTTTTCGGGTCGGTCAATCGCCGAAACTTATGCCTTGGGCCAACGGCAGCTCCCGCGAATAATTGACCGTGTTTGTGGCCCGCCGCATATAGCCGCGCCAGGCATCCGAGCCCGATTCCCGGCCGCCGCCGGTTTCTTTCTCGCCCCCGAAAGCGCCGCCGATTTCCGCCCCGCTGGGGCCGATATTCACATTCGCGATGCCGCAATCGCTGCCCCGCGCCGACAGGAAGGTCTCGGCCTCGCGAATATCGTTGGTAAAGACGCAGGACGACAAGCCCTGAGGCACGTCATTATGCAGCGCCAGCGCCGCGTCGAAATCCTCATACCCCATTACATAAAGGACCGGAGCAAAAGTCTCTTGCGCCACCACCCCGGTCTGTGCCGGCATCTCGACGATCGCCGGCGTCACATACCAGCCATCGGGATAGTCGTCGCTTAGCACACGCGCACCGCCAAAAACCTCGCCGCCCTCATCCCTCGCCTGCCCCAATGCCGCCTGCATGGCCTCGAATGCGCCCCGCGAGATCAGCGGCCCCATCAGCGTTTCCGGGTCCATGGGCGACCCAATGGCGATTTGGCCATAGGCCTGTTTCAACCGTGCCACCAGCCCCGCTCTGATATCCTCATGCGCGAACACCCGCCGCAGGGAGGTGCAGCGCTGCCCGGCCGTACCCACCGCACTGAACAGGATCGCCCGCACCGCCAGGTCGAGATCGGCGCTGGGCGCCACGATCATGGCATTGTTGCCCCCCAGTTCCAGAATCGACCGGCCGAACCGCTCGGCAACTTTCGGCCCGACGATCCGGCCCATGCGGCAGCTTCCCGTCGCGCTGACAATCGCCACCCGGCGGTCGGCCACCAATTGCGCCCCCACGCTCGCCTCGCCGATCACCACTTCGCACAAGCCCTCCGGCGCGCCGCCAAATCGCGCCACCGCCTGCGCGAACAGCTTTTCGCAGGCCAACGCCGTCAACGGCGTCTTCTCCGACGGTTTCCACACCACCGGATCGCCGCAAACGATGGCCAGCGCGGCATTCCAGGCCCACACCGCGACCGGAAAATTAAACGCGCTGATCACCCCGCAAACCCCCATCGGATGCCAGACCTCCATCATCCGGTGGCCGGGACGTTCGCTGGCGATGGTCAAACCATATAATTGCCGCGACAACCCCACCGCATAGTCGCAAATATCGATCATCTCCTGGACCTCGCCCAGGCCCTCCTGCACGATCTTGCCTGCCTCCAGGGTCACCAGCCGCCCCAGTGCCGTCTTGTTTTCGCGCAATGTCTCGCCCAATAGGCGTATCAG
>QIGO01000072.1 GCA_003230015.1 Alphaproteobacteria bacterium | reverse complement strand
ATCCGGCCACCCGTGCGCGGCTCCAAATTCATCTGCTCACGCGGCAACATCGCTCACGCCCTTGAAATACATCGCTCACGCCCTTGAAATATTGAGAAAGTTGGCGTATTGAGACGGCGAACCGCCCCAACCAGAGGCTGTTCGTCAGCACACTATTTCTAGTCCCAGTTGCAGGAAAGTCACCGCGACAATAATACAAGCTCCCGGTCTGATAAAAAAAAGCCAAAACGACCACCTGCATGAATTAGTCTGATATACGTAAAATTAATATGCCGAAACTCAGCAAATGCGCGGCGAGTCGCCGTGCCTATCGTGGGCCACGATTTTTCTGCCAACTCATATGTGATGTCTAGTTTTGTGGTTATCCAAAGCCCCACTGCGCCGAGACGGCGAACACCCTTTATGGAACCGACAGGCGCCATCCATAAAGACCATCAAGCCAATGCGCAACCAAGGGCCCTAAATGAGCACATCCATGGACGTTGAAATCGCCGCCCCCACGCAAGCCACGATCTACCTTCTTGATCGTAGTGCCCCCGCCGTCTTATTGCGGGATATCCTGCCCGACTGGACCCGCCGCCTTGGCACGGCGGGCATCAAAGTCGCCGAGATCGAAACCTCCAATAGCGTCCGCAACTTACAGGACCTAATCGAATTCATTCGCACCGAGCATTACGCCCGCGGTGCTGTTGCGCCGGCGACCCGCTCGATCGCCGGGCTGCCCGACGCGGCATTCGATGATCTTGGTCCCAACGTCTCGATACTCGGTACCTTCGACGTCATTGCCAAGGCCAATAGCAAGCTGAGCTGCCGCCTTTCAGTGCCCAACGCCGCGGCCACGGCGCTCGACGATATTCTCCGGCCCGCCGGCGGCCCGCCGGCGCGGCCTTTGTCCTCGGCACTGATCCTCGGTGCCAGCCCTCTCGGCGATGGCCTGGCCCTGCACTTGCTTGAGCGCGGCAAGAATACTGCGCAGTTTGCCGAAATCACCATTGCCGATACCGATGTCAAGGCGCTCAACCGCTCAGGCGCCAGCCTGCGCGACCATCCCCAGAGCACCAGAATAGCGCTACGTCATATTGCTCATCCGGCTGATCTTACCCGGCTGACGGCGGTACTGCCCGATGGCTGTTTGATTATCCATGCCGGCACGGCGGAGCCGCGGCTGCGACCGTTGATTCACGCCGACGGGCTTGTTTTCTCCCGCGGCGCGGTCATTTGGGACCCAACTTCCCTCGCCGGTTCCCCCCTGCTTGACCAGGCCGCCCGGGACGCGCGGGAACAGAACTTGATTCTGGCCGATGGCTGGCGTTTTCAGCTTTATTTGCTAGCGGCCCAAATAGCCGAAATACTAAACCTCGAGCCCGACCCCGAGGCGCTGAAAAAAATGGTCGACTCGGCCGAGCGAGCGGCGCGAAAACGCCAGGCGGCTTGACCACGCGCCATGCCGCATTAATGCGCTGCGGCGATACTCTTGGTATCCACATCCACGCGCTTGAGCAGATATTCCAGCGTATCGGGGTCGAACTCCTGACCCGGATGTTCGAAATTAGTGACGACCCGCTCGATCATCTGCCGCACGAAACGCTCGCGGTCCCCGTCCAGGCCGTTATAGCCGGTTTCCTGCCCCACATCGACGGCGGTTCGCAGCACCGGGAACAGGAAATCGGGCAGCCCGCTGCGATCGAAAATCGCCGTCAGGCCGAGCGGACCGCGGTCGTAAATAAGCTTCCGGGCACTATCGATGGGCAAGCAGGCAATCGTCGCCATCGCCCATTCGAAAAACGCCATATCCCCCATACAGACGGCCCGCGTCACGATCGAGGCTGTCAGGCGGCCGTTTTCAGCCAATGATTTGACCAGATCGGCCGCTGTATCCTGACCGGACAAGGACATGGTTGCCCGCTCCCGGCTCTGCAGCACAAGGTCGCTGGCCACTTCCGCCGGCAGATCGTGATGCGTCGACATATGTTCTTGAAGTTTCTCCGACACCATGGTCACCAACCGCTCCGCCACGCCTACCGGCAGTGTCTTGCGATGGACCATTGGCGTTTTCACCCGCTCACTGTCGGCAAATCGGTCGAGCACCCGGCTCAACGTTTTCTCGCCGATATCCGCCCCCTCATTGGCGACCAGTTCGGCCACGACGTCTTCACTGTCGGTTGCCACCAAAGCATCCGAAACCGCGGCACCCACCGTTGGCCGGTGGGCGATCGCCACCTGCTTCGACTCGCCCGATGAGGCAATAATCTCGATCAAATCGTCGTCGGTCAGGACGTCTGAGAAGGTCAAGATCGGCAGCGCCACCGCATCCACGTCGGCCGCCATTTTCAGCGCCATATCACGGGGCACGTCGGGCGAGCTTTTCAGATTTTCCGACAACGCGGTCCGGACCATGACTTCGGCATCGCCAAGCATGGTCTGACAAATCTCGATCGCCAGCTCCCGCTCGACCTGACTGATTTTGGCGGAGTCGAATTGTTGCGCAACTTTCGCTGCGGTAGAGGCACGGACCTCCACCGAGGAATCGTGCATCAAGCGCTCGACATCCGACATGCTGAGTGAAGAACTAGCCACATCTACCTCGTCTTGCCATCAACGGAATTTGTCTAAACCGCCAGATCATGCACCGCGGTTGGCTAAGAAACCGTAAATACTATGCCGCTTTTCGCCAAATTCACGGAACGGTCGACGGCCCGTTTGGCTGCAAACCGGGCCTTTACGACATCTGCCGCGCGGCGGCCTCGTTCACCGCCTCGTGACGATCTCTCTCAGGCGCCATATGCAAAAAACCTAGCCCCTGACTATTTTGCCAATAGCCCGCCAAAGAGCCACGATATCGGCCTGATTGGCCAAGATTCCGCCACGCTTAGCCCCTATGCTGCCTCCATTCGCCAATCACCCACACTGCCAACAGCCCCGAAGTGTGCATTCATGAAAATTCGCCAGGCCCACCGCCCGCGCCGCCGGTCCATCATTGCCATTGCTGGCACCGCGACGGGTGTATTGTTGGCCGGCTGCGCTTTGGCCGGCATCCGGGTGCAGCAGGACATTGCCCATCAATATAGCGCCAGCACCCTCGGCCGGGTCGCCACGGGCGACTATCAACTTAAGGTCGATATCCGCCAGAAGCCCTTCGCCATACCCGACGACATATTTGCCGCCGCCGCGGTTGCCGGCATGCAAAACCGCACCCCCGGCGCCCAGGTTAACTTTGCCGCCAACCCGACGAACACATACCGCGACAATGCCTATCGCACGGTGCTGGTATTTAACCCGCCGCCGCGCACCAGTTCTATTGGCTTATGCAAACAGGCCAAACTCGACGCCATTGCGCCGCCGGGCCCATTGCGCCTCGTCGACGGCCTCGGTGAGGTCAGCCTTGTCGCCGCCTATTGCAACGGCGATCTGACCCTGTCCCGGGTGTCTGCCCGCGCCACCATGGTCGACGGCCCCGATAGCGAGAAGTTCGACCAGCTCATGTCTCAGGTGGCGTTGGCGTTATTCCCGTCCCGCAATCCCAACCGCGACCGCGACGACTGCCGCCGCTTTCCCCTGGTCTGCACATAGAGTGTTTCCAGGAAAAGCGGACACGCTTTTCCGCCAGCAAACACGCCAAAACAAGACTCTATGTGTTTCCAGGAAAAGCGGACATCGCTTTTCCGCCAGCAAACACGCCAAAACTAGACTCTAGCGTGATGCCAGCAGAAGCGGACACGGTTTCCGCCAGCAAATACGCCACGACAAGACCCTACGGCACGGCAATGGTCGCGACCATGAAACCGTAAACGAACACGGTTAACTTCACGGACAACCAGATATCGTCGCGCAAACGTGGCATGGCGGACCCAACCCGTTGGGTTTGTGATCCGCCCAGCCTAGCCAAGCCGGCTGTCGCCGGCATCGGTTCGAATTGGCAGTTATTTTGCGCAAAAGAGCTATTTCAAAGGACATAGCCGCGGCCTGGCCAGAACCTATGCGGCCCCCTCGTTGGAACTATCGTTGGAACTATCGTCCGCCAGCACCTCATCGATGTCGGAGGCGCGCCGCATGCGTTTCTTTTTCGGATCTTGACGGTTACCGCGGCGCCGGTCCGGGCCGGTAAAACTCGTTGACTTTACAAACACACGGGGGTTTTCGACAATTGCGGCAATACGCTCACCGATCCCCTTGGCGGTAACCGGTTTGCACATCACCTCGGTCACACCGACATCCCGGGCCGCCTTGACACGGTGTTCCTCGGTAAAACCGGTAATCATGATGATCGGCACCAGGGGATTGGGGCTATCGGACGCTGTACGCACCAAACGCGTAAAGTCCAGCCCATCCAGGGGCTCCATCAAATAGTCCGTAAAAATGATATCGAACGCCCGCATTTTCAGTTCGCTGAAGGCCGCGGCGGCATCGCCGGCTTCGACAATATCTTTGATTCCCAAACCATGCAGGACACTGCAGATAAGCGTCCTCATATGCCGGTTGTCATCAAGGACCAGGCAAACCAGATGGCGAAAATCGTATGTCATGCGGCCTCATGGATTTGTAAATTACTATTACGCGTTTTATACTAATCCATAAATACCAAATTATACTTAACACCGCCCGACTCCCCTCCGCCGGCGCCAAAACATTAAGGAAAAGTCAACTAACTCGGTAAATATTCCAGTCTCGCCAGACGGAGCATGACAAATGACAAAGTTCTTGATTTCCGATGCCAATCCCGAGGGCGAGCGCCTCGAGGATATGTTCGTCGCCATCCGCCGCGACATGATCATTCGCTGCGCCAAGATCGCCGACGACCCTCGCGCCGAGGCCAGGCATGTGCTCGATAACAATGTGAAGATCATGAATCTTCTGACCGAGGCCATTGCCTTGGCGGAAGACTCGACCCGCACTCTCGACAAATCTTTCGGGCCCAGCGTCACCGCCGACGGTGGCGAACCTCGCATCGGCGTCGCCTGACGGTCAGCCCGCACTGTACCTCAAGATCGGATCGAGATACCCTGCCGCCCCGAACGGCTCTCAGGGGGGTCGAGCGTATTTACGGCCGACTGGGATCACGCACACTCGATGACAAAACTGCCCGTATTTCAAACCGTCCGCGATGTCTGGCGGTTCATTTGGCGGCAACGGCGGGACTTGTTTTTTCTCGCCGCCCCTTTTGTTGTCATTCTATCGATTGCCAACACCGTCACCAGCGGGCTGACGATTCAATCGGTTGAAATAGACACCCCCGCCGCGCCGTCCCTGAAGTTCCAACTCGTCATCCTCGTCCAAATCATCCTCGGCCTTATTGTCACCACCCTGTTTTCGGTAACCTGGCACCGCCGATACTTGGCGCCGGAGGAATCTGTCACGGTCGCCGCCACCCTGAGCTGGTCCAGCCGCCACTGGCGGTTTCTCAGGGCCATGCTGATACTCTTCGCAATCTACATGGCACTAGCCATGCTCCTCACCATTGTTTTAGCTGTTCTGGCTTTGCCCGTTGGATTGACTGCGAACACCCCGGCACAGTTCGGCCCAATTCCGCTTCTTTTTCTCCTCGCACTCCCCGTCCTGGTATATTGCCTCATACGCTTAAGTCTGCTTTTCCCCGCCGCGGCGGTTGATGAGCGTCTTTCGGTCAAAACATGTTGGCAACGAACCAAAGGCAACGGCTGGCGGATTCTCTCCATCTATATCGTCGCCAGTATACCTCTCTTCTTGGTCATCACCGCGGTCTCCCTGATCTTAGGCGCATTGCTCCCGGCACCCGAATCCTCCATCACCTTTTTCTTCCTCAGTGCCCTTGTCCAGCAAATGTTATTTTATTTCAGTTTTGCGGTCGGCATATCTGTGCTCTCCCGCGTCTACCGCATGCTGACCCCATCGGGCGGCACGACGCCCGCCCTCTCCCGCCCATTCTGAAAGCCATCCCCGACGGCTCTGTGGCAAGGTCAGGACCTCTGCCCTTTGGGATTGCATTACCTCCAAATATCGGCTCAAATTGAGTCGGGTTCAGGGAGGCAAGCATGCCACAGAAGAGCATGCTCGAAGGGCCCTTGCGCGCGATCGCAGGGGCCTTGAGGGAAGGTATTGTCGACGCGCAGGCGCTCGCCGAAGAGGCGATTGCGATCCATGCGGGCCATGGTGAGGCCTTAAACGCCTACATCACCTGGGACCCGGAAATCGCGCGCGCCCAAGCCGGTGCCGCGGATCGGCTTTTCGCCCTCGGCACCGACCTCGGCCCGCTCCAGGGCATCCCCGTTTCCATCAAGGATATCTATGGCGTCGCCGGCTGGCCCACCTATGCCGGTTCGCCCGCACGCCTGCCCGCCGAGTGGGAGCGCGAGGGCCCGGTTGTTGCCGCCTTGCGCCGTCAGTTGGCGGTGATGATGGGCAAGACATCCACGGTCGAGTTCGCCCTCGGCACGCTCGGCGTCAACCGCCACTGGGGCACCCCGCGCAACCCTTGGGACGCCGACGATCACCGCGTGCCCGGCGGCTCCAGCGCCGGCGCCGGCGTCAGCTTGTGCGAAGGGTCGGCCCTGGTTGC
The DNA here is from genome assembly GCA_003230015.1 of Alphaproteobacteria bacterium. Lineage (GTDB taxonomy): Bacteria > Pseudomonadota > Alphaproteobacteria > UBA6615 > UBA6615 > SZUA-147. The sequence goes on along the minus strand of QIGO01000072.1, from coordinate 3,366 downwards.
CCTGGGTACCGATACCGCAGGGTCCGTGCGCGCGCCGGCCAGCATGACCGGCATGGTCGGTCTCAAGACATCGCACCGCCGCTGGTCCATGGACGGCATTACGCCCCTCAGCCAATATCTCGACAGCGCCGGCATCCTCACCCGCACCGTCGACGATCTGCTATTTGCCTTTCCCGCCATCGATCCACGAGGCCGCGCCGATCCCGCCGCAATGGCCCACCGGCTCCGCCCCCTGAACATCGACAGCATCACCATTGGCGTCTGCGATGATTTCTTTTGGCAAGGCTGCAGTCCCGGCGTCGCGGAAGGCGCGCAAGCCGCGATTGGCGAGCTTGCCAAAGCCGGTGCCAAGACCCGCCCGGCCACCATTCCCCAGGGCCCCGAACTCTACGAAATGCAGCAGCGGGGCAGCTTCGCGGCACCGGAATTCTATAGTCTGATGGCGCGCCGGCTCCCTGGCTGGCTGGAAACCCTCGATGCCGCCGCCAGCACCCGGGCCGATGCCGGGCGCACCATGACGGCCCAGGCATTTCTCGACCGTCTCGCCAAGCGTGACATCATGATCGCGGCCGCGGTCGTCAATTTTGACAATGTTGACGTCCTCGCCTGTCCGACAATCCCCAACACCCCGCCGACCCTCGACGAGATTGCCGACACCCAGGCCTTCGGCGCGGCCAGCTTGTTGGCGTTGCGCAACACCGGCGTCGCCAACCTGCTCGACTATTGCGCCATCACCATTCCCGTCGCCCTGGATGCCGCGGCCATGCCGGTCGGTCTGCAGTTGATGGCGCCACGCGGGCAGGATGAACGCCTGCTCACCATCGCCGCTGCTATTGAGGCGACACTCGACAACGGCGCCCAACGATTACAACAACCACCAATGGTAAGATCATGAAGGTTCCGGGGAGGATCCGCCCGCAGCGCAGCTGTTTGATTTGTCTGGTCTTTTTGCTGCCGGCATGCTCGCTGCAATTGCCCTTTGTCGGCGCCAGCGCCGATCAGATCGCCATCGACGCCAGCACGCCGCCGCCCAAGCGGGCGGCCGACCGCCCGGCCAAACAGCAACTGGCCACCCTGCCCGCCGGACCCACTGCCAGACCCAGAGCCAGACCCATTGCCAAGCCGGTTCCCAGACCCCGATGGCGAAGCATCCCGCCAAGCTACGAAGTCATTGGCGCGGCTTCATGGTATGGCATCCCCTTTGATGGCCGCCTCACTGCCAATGGCGAAATCTACGACATGAACGGCCTCAGTGCGGCCCACAAGACATTGCCCTTTGGCACCCGCATCCGGGTAACCAATCTCGACAACGGGTCGAGCTTGATCCTGCGCATCAATGACCGCGGACCGTTCATAGCGGGACGCATCCTCGACGTTTCCCGCAGAGCCGCCCAACTGCTAGGTTTCCAGCAAGCCGGGTTGGCCAATGTCCGCATTGTCATGGTCCCCAGAGACGAGACGGCGCGCCGCCGATAATATCCGGAAACCGCTACAAATCGGCGATTTCATTGACGCATCGTTAATATGGGCCGGCTAGCCTGTCGGTCATGGTCGACCTCCACGCAACCCCAGACTGCGCCCCCGCCCCGGGGCCTTGCCCCGGCTGCGGCGCCGATCGGCCGCGGCCAAGCCGCTATGGCAACGGCAGTTTCTCGGTCGTACGCTGCTCCAGCTGCGATCTTTGGTATCTCTCACCGCGACTGCCCGAACAGGCCATCATCGAGCGCTACCGCCAAGGCGACTATTTCGCCGGCGGCGGCAGCGGTTATGACGACTATGCCGGTCAAGAGCCGAGCCTGCGCAACACCTTCCGCGCCTTGCTGCGCCGCCTTGACGATCGCGGTCTTACCGGCGGCTCCCTGCTCGAGGTCGGCTGCGGTTACGGATTTTTTCTCGCCGAGGCAGCGCCCTATTTCGATTTCCGCGCCGGCCTCGAAATGTCCGCCGACGCCGCAAGTCAGGCGCGCCGCCACGCCGACATCATTCATGACGGCACGCTAGCCACTTTGCCCGACCGCCAGTTCGACTGCATCGTCGCCCTGCACGTTATCGAGCACATCTACGACCCGCAGAGTTTTCTCCGCCAACTCGTCGGCCGTCTGGTACCGGGCGGTACCCTTGTGATGGCGGCACCGGACATGGCCGGCTTCTGGCGCCCCTTGCTCGGCAACCGCTGGCCCTCCTTCAAATATCCCGAACATGTGGCATTTTACACCGCCCGAACCCTTCGTGCCCTGATGCGGAACGCCGGCTGCCACCAGCCCCAGCGTCTGCCATATCCCCACGCATTTTCCGTCGGCGAGATCTGCGCCAAAGTCGGCTTGCACGCGCCACGCCTGCTGCGGTCGCGCAACATCTGGCTGCCGGCGACCACGGTCGCCGTGGTTGCTACAGTGTGAGGTCTCCGGCAATGCCCCCGGCGCTTTCCCTTGTAATCCCCGCCTATAACGAGGCCAGCCATCTTGAGGCAAGCCTCCGCCAGATCCGTCTTTATGCCGCGCGGCTCGGTCTTTCATATGAGATGATCGTTGTCGACGATGGCTCTCAAGACGCGACTTGGGACATATTGCAACGCCTTGCCCACACTATCCCGGAATTGCGCGCCATGAGTCTGTCCCGCAATTTCGGCAAGGAAGCGGCAATTCGCGCTGGCATGGAGGGTGCAGACGGCGATGCCGTGATTGTCATGGACAGCGACCTCCAGCATCCCCCCGAACTTCTTGCGTCCATGGTGTATCTGTGGCGCCAGCAGGATTTCCAAGTCGTCAGTGCCATCAAACAGCAACGCGGGCAGGAATCCGTCATGAGCCGCCTGGCGGCCAGGTCTTTCTATCGCATTTTCGCCCGCCTGACCGGCACCGCGCTCAATGCCAGCTCTGACTACAAACTGCTCGACCGGTGTGTTATCGAATCGTATCTCGCCCTGCCCGAGCGCAACACATTCTTCCGCGGCCTCGTGCCCTGGCTCGGCCACCGCCAGGCGTCGGTTCCCTTCACTGTCCCCGAGCGCGCCGGCGGCCATTCGAAATGGAGTTCGCTGCAGCTCTTCCGCTTTGCCATCGACAGTATCATCTCCTTCAGTTCCGCTCCCCTCCAGTTGGTCACCGCCGCCGGCCTCGGATTTTTGATTTTCGCGCTCCTCTTGGCCGGGCAAACAATCTTCGCCAAGCTGGCCGGAAACGCCGCCGCCGGCTTCCCAACCGTTATCCTACTCATGCTGATTACCAGCTCGGTCACCATGCTGAGCCTGGGCATAATCGGCCAGTATGTGGCCAAGATTTACGATGAGATAAAAGCGCGCCCGCGTTTTCTTCTCAAGGCCGAGATCCGGCCCTCGACCGCATCCGCGCGCCTCCCCACCCACGA
>QIGO01000076.1 GCA_003230015.1 Alphaproteobacteria bacterium | reverse complement strand
TCGGGCGAAACATCGGAATAGCCGTAGTCCATACGCTCCCGCAAGCGCCCGCGGTCATGGGCGTGGATCGACTCTTTTCCGGGCCAGAAATAGTATTCGCGCTTCACGATCCCGCGCCATTTGGCGAGGCTATAGACCTTGTCCGATGTGTCGACGCCTCTAGGGTCGAAAGACCGGCCCATGCCGGCCTCGACGGCGGACGCCATTTGCGAACCGCATAGACCGGCGCGAATGTATTTTTCCTCGCTTTGCATGGAGCGGTGGATATGACGCTGGCTGCCCTTGGCGCTCACCTGCCAGCCGATCAACTGGCGCGGATTGGCAACGGGGCTAGCCATTGGTGCTGTTCCTGTTTTATACTCATGAAAGTTCGAGTTGGGCGCTCGAGACATAGATAGTTTGTCGCCGCTTTGTCGGGTGCCTTAAGGCATGTGTGTGCGGTCTTTAAACGCGCGCGGCGATGAATTGCCCCGTAGGAACAAATCTGTTCCTGCCGACATTCAGTTTGACCCCATAGCTGCGCCAAGTGCCGTTGGTATTGTGCGTTGCAGACGGTAACTCTCTTGACCGGAGATAGCGCCACGGCCTTAACCAGTGACTTAACACCACCCCGCATACCGCGCCGTGGCGCTGCCTTGGCGCGCATATTCACCATGGCCTTGCGCTACCGCTGGCGGCTGGCGATCGCGGTGCCGGCGACTGTTGTCGCGGCGTCGCTGCAAGTGCTGATTCCACGCTTCCTGGGCAAATCGGTGGACGAGGCGCAGGGATTTCTGGCGGGCGGCTCGCCGGCCTCGGCGGCCTCGGCGGCGGAGACACAGGCGGTGCTGCTGACGACGGCGCTGCTGCTGGTGGTGGTCGCCACCTGCCGCGGCTTGTTCACCCTGTTGCACAATTATCAAGGTGAAGCGATCGGCCAGAGCATCGCCTATGAACTGCGCCTGGCCTATTACGACAAGCTGCAGCGCCTTGGTTTTGGTTTTCACGATCAGGTTCATAGCGGCGATCTGATCGCGCGCGGCATGCTGGATATCGAAGGTGTCCGCAGCTTTATCGATCAGGGCGTGCTGCGGGTGATCGTGCTGGTGCTGCTGCTGGCGATCGGCAGTAGCCGGTTGTTGAGCATGGATTTCACGCTGGGGCTGCTGGCCCTCAGTTTCGTGCCGTTCGTTGGTTGGCGGGCGACGGTGGCCCGCCTGCTGCTGCGCCGAACCTGGCTCAAACTGCAAAAACGAATGTCGCTGCTGACCCGGGTGATGGAGGAAAATCTCGGGGGCATACGGGTGGTCCGCGCCTTCATGGCGCAAGACCACGAAATGAAAAAGTTCGATACGGCCTCGGATGCGGCGCGGAAACTTGCCGACCGGCGGATCGGTATCCGCTTCCGCAACACGTCGATGATGACCCTGGCCTATTTCCTGGCCATGGCCCTGGTGTTGTGGGTGGGCGGGCTGAAAGTGTTAGGCGGCGTCATCAGCGTCGGCCAGCTGACGGAATTTTTGGCATTCATGGCGATCCTGCAGGCGCCGGTGCGGCAAGTGGGCATGATCGTCAATGCGATTGCCAGGGCTTCCACATCCGGCGGCCGCCTGTTTGAGATCCTGGACCTGGAACCGACAATTCAAGAGAAACCCGGCGCCCCGTCATTGGAAAATACGGCGGGGATGCTGACCTTCGAACATGTGGATTTTGGCTATGGCGAGGGCGCGCAGGCGCGCCAGGTGCTGTTCGACATCAGTTTCACCGTGGGGCGCGGTCAGACCCTGGGCATTGTCGGGCCGCCGGGCAGCGGCAAATCGACGATTCTGCAACTGATACCGCGCTACTATGACGTCACGGGCGGGCGGATCACCATCGACGGACGTGATATCCGCGAGGTCACCCTCGAATCGCTCAGGCGCGCGGCCGTGGTGGTGCAGCAGGATCCCTTTCTGTTTACCGCGGCGATCGAGAATAACGTGGCCTACGGCGACCCCTGGGCGGACCGCTACCGCATCGCGGGGGCGACCGAGGCGGCGCAGCTGCATCGCTATATCGAGCAGATGCCGATGGGCTATCAGTCACTGGTGGGCGAGCGCGGGGTCTCGCTGTCGGGCGGGCAGCGCCAGCGCCTGACGATTGCCCGCAGTGTGCTGCTGTCGCCGGCGATCATCGCCTTCGACGATTCGACCGCCTCGGTGGATGCGGCGACCGAACAGCGCATCCGGGCGGCCATGGGCGAGCGCTCGCAGGCCCAGACCACAGTTATTGTCGCGCACCGGCTGAGCTCATTAATGCATGCCAACGAAATCCTGTTCCTCGACGAAGGCAAGATCATCGAACGGGGCGATCATGCCAGCCTGCTGGCCCAGCGCGGCCGCTATTACGATCTCTATAGGCTACAGATGAGCGGCGCCGAGGTGGCCGTGGACCCGCCGGCCGCATATGGGGCGAAGGTATCATGACGGCCGTGCAAGACGCCGTGGGCAGGCCGCCGCGGGCGGTCGTGGGCTCGGAAATCGACGTGGACGAGCGGATCTTCGGCGCCGCCTTCGACGGGCAGGTGGTGCGGCGGTTCGCGGCCTTCGTGCGGCCCTATGCCAAGCGGCTGACCTTGGCGATGGCGGCGGTGCTGGTGTTCACGCTGACGCAACTGGCGATACCGCTGATTATCCGCGAGGCCATCGACGGCGCATTGCTGGCGGACGCGCCGAGCCGGTCGCTGCTCGCTGTGCTGACGCTGGGCTTCGTGGCGGTGGTGGCGGTCAATTTCGCCGCCAACTATCTGCAACTGACAATCGTCGGGCGGGCGGCCGAGCATGTCCTGTTCGATATGCGCCGGGCCATGTATGCCCATCTGCAGCGGGTATCGCTGTCGTTCATGGACAAGACCCAGGTGGGCCGCCTGATGTCGCGCCTGCAAGGCGACGTAAACGCCTTGCAGGAGTTCTTGGAGACGTCGGTTTTCGCGATCGGCGACCTGGTGCTGCTGGTAGGCATTGTGACGGTGCTGCTGGTTTTGGACTGGAAACTCGGGCTGCTGACACTCTCGGTGGTGCCGGCCTTGTTCGCGGTTCGGATCGTGTGGCTGCCGCGGGCGCGAAAGGCCTTTCTGCGCGCCAGGGAGACCAGTTCGCTGGTCAACGGGGCGCTGGCCGAAAGTATCAACGGGGTGCGGACCGTTCAGGGGATGTCGCGGGAAGGCGTGAATTTCCAGCTGTTCAATGACCGGGCATTCGAAAATCTGCAGAGCCATCTGAGAGCCTCGCGCTTTGCACAGATCATGGTGCCGACAGTGGATACGCTGACGGGTGCGGCGATGGGCATTGTCGTCATTGTCGGTGGAAATCTGGTGCTCAATGGCAGCCTCGATCTGGGGGTGATGGTGGCTTTCATGTTCTATATCCAGCGGTTCTTCGACCCGATTCGATCCCTGACCATGCAATATAGCGTGATGCAACGGGCCATGGCGTCAGGACAACGGGTGTTCGAGGTGCTGGATGTGCCCGTGGACATCAGGGACAAACCCGGCGCGCGGGCGCTGACGGATGCCGATGGATCGGTCGAATTCCGCGACGTGACATTTGGCTATGCAGCGGGCCAGCCAGTGCTCAAAAATGTGTCGTTCCGGGTTGAGTCCGGAGAAACCGTGGCGCTCGTGGGGCCGACAGGATCGGGCAAGACGAGCACCATGTCCCTGGTGCACCGGTTTTACGACGTTTGGTCGGGGTCGGTCCGGGTGGGCGGCGAGGATGTTCGCGATGTCAGCCAAGACTCGCTGGGCCGGACCGTCTCGATGGTTCTACAGGAGCCTTTTTTGTTCAGTGGAACCGTGCTGGAGAATATCCGCTATAGAGAGACCGATGCCAGCCGCGAAACGGTCGAACAGGCGGCGCGGACCGTCGGCGCCCACGGTTTTATCATGCGACTGCCGAAGGGCTACGACGCGATCCTAGAACAGCGGGCAAGCAATCTGTCCCTGGGCCAGCGGCAGCTGCTGAGCTTTGCCCGGGCGATCGTTGCCGATGCCAAGATTCTGGTGCTGGACGAGGCAACCGCCAGCATCGACAGCTATACCGAACGGCAGATCCAAAGGGCGCTAAAACATTTGCTAAAGGGCCGAACAGCGCTGGTGATCGCCCATCGCCTGGCGACGATCCGGGGGGCCGACAGGATTATCGTGCTGCGAGACGGGGAAGTCGCCGAAACCGGTAACCATAAGTCGCTGCTGGCTGAAAACGGCTTGTATGCGAGGCTATATGCAATGAATTACGCGTCATTCGACGATATGACCAAAGACGACCTGAACGGGTCCCGTTAACAGCAATATCCATACCATTTTACTAGTATAACTGTGTTATTCACTTAATCTAAATGGTTCTCGCGGATATCACCAATCCTTAACCTGTTGGGCGGCACTATTCTAAAATGGAAAGTGCCGGCGGTATTGCTGACGACGGGCTGGGCGCACGGTTGACACAGCCGCGCCTAAAGTCACTCCATGACCTGTGGACAGCACGATGCCAAGGCGCTGCCATGCCCGACTGGCAGGATTTCGACATTCTCGAAATGGGCGCCTGGATCGGCTACCTGTCTCTGCTCGAGGTGATCCGCGAACCCCTCGATCTGATATATCGGGTCTTCTCGACCAGCGTCTCGGTTGATTTACGGCGGGACCTGACCGGCAAGCGGCTTAGTGAATCCGAGCATGAAGTGCCAAAGGCCGTCCGGGATTGCTACTTTGAGGTGATCGATAGCCGCCGGCCACAACTGCAGCTCATCGACGATACCAGTGATGACGGTCAGAAGGTCGTTCTGGCACGGCTGGTACTGCCGCTGTCCAGCGACGGCGAGACTGTTAACTATATACTGGTCGGATACTGACCCGCGCTCGCGTTACCCGCAATTCATTATTAATCTTTGAGAAAGGGCGGCGGCGTAACCTCGAGCAGAAAATATTTTTTTGTGGTAGGGTTATGGCAGCGCTGCAGGAAATTGCAGACGAACGGGACATCGTCAAGCGGCGCCGCATGCCACTTGAGGAGATCCCTCAAGCCGACAAAGTACTCAATGAAGCGTTGGCGTATTGGCGATCGTTAGGCAAGGACGGTCTGTTACCGTCACGCAACGATGTGGATGTGCTTGATCTGCGCCCGCTGGTGGGGAATATCCATCTGGTGGATGTGGGCAGCGATCCCGCCGATATTCGGTTCGGACTTTACGGCACCAGGGTGCCATTGCAGAATTACAAAGACTTTACCGGGAAGGGCCCCGGGATGGTCGGGTCGACCGCGTATTCCCAGTCGGTGATGGAAGATTACAAGGCCGTACAGGCGACCGGAACGCCCTGTTACCAGCATATTGTCGCGCGGATAGACTATATTCTGCACAGTTATGCGCGGCTGATTCTGCCGCTGGCCGATGACGGCCGACAGGTGAATAAACTGCTTGTCTGCATCAATAAACGAACCTTCGACGACCTTACGCCATAGGCTGGGCCGCATTCTCATTACCAGCGCCCGCCGTCAAATCCAGCGCTTCATACTGGAGCTGCTCAAGTATGGTCCGGCGCTGGATGTAGCACATATAAATACGCTCGCTCTGCCCTGTCGGCGGGAAATAGCCATCGACGCATAACTTGGCGTGGGGGTAGCCGTATGATTTCTCCTGAACCTTGTGATCGATCAGGCCGCGGCGAACCAGGCCGGCGTGATATTCGGTTTCGAAATTGCGCATGCAAAGGGCGCGGCTGAGGTCCTTAATGAGACGCGCGACGCCGGTGCCGCGATATTTCGGATCAAGCCACATGACGCCGGAGTAGCCGACAACTCCCCGCATTTCGAGGGATAAACCTGTGGCCAGGGCCAGGTTCGCGGTATCTTCGTTTATAGCCCGGAAGCCATCATCGTACCAAAGCCTTCCCGAGCGCATGAGAGCGACAAAGTTGTCGACATTAAAAATTCGATCGGCATGGCAGCCGACCGTATTGCCGTCGATGTCAGTGAGGCGAAACCAAAAACCTTTACCGCTAAGATCGTTGTAATGAGGATCGAATGTGGGGTTGTAACTAGGCTTGCTTTTGGATCCGGGTGCGCGCGTGGTCATGGCGTCAAGCTGGGTGAAATCCGTCTCAACCTCGATATTCAGCTTTCTGCGGGCGACCCGCTCAAATAAGCCGTCGATGCTCTCCTGGAGGATAGCGAATTCCCGGTTGGTAAGTTGCAACACGCATTCCCCTTGACAGCGTGTGAAGCAGCCTACCTAGCCGGCGTCATTCAGTCTCCATAAGAGGCTCCCACATCGTGTTAGTGCGTGCAATCGCATAGTGGCGCGC
>QIGO01000204.1 GCA_003230015.1 Alphaproteobacteria bacterium | reverse complement strand
ATTCAAACGGCTCGCTGTTCAGCAGGCCGCCGAACATGTCGAGTTCTCGCACTTGCGCCTTGATCGTGCCGTCTCCCGGCAATTCAAAGACCAGTCGTCCGTCGCTCAGCGGCACGCCGACATCGGCCAAGCCGATTTTTATTTCCTGTCCCGGTGGCGTCGTCGGTGGCAGCAATTGCGAGAAACGAATTTCCGCACTGCTATTCTCGACCCGCACCTCGCTCGTCGTCAGCGCCCGCAGCACGACTGAAAGATCCGTCGGCATATCAAGAGTCCCGTCGGCCCAGCGTAAATTCGACGTCAGAGAGACATCTCCATCCACCGATTCCGTCCGGCCGCGTAATACCGGGAACAACGTCTCAGGCTGTAGCACGGTCGGCGTGAATATCAGCTTTTTCATCGCCAGCACCGCTTCACCCTGCCCACTTTCCGGGTCATGAACACCGGAGAGGGCAAATCTCAGCCGCTCGCTGGCGTCCCTGATCACGGCATCGAGCTTCAACTTCCCGGCCCCATCGGGCGCCACTGTCGCTTCGAGTTGCAGCGGCACGACAAATGCGGGATTCTCCGTGTGGCGAATGCTGCCCACGCTCAACCGTGCGGACGGCCGTCCGGCGGCGTCTATCTTGGCTTCCCCGACCACACCGGTGATCAGGACTGGCTGCCCCGGCAGCGCCACCTTGCTTGGCGCCAGAGAGCCCGCGATGGCGCCGTCGCGTCCGGTAATTGACACCCCACCCAGTGTCAGATCCAGTTTTTGGGCATTGTCGCCAACGGCAAGGCCCACCGTCAGCGCGTCACGTCGAATGCCGGCTTGGCGCCGGCCGCGAACCGAACTTCATTCTGCGACCCGTCCAGCCTAACGACCATCCGCTCACGCATCGCGATACCTTTGGGTCCCAGCAGCCGGGCCACCGACAATGTGCTCGCCTGACTTGGCGAGAAAGTGAAGCCCCCGTCGAACCGGAACGGCCCATCTGTTTCCAGCGCCAAGCCGCTAATCGCAAATCCCTTCATCGCCCCGCCCGGGCTGCGCGCACCCAGCGATACCTGTCCAGAGAAATTGTCGGGACTGCCTGCCACATCGCTCAGCAGGATCTCGGCGTCGCCCTCGAAATCCTCCAGCGCCAAGCCCGCGAGGCTTGCCAGCAAATACGGCACTTTGAAGGATCGAACGCCCATTTGCCGGTCAAACATGACCGCCGCCGACACTTCGCCGCCAATACCGTCGAACAAGCCGGGCCAGTCAAACCCACTCTCGAAATCCAACCCATACCCACGCTCACTCTGGACCAGCCGCAACATCGGGCGGGTACCGGCCTCACCCCCCAGGGCGAGCGTCACCGGGCCGCCCAACGCTTGCGCCAACCCTTCGACGGCGATTTCAGGCAGCGCGAAGGGCAGCCGATCCAGACCCAGGGTGAGGCCACCCGGTGCGTCGAGACTCAACGCCCCGGGTTTCAGATCAACGAGAATTTGCCCGGCTGCGGCACCGCCGGTCAGATATTCACCAAAGGAGAGACCGCTCACACCCAACCCGATCTCACCATCCAGGGTCAATTGCTCGAACCACCCAAAGAAATCCGCCGGCGGCGCTGTCGCGAGCGCCAATGGATCGCCAACAGCGCCCTCGACGTCGAATGTAATTTCGCCGCTGCCCGTCAAGGGCAGAGCGGCCGCCGCGAGAAGCGGCGCGATATCGCTGTTCCCCTTCAGCGCGAATGTCACCGGCACCGCGGCATCGTCGATCCGGCCTTCGGCGGTAAGCGCCAGATTTGCCCAAGGCAGCGCGCCAAGCGCATCGATTGCCACCGCACCCTGATCGAGAAATAGAGACCCCCGCCCCGGCATCAGTTGCTGGCCCATTGCCGCGATACTTTGGTAATCGAGCCGGATCGCCGCCGCCACCGGGACCCCGCCTTCGAGAACCACGCTGCCATCGCCTGATAGCCCTTTAATTTCAATGCTCTGCGGCTGATAGATGAGGGCGAAGTTATCCAACGCGAACACGGCTTCTGCGTCGCCGTTGCGCGACAGCGTCACCGCAACACTCCCGCCGCCGGACCCCGAGAGTCCCAGACCCTTGGCTTCGCTCTCGAACACCAGATTTAGCGAGATCGCGTCGGCGCCGGCGTTATCGGCCCGCCCGGTCGCCTTTAGGCTTCCGCGCAGACCTGTGGGGCCGTCAAAACCGACGTCCAGTTCCAGAATCGCTGTATCGGTTCCCCGCGCCTCCACCTGCCCGGTGGCGGCCAGGCGAACCGGCCCCTGGGGCGTCTCGACCGTTACCTCAACATCGTTCAGGACCGCGATGTCGAAAGGCAGTGCCGGCAACCGAAGCGGCGTTTCGCCCCCGCCGGTGTCCGTTGAGAAGAGACCGGGCAGCACCAGCCGGCCATCTTCAAGCCGTGCGTTCAGGCGCAACCCATCGACCTGTATCGTCTGTATCCGGCGTTTCAGCAGGCCCGATGGCGAAAAGCTGATAACCACCTCGTCCGCCGCCAAGGCGCCATCCGATCCCAGCACGAGATCGGCGACCCGCAGGCCATCCTGCCCGAAGGCGCGGACCTCGGCCGAACTGGCATCCCAGCCCAGAGCGGCGGCAACGGCCGGAAAACCGGCCTGCAACGCCGCCACGCGCTCCTGCCACAGCCAATACAAACCGCCACCCATCGCGCCGAGCGGCACGATAATCGCGGCCAGCGGTAGTAGCCAGTGCCACCAGCGGTCCCGGCGTCGCGGCAGCACCTTAACCCCGTCCGCCTTGCCGGCAGCATTCGGGGCACGGGGCGACTCAGGCCCATCCATAAGGCTCTTATAGAACAAAAACCGGGGCTCATACGAGCCCCGGTTATCAAAAGTATTAACTTGTGTCGATTTCTATCCGGCGGCGGCAATCGCTCGTTTCGCCATCGTCGTGACCAGATGGGCCCGATAGGCCGCACTGGCGTGAATATCGGTATTCAGACCGTCGGCCGGGACATCGATGTTCGCCACCGCGTCGGCGCTCCAATTACCGCCAAGGGCCTGCTCCATTTCGCTGATCCGGCCGACCCCGTCTTGGCTTGCCCCGGTTACCGCGACGCGGGCGCCACCGGCCGTCTGCGCCACGAAGACGCCGACAATCGCGTATCGTGAAGCCGGATTCTCAAACTTCTGATACGCGGCTTTTTGTGCCGCCGGGAAGCGAACCTCGGTGATCACTTCATCCTCCTCCAGGGCTGTTTCGAACAGCCCGGTAAAGAAATCGTCGGCCCCGATCTCGCGCTTGTTGGTGACGATGGTCGCCCCCAGACCCAGGCACGCGGCGGGATAGTCCGCCGCCGGATCGTTATTGGCGACCGAACCGCCGATTGTGCCTCGGTTACGCACCGCCGGATCGCCAATGCCGCCTGCAAGTGCCGCCAGCGCCGGGATCTTGGCCTGCACCACCGATGAGCCGGCGACGGCCGCATGGGTCGTCATCGCCTTGATGACCACGCCGTCGCCGCTGTCGCTGATGCCCACGAGGTCACCGATGCCTGCCAGATCGATCAGATCGGACGGGCTCGCCAGGCGTTGTTTCATCGTCGGCAGCAACGTCATGCCGCCGGCCAGGAACTTTCCGTCGTCGGCGCTGCCCAAGGCGGAACTGGCGGCGGCAACCGAATTGGGGAGTTGATGGTTGAACGAATACATAGTGATGGTCTCCTATTCCGGCTGCCTATCGCGCCTGAGCATCTTGAATCGCCTGCCAAACCGTCATTGGCGTCGCCGGCATTGTCACATCCTCGACCCCCAGCGGTTCCAGGGCATTGACGACGGCGTTGATTATCGCCGGCGGTGAGCCAATGGCGCCGACCTCGCCGACACCTTTGACCTCGAGCGGATTGCTCGCCCCCATCACCGATTTCTGCGCCACCGTGAAGAACGGCACATTGTCGGCCCTGGGCATGGCGTAATCCATGAAGGACCCGGTCAGCAACTGACCTTCGTCGTCATAGACGCAACCTTCGAGCAACGCTTGGCCGATCCCTTGAACGACGCCGCCATGCACTTGGCCCTCGACGATCATCGGGTTGACCACTCTGCCGATGTCATCGACCGCCGTGAACTTAGCCACCTCGACAACGCCCGTGTCCGGGTCCACCTCGACCTCGCAAATATGGCAGCCCGAGGGGTAACTAAAGTTCAACGGATCATAGAAGGCGTTTTCGTCCAGTCCCGGTTCCAGGGTTTCATGGGGGAAGTTGTGGGGCACATAGGCGGCCAAGGCGACTTCGCCGAACGCCATCGATTTGTCAGTACCGGCAACGGTAAAGTTGCCGTCCTTGAACTCGATGTCGGCTTCCGCCGCTTCCAGGATATGCGCCGCGATCTTTGTCGCCTTATCGATGATCTTCTCGCAGGCTTTGTAGATTGCCGCACCGCCCACCGCCAGGCTGCGCGAGCCATAGGTGCCCATGCCGAACTGCACTTTCGCCGTATCGCCATGGCTGACAACCACGGCCTCGAACGGCACCCCCAGCAAGTCCGACACCACCTGGGCAAAGGTCGTCTCATGGCCTTGGCCATGGCTATGGGAACCGGTGAACAGCGTCACCGACCCGGTCGGATGCACACGAACCTGCGCCGACTCATAAAGTCCGGCCCGCGCCCCCAGGGCGCCGGCCACGGCCGAAGGCGCGATGCCGCACGCTTCGATATAGGTCGATATGCCCACCCCGCGCAGTTTGCCGCGGCTCTCGGTCTCGGCCTTGCGCCCCTCGAACCCGCTATAGTCGGCCGCCGCCAACCCGGCTTCGAACACCGCCGGATAGTCCCCGACGTCATATTGCAGGGCGACCGGGGTCTGGTAGGGCATCTGTTCGGGCTGAATAAAGTTGCGTTTGCGCAGCTCGGTCTTGTCGATCCCGGTTTGTTTGGCCGCGCGATCCACCAGCCGTTCCAGCAGGTAGGATGTTTCCGGCCGTCCGGCCCCGCGCACCGCATCTACCGGCACGGTATTGGTAAAGACCGCGCGAACTTCCGAGTAGATCGCCGGTGTGGTGTAGACGCCCGCCAGCAGCGTTGCCGAAAGATAGGTCGGGATCGCCGGCGCGAAGGTCGACAGATAGGCGCCCATATTGGCCAAGGTCGACACCCGCAGGGCCAGGAACTTGCCGTCCCCGTCGATGGCCAGTTCGGCATGGGTCCGATGGTCGCGCCCATGGGCATCGGTGACGAAAGCTTCCGAGCGATCCGAAACCCACTTGATCGGCCGCCCCAGTTTGCCCGCCGCCCAGGTAACCAGGGCCTCCTCGGCGTAGTGGAAAATCTTCGAGCCGAAGCCGCCGCCCACATCCGGTGCCACCACCCGCAATTTATGCTCGGGCAGCTGCAGCACGAAGGCGCCCATCAGCAGCCGGATCACATGCGGATTTTGGCTTGTCGTGAAGAGGGTGTAGTCGCCGGTCGACCTGTCGTAATCGCCCAGTGCGACACGCGGTTCCATGGCGTTGGGAATGATGCGGTTGTTGACCACGTCGATCTTGACGACATGCGCCGCCTTGGCGAATCCTTCCTCCGTCGCCGCCTTGTCGCCCAATTCCCAGTCGTAGCAGGTGTTGAGAGCCGCCTCGTCATGGACCTGCGGCGCGCCGTCCTTGATCGCCGCATCGGTGGCGGTGACCGCCGCCAGGGTTTCATATTCCACCACGATCTTTTCTGCCGCGTCACGGGCCTGATCCCGCGTCTCGGCAATGACCATGGCCACTTGGTCGCCCACATGGCGCACCTTGTCGGCCACCAGCATCGGGTGCGGCGGCTCCGCCATCGGCGAGCCGTCCTTATTGTGGATTTGCCAGCCACACGGCAACCCGCCGACTTCGGCGGCGGCGATGTCTTTGCCCGTAAAGACCGCGACCACGCCCTCGCTCGCCTGCGCGGCACTCGCGTCTAGCGACGTGATCCGCGCATGGGCATGCGGTGAGCGCAGGATAAAAGCGTAGGTCTGGTTCGGTCGGTTGATGTCGTCTGTATAGTTACCTTTGCCGGTCAGGAACCGTTGATCTTCAACGCGTTTGACCCTGGCGCCAATGCCTGTTTCGGACATGCCTCACCCCCTCATGGCCGCAGCGCCGGCCTGGATGGATTTGACGATATTGTGGTAGCCGGTGCAGCGGCAAATGTTGCCCTCCAGCCAATCGCGAACATCCTGCTCGGACGGGCTCGGGTTGTTCTTCACCAGATCGAGGGCGCTCATGACCATGCCCGGCGTGCAGAAACCGCACTGCAGGCCATGATTGTCGCGGAACGCCTCCTGCATCGGATGCAATGTGCCGTTGTCATCGAGCCCCTCGATGGTCACCACCTCGGCCCCATCGGCTTGCGCGGCCAGCATGGTGCATGATTTGACCGACACGCCATCGACATGAACGACGCAGGCGCCGCACTGACTGGTATCGCAACCCACATGGGTCCCGGTCAGGGATAGGTGCTCGCGAAGATATTGAACGAGGAGAGTGCGCGGTTCCACGTCCGCTGATACACTCTTTCCGTTCACCGTCATGGAAACGGTGGGCATGATATTCCTCCCTGCCAAAGACCAATTTAATCCGGCCCGCCTCATCCCCCTCGGGCGGTTGTTGCGGATCGGATATTGCTGCCAATACTCGCTGCCGCGCTACCCGCCGTCAAGGCGGCTATGCAGCCGCCTACAGCGTAAACAGGCCGAGCACGACCAGCACGGCGACGATAAGAATAAGCACCCAGCTTCGCGCACTCAGTCCCCCGCGGGCGGCGGCCTCGGGTGCGGCTTCGGCGGCCGGCAATGGCACCGCCTCGTCCGCCGCTTCCCCCGCCGCCAACTCTGCGAAGTTACTGAAGAATTCCGCCGCCATCTTGCGCGCCGTACCATCGATCAATCTCGACCCAAGTTGGGCCAATTTGCCCCCAACCGCCGCATGAACTTCGTATTTCAGCAGCGTGCCGTCACCGTCCTCTTCCAATTTCACCGTGGCGCCGCCTTTGGCGAAGCCCGCGGCCCCGCCCTTGCCCTCGCCGCTGATCCTATAGCCGTTCGGCGGATCCAGGTCGCTCAGCGTGACGTCGCCGGTGAACTTGGCCTTGACTGGCCCTACCTTGGCCGTGACCTTGGCGGTGAACGAGGTCTCGGAAGTCTTTTCGATGGACTCGCAACCCGGGATGCACTGACTGTTTCAGCACCTCCGGATCGTTAAGCGCCTCCCAAACCGCCTCCCGAGAGGCCGCGACGCGATACTCCCCCGTCATATCCATAACGATACCCCTCCTACCCCGGATGACTGGCGCGGAAATGTAGCGGCCGACCCTGGTCGCGGCAACCTAAGCCGTCTCTGCTCTAAAGAGTTTAGTCCGCCGCAGTGCGCTCGGCGGTCGGAAATCCGGGCAATAGGAGGGTAGCGACCAATATACGCGACGATTTCATTCCTATTTCTGTCTTTTCCCTGGCGGCCCAGTACCGCTTTGCCGATTTAGATGTCTACTTTAAGCAGTCGCTTGGCGTCCGTGTGTTCTCCAGTCGTCTTGCCGTACGGATCAACCCGTCATCGTCCAAGAGTTGGAGTTCTCCGGTTGAGGGGACAATCCGGTATTTGTCTCCGAAACGACCGTCAAGTTCCGCATAGACTCCAGCGCCAAGCTCATTCAATGCTACGACGCGAGACGACCCGTCAAAAAATTCGCGATGCAGTTCGGCTCCACCAGAGTTCGAAATTGCGATCATCATCGCTACCTTGAGTTCAGGTCTGTTCGGTGCGAGTTGGTCACACCAGCGCCCAACCACGACCCCTTTGGCCGTGGAGATCGCTGGGACTGCTACCTTAGGGTCCAAGACTGTTAATGCCTTGACGCTCCGAGTTGTAATCGCGATGCGTATGGTTCCAATGGCAGGATTAGCGGTAATTTCGACCGATTTTGCACCATAGTCTCTTGTCTCGGTCCCACCGTTTGAGCGTGCCAGGCGGGACAGGACGCCCTCCAAGTCATCTGCTAAATTGGGTGCATTGGGAACAGCCAAATTCAACACTCCGAGCATGATCACGGATATAACGGTGTTGTCTGCGTCGGATCGTGCAAACACGACGACGCTCATTTCGGTGAGATTGTTGGATGGCCCAATCAGTTCCAGAATGCTGCCGCTTTCGGCAACCCCCAGAGATCTCGTTCGGCCATCCTTTAGAGGCGAGTCTTCGAAGTCAAATATACCCCTGAAAGAGTTCTGGATCTCCGAGCGTGTCACGCCAAGACCGGGCCGCTGCCTGGAGGCAATTTTTTCTTCCCGTGCCTTTTCGACCACTGCCGCCATCTCTTGCTCTGTAGCCGCTGCGGCAGCTTGACGATCGATCTTCGCTGCTCGTGCGGCGTCAGCATCAGCCTTCGCGTGACGATCCCGTTCAAGCCGCTTTGCCTCGGCTTTTTCCAACCGTATGCGTTTTTCGGCCTCCAACCTGGCTGTACGCATGTCCGACTTGGCCTTTTCTAGTGCAATCTCAGCTTCCGCTTTTGATTGAACTTCGCGGATTTGTGCGTCAAGCGTGGCCTGTTTCTCCTTTTTTTCGGTTTCAATCAACGCTGTTTGTCGTTTGCGGACGCTCTTAAGGTAGTCGAAATAAGATAATCGCTGTTCGAGTAAGGCATCCAAATCTAGCCCACCACATTGTTTGAATATGTAGTCACAGCGATTGAAACCCAGGCGTTCGGCCTTGCCGAGCCTGTAATATCGCTCGGCTGTTTCTGCGAATCCTAATTCTTCGGCGGCGCGACCAAGATAGAACCAGCCAAGATCTTCTGCGTATCGGATGCTTGAGACTTGAAGTGCAAGATCTTCCCAGAGGCCTGCTTGATAAAGAGCGTGCACTTCGTCGGCATACCAGCCCCAAGCACCCGCGCAAGAAATTCGACAATCCAACGCCACCTTACCCTGCTTAAAGTCATCGAAAAGGGACTCTCTGCCACCGTTATTGAGTGGCAACGGTGATGCACAGGCCGAAAGGACGACCAGCACACCTGATACAAGCAAGGCCTTCATCCTTGAGCCTCTCTAGTGCACAAATAGCCCATCAACTAGCCTAGCGGAGCCCCAAAGAGAAGACGATTTTCAATTGGACTTAACACGAAATTGCACCGCGCGCGCCGTAGATCGGCAACGTATTGGCGGTCGGTTGGCCGGTGAGGCGGCTTAGGCTGCCTCGTGCAGCGCCTTGAGCACAGCCTTCGGGTCTCGGTCTATCACAGTTAGCAATACACGTGCTGACCGTTCCGGCTGGCGCCGGCCCTGCTCCCAGTCCTGGAGTGCCCGTGGGCTGAAGCCGAACATTTTAGCAAATTGAGCCTGTGTCATCTTCATTCGCTTGCGCAGCGCAGCGACGTCCACCTTTTCAGGCACAACCTCGTAGGTCGGGAGATCCAGGTCACCACGCAGGTGAGCGGCAACCTCGCCCAGAGACTCGACCAGGTCCTTACCGAACTGTGTATCTCGCTTCGTCGTCATCGTTTTTCCTTCAGGAGCTTCTTGATCTCCCGCACAGTTGTTGCGACAGCCTTTTTCTGGTT
>QIGO01000187.1 GCA_003230015.1 Alphaproteobacteria bacterium | reverse complement strand
ACGATAAGAAAATGCGTCAAAACAATAAGCTAGTGCACTGAGCGATCGAAGCCGCCCGCACAAGCACGTGCTGCGGGTTCGGATTGTCCTGTTCACGGCCGTGCGGCTGCCGGTATTCTAGGTGGCCCGGCGCTCCGGTGTCGGCCTGAACTGGCCGCGGCACCTTGCGGAAGCTGGGGTGGACGGCCTGTTGCGTGAGCGACCGCGCATCCCCGGCAAGCCTCGGCATCAACTGCCGCTCGGCGTTCAATTTCACACCGGTATCCGGATTCCGGCTTAACGCCGTCTCGACCTTCTTCTCGGCCTTGATCCATCGCCGCTCGCGACGCGGCGTCTTTCGCTCGGTTGCCGACCTCCAGTTGGCCATCAACCGCTACCTACGCGTGCACAATGAAGGCCTAAGCCTTCGTCTGGAGAAAGGTGGCTAAGAAAGTCCTCTCAAGGGCCGTGCGACCACCGGTACCAACTCAATAAATCAGTGCATTAATTCTCGATTATGAGTACACGGACTGAGTTACCGCGCGTCACCCTTCCAGATCGCGGTGCCGAAGCCGCGCTCGGTGAATAGCTCCAGCAGCACCGCATGTTCGGTACGCCCGTCGCTGATGACGGCGGCCTCGACTCCGGCCTCCACCGCCTTCAGACAAGTCTCTACTTTCGGGATCATGCCGCCGTGAACCGTGCCGTCTTCGATCGCCGCCCGCGCCTGGGCCGCGGTCATGTCCGGGATCACTTTGTCGGCTTTATCCTTCACCCCCGAGACGTCGGTCAGCATCACCAGGCGGGTCGCTCCCACCGATGCGGCGATGGCCCCGGCCACGGTATCGGCGTTGATATTGTAGGTCTCGCCATTTTCGCCCACGCCGATGGGCGCGATCACCGGAATGATCTCCGACGCCGCCAGAATCGACAGAATGCGCGGGTCTATCGTTTCCGGTTCGCCCACGAAGCCCAGATCCAGCACCCGTTCGATATTCGAATCATCGTCCCGGAATGTGCGCGCCAGCTTGCGCGCCTGGATCAGATTGCCATCCTTGCCCGACAGCCCCACCGCCAGGCCGCCCATGCGGTTTACCGCCGTCACTAGGGATTTGTTGATCGACCCCGACAACACCATCTCCACCACATCCACTGTCGCCTTGCCGGTCACCCGCAGGCCGTCGACGAACTCGCTCTTGATTTGCAGCCGCTCCAGCATGGCGCCGATCTGCGGTCCGCCGCCATGCACGACGATGGGGTTGATCCCCACTTGTTTGAGCAACACGATATCGCCGGCGAAGGACAACACCAATTCTTCGTTGCCCATGGCGTGGCCGCCATATTTGACCACGAAAATCTTGCCGGAATAGCGGCGCAGGAAGGGCAGGGCCTCCGACAACACTCCGGCTTTTGCCAACACCCCGTCGATTGCGCTTTGTTCGCTCGCTGCCATCGTCCCGTCTCCCGACCACTCAGCCAGACCATCGCGCGGCCGAAATTTTCGCGGCGAACATTAGTGCAAAGATCAAACGTTCACCAGTGCCGCGATCTCTGCCCGCAGCGCCGCGAGACCAGTTTTTTTGCGCGCACTGGTGGCGATGACCCTAGGCAAGGCGGCGGGATGCTTGATCAGCGCCTGTTCGCAGGCCAGCCGCACAGTCTCCAGGGCGTCGCCGCGCGGCTGGTCTGCTTTCGTCAGCACCACCTGCACGGCCACCGCGGCCCGATCCAGCATATCCAACATGTCCTCATCGGATTTCTTCAAACCGTGACGCGCGTCCACCAACAGGAACAGCCGCCGTAGCGTCGGCCGGCCGGCGAGATAATCATGCATGAGTTCGGTCCACGCCGCGACTTGGGACTTTGACACCCGGGCGAAGCCGTAGCCCGGCAGGTCCACCAGCACCAGCCGGTTCGCCAGGTTGAAAAAATTCAGCTGCTGCGTGCGCCCGGGAGTGTTGCTGGTGCGGGCCAGGGTCTTGCGTCCGGTCAGCGCGTTGACCAGGCTCGACTTACCCACATTCGAGCGCCCGGCGAACGCCAACTCCGGCAATCTCGCGTCCGGCAGCCCGTCCAACGAAGCCACCCCCAGCATGAATTGGCATTCCTGGGCAAACAGCCAGCGTCCGAATTCAAGCGCCTCGGGATCATACTGTGTTTGTTCGGACAAGGCGGAACTACGTCGTCTTCCCGCCGCCGATGGCCACGCCCATGCGCCGCATGATGACATATTGCTGGGCCATGGACAGGGTATTGTTCCAGGCCCAATAGATCACCAGCCCGGCCGGGAAATTGGCCAGCATGACGGTGAAGATGATCGGCATCATCATGAATATCTTGGCCTGCATCGGATCCGCCGGCGCCGGATTGAGTTTTTGCTGCAGGAACATCGAGGCACCCATGATCAGCGGCCACGCGCCCAGCGCCAGGAAACTGGGCCCCTCGAAAGGCAGCAGCCCGAACAGGTTGAAGATATTGGTCGGATCGGCCACCGACAGGTCGACGATCCAGCCGAAGAACGGCGCCTGGCGCATCTCGATAGATACGAACAAGACTTTATAGAGCGCGAAGAACACGGGTATCTGGACGATCATCGGCAGGCAGCCGGCCACCGGGTTGACCTTCTCGCGTTTATAGAGGGCCATCAGCTCTTGCTGCATCTTCTGCTTGTCTTCGGAGAAGCGCTCGCGCAGTTCGGTCATCTGCGGTTGCAGCGCCTTCATCCGGCTCATCGATTTGTAGGATTTATTAGCCAGTGGGAAGAAGAATAATTTGACCACCACCGTCAGCACCAGGATCGCCACCCCGAAATTCCCCACCCAGCCGGCGATCACTGTCAGCGCCGTGAGAAAGGGTTTGGAAGAACCAGCCGAAATCGATCGCCATATCGAAGCGCTCGATGCCCAGCTCGTCACGATAGCGCTTGAGTACCTCGACCTGTTTGGCGCCGGCGAACAACCGGTTGGTAACCTCCGTGCTGGCGCCCGGCTGCACCGTCACCCCTTCACCCAGATAGTCGGCCTGATAGCGGTCGACGCCGCCGCGCTGATTGTAGGTGAAGCGCGTTTTCACCGGTGCGGTCTGGTCTGGCACCAGGGCGGCCAGCCAATATTTGTCGGTCACACCGATCCAGCCGCCGACCGTGTCCTGCTCCACCATCTGGTCGTCCTGCAGATCGTCGTATTTGAGTTCGGTGAGCGTGCCGTCGAGGATGCCGATGGGGCCTTCATGGAGGATATAGAAACCCAGCGTATCGGGCGTATTGACCCGCGTTACCCGGCCGAACGGAAACAGCGTCACCGCGTCCGGTGTGTTATTCGCCACCCGTTGCGTCACCGTGAACAGAAAATCCTCGTCGATTTCATAGACCCGCGAGAGCTTCAAGCCCGCCTCGCTCTCCCAGGTCAGGGTAATGGGCCGGCCGGGCGCCAGGACGGCACCCTGCGGCGCCGACCAGACGGTGCTGCCGGCGCCATAGGCTTCGCCTTGCTGGTCGACCCAGCCGAACTCGGCAAAGTAGGGATTCTGGCTGCCCACCGGCGAGAACAGCACCACATTCTGGCTGTCCGGCTCCACGGTCTCGCGGAACTGGGTCAGTATCAGGTCGTCGATGCGGCCGCCCAGCAGATTGATTGAACCGTTGAGTTGCGGCGTTGCCAGGCCGATCCTGCGTACCGCCGCGACGACGTCGGCCCGCTCGCCAATATCGCCCGCCTCGATACCCCCCGGCACGGCACCTTGCGGCAGCGGCACATCGCCTTGCTCCGCCGCCTGATCCGCTGGCGTTGGCAGCTGCGCCTGTTCGATCTCTTGCTGGGCCAAACGCGCCCGCTGTTGCGGTGCCTGCACGAAGAAGGTCCAACCCAGCAGAATGATCGCCGACAAGACGATCGCCATAACCAGATTTTTCTCGTTACCCGCCACTTTTGCGGTCTCCCAATGGGCTAACGGTTGTGGCCAAGTTGCGCCGGCGGCACCGGGTCGTAACCGCTGCCGCCCCAGGGGTGGCAGCGCCCGATACGACGCAGCGCCAGCCAACCGCCGCGGAACGGGCCGTGTTGCCTGATCGCTTCCTGTGCATAGCCCGAGCAGGTCGGGGCATAGCGGCAGTTTGCGCCCAACACCGGCGACAAGAACAGTTGATAGCTGCGAATGAGGATGAGGAATATTATACTCAGGAGCGTCTTAAGCGCGGTCATCGGTCCTTTTCGCTCCGGCCTTTAGGCTTTGTCTCTGGCTCAAGCCGCCAGGCACCGAGCCGCCGCAACGCCGTTTCCAAGTCCGTTAACAGCGCCGCGTAAGGCCTATATGGTGTTCTGCGCCTTGCAATTACCACATAATCCATATTCGACAAGGCTTGCTCCATCACGGCCCCGACGGCGGCACGCAGGCGCCGTCGGGCGCGGTTGCGCTGCACGGCGCCGCCAACTTTGCGGCTGGCGGTGTAGCCGATTCGGATCAGGCCACCGTCAGTGGGGTTTTTTGCCGCCTGCAAAACCAACCCCGGCGTCGCGAATTTCCGTTGCGCCGCCGCGACGCGCAGGAAATCAGCACGTTTCTTCAGCCGCCCCAGCGACGCGGCCATGGCTTGGGCGCTCCGGGGTGCCGTTGGCGGTCAGGCGCTAAGGCGCTTGCGGCCTTTGGCTCGCCGCTGCGCCAGCACCCGTCGGCCGCCCACTGTCTTCATCCGCGCGCGGAATCCATGCCGGCGCTTGCGCACCATGACACTAGGTTGAAACGTTCGTTTCACGTTAGGCTCCGTGCTTTCAGCAGATTGACAGGCCGGTTGGTATAGGGGCTCGCCGATGCCAAGTCAATCCGATGGCGCCGGGGGGGAGGCCACGGCGGTTTCACGCATTGGTGACTAGGGGACTGATAGACCCGCCCCCACCTTTCCGCAAGGCCCATAGACAGAGTAGAGTCCGTCACATATGAGCAAATCGATCGCCGCTATGGTTTCTGCTACCCCTTTCCGCCGTCTCTGGCCTCTCGCGGTTCTCGGCGCGGTAATATTGGTGTTTTTCCTAACCGGGCTCGATAGTTATCTGAATTTTGAGTCGCTGCGCCTCTACCGCGCCGATCTCAGCGCCTGGGTCGCCGCCAACGCCGTCCTCGCCGTTATCGCCTATATGGCCACTTACGCCCTGGCCATTATTGCTTTTCCGCCGTCCGGCGCCATGCTGACCATAACCGGCGGCTTCCTGTTCGGCACCTTTTTCGCCGGCATCTATGTCATCATCGCCGCCACCATTGGCGCCACCGCACTCTTTGTCGTCGCCAAGACCACCCTTGGCGACTATTTGCGCGCCCGCGCCGGCCCCTTCCTCCAGCGCATGGAGGCCGGCTTTGTCGAGAACGCCATGAGTTATATGCTGGTTTTGCGGCTGATCCCCCTATTCCCCTTCTGGCTCGTCAACCTGGCGCCGGCTTTCCTCGGTGTTCCGGTGCGTACCTTCGTCATCGGCACATTTATTGGCATTATTCCGGGCACTTTTGTCTATGCCAGTGTCGGCGCCGGGCTTGGTGCCGTCTTTGACGCCGGCGGATCGCCCAATCTCGGCATTATCTTTCAGCCCGAGATCATTATGCCGATTGTTGGATTAGCCTTGTTGTCCCTATTGCCCATTGCCTACAAGAAGATCAAGGCGCGCCGGTCCTAGTGGTTAAGAGGCACGCCGCAAGGCGTTGGGGGCGATCATGGAAAAGGTTGATATTTGCGTCATTGGCGGCGGCTCGGGCGGTCTTGGCGTGGCCGCCGGTGCTTCCCAGATGGGCGCGGCGACGGTTTTGTTTGAGCGCGCCAAGATGGGCGGCGACTGCCTGAACTATGGCTGCGTCCCCTCCAAGGCTCTGCTCGCCGCCGGCCGCGCGGCTTCGGCGCACCGCCATGCCGGGGCGTTCGGTCTCCGCGCCGCGCCCCCTGAGATATCCTTCTCCGCCGTCCACGACCATGTCCACGGCGTTATTGCCGGCATCGCACCTCATGACAGTGTTGAGCGTTTTGAGGGCCTCGGCGTGCGGGTCATCACCCAGGCCGCTCATTTTGTCGGCCCCGGCCAGGTCGAAGCCGCCGACGGCACGCGCATCGCCGCCCGCCGCTTTGTTATCGCCACCGGCTCGGCCCCCGCCATACCGCCGATAGCCGGCCTCGACAGCGTCCCTTATTTCACCAATGAGACCATTTTCGACTCTGCCACATGCCCCGACCATCTGATCGTCATCGGCGGCGGTCCCATTGGTCTCGAGATGGCCCAGGCCCACCGCCGCCTCGGCGCCCGGGTGACGGTGCTGGAGATGTTCACCGTCCTCGGCAAGGACGATCCCGAGCTTGCCGAGATTGTCAAGATCCGCCTGCGTGGCGAGGGCATCGAGCTCCTTGAGGGCCTTGCCATCAAACGCGTCGAAACGGCCGGTGACGGGGTGTCGGTGACGATCTCGCCGGCCGGCGGGGATGACGGCGACGAGCGCGTTATTACCGGCAGCCATCTGCTCGTCGCCGCCGGGCGCCGGCCCAACCTTTCCGGCCTCGACCTCGAAGCCGCCGATATCGCCTATTCCCCCCATGGCATAGAAGTCGATGCCAGGCTGCGCACCACCAACAAAAAGACATTCGCCATCGGCGATGTCACCGGCGGTTTTCAATTCACCCATATGGCCGGTTATCACGCCGGCATCGTCATTCGCAACGCGCTGTTTCGCATCCCCGCGAAGGTCGACTACCGGGCCGTCCCCTGGGTCACCTATACCGACCCCGAGCTTGCCAATGTCGGTTTGAGCGAGGCCGCCGCGCGTGAGAAACATGACCAGATCCGCGTTCTGCGTTGGCCCTTTGCCGAGAATGACCGGGCCCAGGCCGAACACGCCACCGATGGATTTGTCAAGGTCATCACCGACCCCCGCGGCAGGATCCTCGGTGCCGCCATCGTCGGCATCCATGCTGGCGAGCTATTGCAGCCATGGATTCTGGCCATCTCCCAAAATCTTAAGATCGGCGCCATGGCGGGCCTGATAGCGCCCTATCCCACCCTTGGCGAAGTCAATAAGCGCGCTGCCGGCAGTTTTTATATCCCCAAATTATTCTCAGCCCGCACCCGGCGCATAGTGCGCCTGCTTGCCAAACTGGGCTAATACTTCTGGTGCGCCGGCGTTCAGACCATTAGCCGTGACCGGGGTTTATTTGGTAGAAATCTCGGCGACCAGGGATATATTGTGCCGCCGCTGGTTGGCAGTCTGTCGGCAAAGCTGTTGGCGCTGACCATCGCTTTTGTCATGCTTGCCGAGCTGCTTATCTATGCGCCCTCTCTCGCCAATTTTCGCGTCAATTGGCTCACCGACCGCATCGCCGCCGGCCATCTTGCTATCCTTGTGCTTGAGGCCACGCCCGAGGCCCTGGTCAGCGACACCATGAAGGATGATTTGCTGGACCGCGCCAATGCCTACGCGGTGGCGTTGCGGCTGCCTGACCGCCGGTTGCTGCTCTATACCGCCCGTCCGCCCGATATTGAGGTCACGGTGGATTTACGCCGCCAGAGCCTGGTGCGGGATATTCAAGCCGCCTTTGACACCCTGCTGCATCGCCAGAACCGCATCCTGCGGGTGCTCGGGCCGTCGCCCAATGCTCCCGATTTGACCATTGAGTTGGTGCTCGACGAGACAGATTTGCGCATGGCTATGCTGCAATACTCGCGCAATATCCTAATGTTGTCTCTCTTCATTTCCATGCTCACCGCCGGCCTGCTTTACCTGACCTTGCAATGGCTGATGGTGCGTCCCATGCGCCGTATCGCCGAAGGCATCACCGAATTTGCCCGCAATCCCGAAGATGCCGCCGGCGGCCTCAAACCCATCGCGCGTTCCGACGAGATCGGCGTCATCAACGCCGTCTTGGTACACATGCAGGGCGATTTGCGCTCCGCCCTCAAACAACGCGAGCGCCTGGCCGAACTCGGCTCCGCGGTCGCCAAGATCAATCACGATCTCCGCGGCATCCTTTCAACCGCCGTTTTGATTTCCGACCGCCTCGCCCAGCTGCCCGATCCTCAGGTCCAGCGCATTGCCCCGACCCTGGTACAGGCCATTGACCGGGCCATCGCCCTTTGCACCCAGACTCTCAATTTTGCCCGCGAGGAGGGGCCGCAGCTCAACCAAAGCCGTTTCCGTCTCGCCGACTTGGTCAATGATGTCGCCAGCGACCTCGCCCTGCTTGCCGGCGCCGGTTGTCCTATCGAAAGCGACATCGACCCGGGCCTCGTTGTTGAGGCCGACCGCGATCAGCTCTACCGTGTTTTCGCCAATATTTGCCGCAATGCCTGTGAGGCCGGTGCCGATCACACCCGCGTTGTTGCCAAGACCGATGGCGGCATCACCATTATTGACATCACCGACAACGGGCCGGGAATGAGCAGCCAGGCGACGCAGCGCCTGTTCCAGCCATTTGCCGGCTCGGCCCGTAAGGGCGGCACCGGCTTGGGGCTGGTCATCGCCCGTGATGTCATGCGCGCCCATGGCGGCGCCATCGAATTGCTCTCCACTGGTGCCCAGGGCACGGTCTTTCGCCTGCGCTTGCCCACCGCCACCTGAGCCCGTCCCATTGACCGCCCGGTCCACGGCCGGCTAGCCTCACCCTATGCCTGAAAGCAGCTCCGGTCTCGACGACAAGCAACGCGCGCGGCTTGCCGCGCGCATCGACGCCAAACGCGACGACCTTATAGCGCTGACCCAGGACCTCATCCGCATCCCCACGGTAAACCCCCCCGGCGATGCTTATCAGCCTTGCTGCGAATATCTTGGGCGCCGCCTCGCGCGCAGCGGTTTTGCGGTCGAATATCTGCGTGCCGAGGGCGCCTTGGGCGACTCCGACCGCTATCCACGCACCAATATCATTGCCCGCAAAGAGGGCAGGGGCCCTGGCCCATGTGTTCACTTCAACAGCCATATCGATGTTGTTGAACCCGGCCATGGCTGGACCATGGACCCGTTTTCCGGCGAGCTGCGCGACGGCCGCATCTACGGGCGCGGTGCGTGCGATATGAAGGGCGGCCTGGCGGCCAGCATCATCGCCATCGAGGCCATCCTCGAAGAGGGTATCGAATTTTCCGGCGCCATCGAGATTTCCGGCACCGTCGATGAGGAATCCGGTGGATACGCCGGTGTTGCCTGGCTTGCCGAGCGCGGCCGGTTTTCCCCGCCCCGGGTCGATCACGTGATTATTCCCGAGCCCCTCAACAAGGATTGTGTTTGCCTGGGTCACCGCGGTGTTTGGTGGGCCGAGATCATCGTCAGCGGCCGCATCGCCCACGGCTCCATGCCCTTCCTGGGCGTTTCCGCCATTCGCGGCATGGCGGCATTTCTCGCCAAGGTCGAAACCGAGCTTTATCCCCGGCTCGCCCAGCGCCGCACCGCCATGCCGGTAATCCCCGACGGCGCCCGCCAATCGACGCTCAATTTTAATGGTCTCCATGGCGGCCTGCCGAACCCCGCTCCCGGTGAGGGTTTTCCCAGCGCCCTGGTCGCCGACCGCTGCAGTCTGGTGCTCGATCGCCGCTATTTGATCGAGGAATCCGAGGCCGAAATACGCCAGGAAATACTCGACCTGCTCGAGGCCGTGCAGGCCGAGCGCCCCGAGTTCGACTATACCTTGCGTGACCTCTGGTCCATGCCGCCCACCATGACCGACGCCGACTCGCCCGTGGTCACGGCCCTGAGCCGCGAGATCGAACATTTTCTCGGCACCCCCGCCCACCATGTCGCCTCCCCCGGCACCTACGATCAAAAGCACATTGTGCGCATCGGCAATCTCAAGGATTGTGTGGCTTACGGCCCGGGCCTGCTCGAACTGGCGCACCAGCCCGACGAGTATGTCGGTGTCGAGGACATGTTGGATGCCGCCAAGATCATGGCCGCCGCCGCCCTGCGCCTGTTGGCGCGCGCCCCATGATCGCCCCCGGGCCGCGCAATCTCATCACCGATGTCGACGGTATCCTTGTCGGCAATGCCCAGGACCGCGACATCCGCACCGGCACCACGGTTATCTTGCCGGAGCGCCCGGCGGTGGCCGGTGTGGACATTCGCGGCGGCGCTCCCGGCACCTGCGATACCGCCTTGCTCGATCCGGCCAGCATGGTGCAGGAGGTCCATGCCATCACCCTCTCCGGCGGCTCGGCCTTTGGCCTCGAGGCCGCCTCTGGCGTCATGGCCCAGCTGCGCGTTGCGGGCCGCGGCCTGGCCATGGGCAAGGACCGCGTGCCCATTGTGCCCGCCGCCATTCTCTATGACCTCGCCAATGGCGGCGACAAGCAATGGGGCGAGGCCAGCCCCTACGGCGCCTTTGGCCGCGCCGCCTGTCTGGCGGCGGCCAAGGATTTCACTCTCGGCAATACCGGCGCTGGTTTCGGTGCCATCGCCGGCCACCTCAAGGGCGGGCTCGGCAGCGCCTCGGCGATTACCGGCGATGGCATGCAGGTTGGCGCCTTGGTGGCCGTTAACTCGGTTGGCTCGCCGGTTATGCCAAAGGAGCCGGTATTCTGGGCCTGGGCTCTTGAGCAGGACGGCGAGTTTGGCGGCGCGGCCCCGCCAAGCGCCTTGGCCGGTCTGGAGCCCGAATTATATTTCTCCGGCCAACCCTCGCCCATGGCCAACACCACGATCGGTGTTGTCGCCACCAACTTGGCGCTTACCAAATCACAGGCCTGCCGCGTCGCGGTCATGGCCCAGGACGGCATCGCCCGCGCCATCCGGCCGGCCCACACCCCCTTTGACGGCGATTTGGTTTTCGCCATCGCCACCGCGGCTGCCGGGGCCCCCCGGGCCGATGACCTGACATTGGCCCGCCTCGGTGCCATCGCCGCCGATTGCCTGGCCCGGGCCATCGCCCGTGGCGTCTATGAAGCGCGCGGATTTGGTGATGAAATACCGGGCTATCGTGATTTATTGAACACCGCTGACGGGCGCCCCTGATTTGCCGCGCCTGCCATCGGCTGTTATCGTTTTTTTGCAAAGCAAAACAGGATGGCAAGGGAGGAAGTATAATGAAAAGAACTGTCTTGGCGCTCGCGGTAGCCATGATGCTGCCGGCGTTGCTGCCTATGCCGACAGCGCAGGCCCAACCCAAGGACACGCTGATCATCGGTATGGGTCTGGAACCGCCCCATCTCGACCCCACGGCCGGCGCCGCCGCCGCCATCGACGAAGTCGTTTATGCCAACGTCTTCGAGGGACTGACACGCATCGATGAGAATGGTGCCGTCCAGCCCCAGCTCGCGACGTCCTGGGAAATCAGCGAAGACGGTCTCACTTATACATTCAATCTGAAGAGTGGCGTCAAATTCCATGACGGCACCGACTTCGATGCCGGCGACGTGGTCTTCTCCTTCGACCGGGCCCGCGGCGAAGACTCCGTCAATGCCCAGAAGCCGCTTTTTGCCGCCATCGACAAGATTGAGGCGATCGATCCGACCACCGTCAAGATCACACTCAGCCGCCCGGAAGGGCAATTGCTGTTCAATCTCGGCTGGGGCGACGCGGTCATCGTGGCGCCTGAATCGGCCGCGGGTAACAAGGCCAACCCCATTGGCACGGGGCCGTTCAAATTCGCCCAATGGGTCAAGGGCGACCGTGTTGAGTTGGTTGCCAACGACGACCGCGTCAAACTCAGCCAAGTGACCTTCAAGTTCATTTCCGATGCTTCTGCCCAGATGGCCGCGATGATGGCCGGGGATATCGATGCCTTTGCCAATTTCGGCGCCCCGGAGACCGTCGCCCAATTCCAGGCCGACAGTCGTTTCGAGGTTGTCATTGGCAGTACCGAAGGCGAGACCATTCTCTCCACCAACAATGCCAAGCCGCCATTCAACGACTTGCGCGTTCGCCAGGCGATTGCCCATGCTATCGACCGTCAGGAATTTATCGACGGCGTCTATTTCGGACTAGGCACACCCATCGGCAGCCATTTCGCCCCTCACAACCCGGCCTATGTCGATCTCACCGGCACCTACCCTCTCGATCTTGAAAAGGCCAAGTCGCTGTTGGCGGAGGCTGGTTTCCCCGACGGCTTCAAGGCCACGATCAAGCTGCCGCCGCCCCCCTATGCCCGCCGTGGCGGCGAGGTCATCGCCGCGCAGCTTGCCCGCATCGGCATCGAGTTGGAGATTATTCCCGTCGAATGGGCTCAGTGGCTGGAGCAGGTTTTCCGTGGCGACGATTTCGACCTCACCATCGTCTCTCACACCGAGCCCCAGGACATCGGCATTTACGCCCGCGAGGATTATTATTTCAACTATAGTTCTGAGGCCTTCAACGCCGTCATGGACGAACTCAACGGCACCACCGATCCGGCCAAGCGCATTGCCCTTCTTGGCGACGCCCAACGCATCCTCGCCGAGGACGCGGTCAACGGCTTTATTTTCCAATTGCCCAAGATTGGCATTTGGCGCCAGGGTTTGACCGGTATGTGGAAAAATAGCCCGATCCAGGCCAATGATGTCACCGCGGTCAGTTGGCAGTGACAATGTCTGCTAGAGCTTTTTCCGTTCAAACGGAACCGTTTGAACGATGAGAAAATGCGTCAAAATAACAAGCTAGAGCATTTTCCATTCAAACGGATTCGTTTGAATGATAAGAAAACGCGTTAAAACAACAAGCTAGAGTACATGAAGTGAGCGCAAGCGAATGGAATGTGCTCTAGAGCAGATGGAGTGAACGCAAGTGAACGGATATTGCTCTGGCGCCCGGTTAGTTTATAACCGGGCGCCCGTGCCTATTTGATCGTGATCGTACTGCCTTCATGATTGCCTATGCCGTTCGCCGCCTGATTGTCCTCTTGATAACCTTGCTGGCGGCGAGCGGCGCCATCTTCGTCGTGCTTGAGATTTTGCCGGGGGATCCGGCATTGCTGATCCTCGGCATTGAGGCGCAAGAGGACACTCTGGCGGCACTGCGCGCCCAGCTCGGCCTCGATCGGCCGGCGGCCCTGCGTTATTTGCAATGGATCGGCGGTTTAGTGGTCGGCCAGCTAGGCGAGAGCCATACCTACTCGGTTCCCGTCACCGAACTGATTGCCCAGCGCCTCGTCGTAACCATTCCCCTGTCGTTGATGGCCCTGCTTCTCTCCACCGTGCTGGCCGTGCCTTTGGGTATGTTTGCCGCCACCCGGCACAACCGCGTCGGTGATTATGGCGTCATGAGTTTCGCCCAGATCGGCATGGCCATCCCCAATTTTTGGTTCGGCATTCTGCTGGTGCTGTTATTTGCCGTCACGTTGGGCTGGTTTCCCTCCGGCGGATTCGCCGGCTGGTCCAATGGCGTCGGTCCGGCTTTATGGTCGTTGTTTTTGCCCGCCCTGGCCCTCGGTTTGCCCGAAGCCGCCATCCTCGCCCGCGTCACCCGTTCGGCGGTGCTCGAGACATTGGGGGCGGACTTCGTCCGTACCGCCCGTGCCAAGGGCGTTGGTGAAGGCGCCATTCTGATCCGTCATGTCCTGCGCAACGCGCTCATTCCCATGACCACCATCATCGGCCTGCAATTTGCTTTTCTGTTGGCCGGCTCCATCGTCGTTGAGAATGTGTTTTTTCTCCCCGGCCTTGGCCGCTTGATCTTCCAGGCGGTGACCCAGCGCGACATTATCGTTGTCCGCGATGTCGCCATGTTTCTCGTCG
>QIGO01000193.1 GCA_003230015.1 Alphaproteobacteria bacterium | reverse complement strand
TTTGAATGAAGGCGATTAGGAAAGGAGAGTATCAAGTTCGGGACACGGCCATTGCAGCGCAATAATCCGCTGCCATAGTGCTGTATCTACAATCAGTATGGATCCCTGGAATATGGGGAAATCCTACCATCAAATGGAGTGGAGGAAAGTGAAATGACAAAACTGACATTCGCCACGTTCGCCGCGATAGGCGCGCTGTCACTTGGCACTGTTGCCTCGGCGCAGACTATTATGGCGGAGAAAGGTCAAGAGGCTAACATGGTGCTCTTGCCAAAGTTCCTGGGCATTTTGGTGTTCGATCAAGCCAATACCGGGGCGCAAGAAGCGCATGCCGAGCTACAAAACCCCGGTGAATTACTGTTTATTGGGCCGACGCCCGAGAATAGTGTTGCCGGCCAAATCGAACTGATGACGACGGCGGCAACGCAGGGTCAATCCGCCGTCATGCTGTCGAACAATGCCGGCGATCAGATTTCCCCCGCCGCCATGGCGGCACAGGAAGCGGGCGTCAAAGTCGTGACCTGGGATTCTCCTATCCCCTCGGCCGAAGGCGAGGATCTTTTCGTGGCGCAGGTGGATTTCGGATCCATCGGCGTCGTGATGGCCGACATGGCCCTTAATATTCTAGGCGGTGAGGGCGAGTTTGCCGTCCTGTCGGCGACGCCTGACGCGGCCAACCAGAATGCCTGGATCGCGGCCATGAAAGAGGCGCTCAAGGAAGACAAATATGCCAACCTGGCATTGGTCGACACCGTCTATGGCGATGACCAGTCGGAGGTCAGCTATAACCGCGCCCTGGCACTTGTCGACAAATATCCCGACCTGGGTCTGATCATGTCACCGACAACGGTGGGCATTCAGGCGTCTTCCAAGGCGATGCAGGATGAAGGCCTGTGCGACAAAGTGAAGGTTTCCGGCCTTGGTCTGCCGGCAGAGATGGTATCCTACACTCTGAATGGGTGCGCGCCGGAGTTCGCCTTGTGGGACTTCGTCGACCTGGGTTACTTGACCTACTACACCGCCTACCTGATGGCGACCGGTCAGTTAGAAGGCAACGTCGGCGAAACGTTCAATGCCGGCCGCATGGGTGATTATACCATCGAGAAGGACCCGAACCGCGACGCGGGCAACCGTGTCCTGATGGGGCCCTTCACTATCTACAACAAAGACAATGTGGAAGCGGCGGCTCAGTAGTCCGCCGACCCTGTTTGGCGAAGGTTTGGACCGCAATCGGATGCGGTCTCAAGCCTGCGCCGGCGGGGTATTTTCCCATTTCCACAAAACATAGCGGTTCGGCCCATGGACAACACGGCAGTATCGCCAGTTCTTGAAATGCGCGGTATTTCAAAGAATTTCGCTATGACTGCCGCTCTTACCGATCTTTCGATCAAACTTTATCCAGGCGAGATACATGGGTTGGTCGGTGAAAACGGAGCCGGAAAATCTACCCTCATAAAGATCATGACCGGCGTCTATGCGGCCTCATCCGGGGAGATCCTGATCGACGGAGAACCGGTCACGATCAGCAGCACGCAGGTGGCGCAAAAATTGGGCGTCGCAGCGGTCTATCAAGAACCCATGGTCTTTCCGGACCTGGATATCGCGGAAAATATCTTCATCAGTCACCATAACTTGGGCCCGGTCATGAACTGGCGGGCGCTTTACAAGGATGCGCGCAATATCGTCGAGCAACTGGGTGTCAGCCTGGATGTGGAGCGCGCAGCGAGCGGGCTTACTTTGGCCGAACAACAGACAGTCGAAATCGCGCGTGCCCTGTCGCTAAAGGTTCGCATCCTGATCATGGACGAGCCGACCGCGTCCCTGTCGGCCCACGAAGTGCGTCAATTGATCGAAATCGCGAACACCTTGCGCAAACAAGGCACGTCAATTCTTTATATTAGCCATCGACTCGAGGAGATTTTTGAGATCTCCGACCGCGTCACGGTCTTGCGAGACGGTAAACATATCTCCACCAATGCCATCGGCGCGGTTACCCGCGGGAAACTGATCGGCGACATGGTAGGGCGGGAACTGGACGAGTTTTTTGGCCGGGTCCCCAGCCAGGCCACGGATCACACTCTGATTTCGGTTCGTAATCTGTCAAAGGCGGATGTTTTTACCGATATCCATTTCGATGTGCGTTCGGGCGAGATTCTGTGCTTTGCCGGACTTATCGGCGCGCGGCGCACGGATGTGGCTTTGGCATTGTTCGGGATCGCGCCAGCCGACAGCGGCGAGATCGTTTTTGACGGGAATCCGGTTCGTATCGGCGATCCCCAACAGGCAATGGATCTGGGTATCTCGTATGTCTCGGAGGATCGCCGGAAATTCGGGCTGGCCATGGCGATGCCAATCTTCGCCAATATTTCGCTGGCGACCCTGCGGCGCTATCTCAACCGCTTCGGCCTTATCGACCGCCAAGGTGAAAATGCCGCGGCCGAGAAATACCGCAAACAGTTGAATATCCGTACACCCAGCGTCGAGGTCGACGTGGGCAAACTTTCCGGCGGCAATCAACAAAAGGTCATGCTGGGCAAGTGGCTGAATGCAAATCCTCGCCTGCTTATCGTCGACGAGCCGACGCGCGGCATCGATGTGGGCGCGAAAGCCGAAGTTCACCAGATCATCCGGGAGCTGGCAAAAAGCGGCGTCGCCGTGATCGTCATTTCATCGGATTTGCCGGAAGTTCTGTCCATTGCCGACAGAATCGTGGTCATGCGCGAGGGACGGCAGATGGGCATTATCGATGGCGATATAGCCACACAGGAAAGCGTTATGAGCCTGGCGACCCAGTTCGATGACTCCAAATCGGCACCGCAACCGCAACTCGTTTGAAAGCTATTGGAATTGGTTTGATATGGGCTCCATCATCGAACGGATGCATCCACAGACCCTGCGGTTCACCGCCCTGCTGGCAGTACTGTTCCTGGTGATCCTGTTCTTCGGAACACAGATAGATAATTACTATAACGCGCGGCTGTTTAACCGCATCTCCACCAGTGTGGCGATTATCGCGCTGCTGGCCGCGGCGCAGGCGCTGGTCGTGCTGACCCGAAACATTGACCTTTCGGTTGGCTCCATCGTCGGCGCCACCGCGTTTCTGGTCGGCCATTTGTTGGCGAATAATCCGGGTATGAGCCCAATACTGGCGGTTCTCATCGCCTTGGCCGCCGGCGGCCTGTTGGGGGCGGTCAATGGTGTTCTGGTGGCCTATGGGCAGGTTCCAGCAATCATCGTGACATTGGGTACGCTTGCCATATACAGATCCATGCTGGTGCAGTTTTCCGGCGCCAAGTCGATCACCACCAACACCCTTCCCGACTGGCTGTTGGAAATGCCGCGAACCGATGTGCTTTCCTTTGGCAATCTGGATCTGCGCCTGACGGTGGTCATCACCCTGGGTGTGGTGATCGCGCTGCATATATTCCTCATGCGCTTTCGCCTTGGCCGCAAATTCTATGCGGTGGGCTCCAACCCCGAGGCCGCCGTCGTCGCCGGTATCGATTCCCAGAAAGTGGTCTTTCTGGCATTCGTCATGTGCGGGGCCCTTTCCGGCCTTGCCGGTTTCATGTTTCTGGCCAAATTCGGCAATATCACGGTGGTGGCGGGGCTCGGCCTGGAGCTAAAATCCGTCGCTGCCGTCGTGGTTGGCGGCACCAATATATTTGGCGGCAGGGGCACGGTCATCGGGGTGCTAATCGGGGCGATCCTTGTGGATCTCATCGACACAAGTCTGGTCCGGTGGGATCTGATTAGCGAGTTCTGGCGCGACGGAATGCTTGGCCTGCTTATCCTGCTGGCCGTGGGCGCCGACGCGGTACTGATGCAGCATTTGGAAAAAATCCGCCAGCAGAAGGCGCAACTGAAACATGCCAGATTGATGAAAGCCAAAATCCGGCCCAACAGAGCGGAGGTTTGAGCGCATGCCTTCCTCGTCAAAGCTAGCAGGGGCTTTGCGGTCGTATTTCGGCGGCTGGGAGCTTTTCCTATTGGCTATTTTGATTGTAACGATCATTGCGAATGCGGCGATTTCACCGTTCTTCCTGACTATCGGCAATCAAATAAACCTGTTTCAGCTGTCTATCGAAAAAATCATCGTTGCGTTGATCATGACATTGATCATCATCAATGGAGAGATCGATCTTTCCGTCGCCTCGATGATGGGACTTGCGGCCGTCACCTTCGGCTGGGGCTTCCAGCAGGGGTTTCCCATGCCGATCGTCATCGCGCTGGTATTCCTGGTGGGTCTCGCGGGCGGCGCGTTCAATGCCTTTTGGATCACCAAGGTGGGCATTCCCTCGCTGGTGGTGACTTTGGCGATGCTGATCGGTTTTCGTGGACTGGCGCGGGTGCTGGTGGAAGACCGCGGGATCACGGATTTTCCCGAGTGGTTCGATGCGCTGGGACAACAACCCATTCTGGGGCCGTTTCCGCTTTCAATACTGATCTTTTTCGCCCTTCTCATCATTCTGATCGTGGTTCTGCAATTTTCAGGTTTCGGCAGGAAAGTCTATGTCATCGGCAATAACAAGGACGTCGCGGCGTTCTCCGGCATCAATGTGGGACGGGTCAAAGCCATTCTATTCATGGCCGCCGGGGTTATTTCGGCACTCGCGGGCCTGCTTTATGCCGCGCGTGTGGGTGCCGTGCGGGGCGACGTCGCCCTTGGCTTCGAGCTGGACATCATCACCATGGTACTGCTGGGCGGGGTTAGTATCTTCGGCGGCTCGGGGTCGCTCTTCGGCGCCCTGCTGTCGATCCTGATCGTGCTGAACCTGAGAAACGGCATGGCGTTGGCGAATGTCACCGGGCATGTTCAAACAGGCGTCATTGGGATGCTTCTTATCTTGTCGGTGTTGCTGCCGAACATACGGGCGTATTTCGGAAATTTGTATGCCGGGCGAAAACGGCTCAAACAGCGAGATGGAAAACGAGCGTGAACGGCGCCGACAATAGAACAGAATTGAAGCAGCCGATTGTGCGCGTCTCGGCCGCCGAGCTCGTGGCTAAAGGCATTCTGGATCAAGTCAAATCGGGCGCGCTGCGACCCGGAGACCGTTTGCCTACGGAGCGTAACCTGGCATTATCGCTGCAAGTGAGCCGCCCGACCGTGCGCGAGGCGATCCGGGGCCTGACAATCCTTGGGGTGGCAAGAACCCGACAAGGCGGCGGGGCCTATATTACCAATCTCGACGCCGACGCGCTATTGGAGCCGCTGCATTTTTTCCTGTCCCTGGAAGAAAGCCACCTTGGCGATCTCTATGATGCGCGAATGCTGATCGAGTCCGATGTGGCCCGGCGTGCGGCCGTCAATATCAGTGACGATGCCCTGGATGGGCTGGCCAGGATAATGGCCAAACAGGAAAATACCCTCGACAATCCGCTGCGGTTTCGAGAGTCCGATAAGGCGTTTCATCAACTGATCTGGGAGGGATCGGGCAATGCGTTCCTCAAACGCATCGGTGCCAGCCTCAATGTGATCGGGTTGGAATTCCGCCGGGTGGCGTCGGAGACACCGGGCATTTTGCGCCAGAGTTACGTGGATCATCACAGGCTGCTCAAAGCCCTGCAGGACCGGGACCCGGACGCGGCTGCCGAGATGGCCTCGGCCCACATGAAAAACGTGTACAGGGCGACGGTGAAATCGAACCAAAAAGGGGCCTGAGACATGGCGGTGAGGCTGGGTGTCGTCGGCCTGGGCTGGTGGGCGAGTTTCAACCATATCCCCGTCGCCCAGGCCAATACCAAGGCGCGCGTCGTCGCCATTGCCGATCTGGACCGGGATCGGCTGAGCAAGGTGGGCGACGAATTCGGCATCACGGACCGATACACCGATTTCCGCGAGATGCTGGCTGGGCAAGATCTGGACGGCGTCTTGGTGGCGACACCCCATGTCGCTCATGCCGAGATTGGCATTGCCGTTCTGGAAGCCGGCTGCCATGTGCTGATCGAAAAACCCATGGCGACGCGGACGGATGACGCCAAGGCGATCGTTCGGGCGTCGGTCGAAGCCGGCAAACAGGTTGTTGTCCCCTGCGGCTGGAATTTTCGGGACTACACCGCCAATGCGGCAGAAATGGTCGCGAGCGGGAATATCGGGCCGGTCAGGCATGTGGCGTGCCATATGGCGTCCGCGCTGGCCGATCTGTTTGCCGGCGAAGCTATGCTGGAAACCGCCGATCACTTGTACCGCCCGCCGCCCTCGACCTGGGCGGACCCGAGCCGGGCGGGCGGTTATGGCTGGGGGCAGATGTCCCACTCCCTGGCATGGCTCTACGAAGTCACGGGCCTGACGCCGGAAAGCGGTTTTTGTTTAGTGGGAAAATCGTCTGCCGGGGTCGATTATTTCGACGCCGCCGTCGTGAGGATGAGCAATGGTGCGACCCTGGCATTGTCAGGGGCGGCGACGGTCCCAAAACATTGCGGTTTCCAGATGGATATCCGTATTTTCGGCGACGACGGGATGATCCTTTTCGATATCGAGCGCGAGCGTCTGGAGCTTCGCCGGCAAGATGGCGATGACCATGTGGTGG
>QIGO01000191.1 GCA_003230015.1 Alphaproteobacteria bacterium | reverse complement strand
CCACCTTGATCGCCACATTGCCTTCCGCTTCCCGGCTTAGGCGCTCCCAGATGGTTCGCGACGTCAGCTTGTCGCCCTCTTGCCCGGCCAATGGCGAATCATTCGGCGCGAAGGTTACCGCCAGCGTTGCCGGATCCACCGGCTGGCTCGGCAGGGCCTGTGTTACCGCCGGGGTGCACAATGTATGGGCGACGGTCGCCTGGTGCAGCCCGGCAACCGCGATAATGTCGCCCGCATGCGCCTCTTCGATGGCAATCCGGTCCAGCCCCCGGAAGGCCAGCAATTTGTTCAGCCGGCCCTGTTCCAGGATTTCCCCGTCGCGCGATAGCACCTTGACCGTCTCGTTTCGCCGTACCGTGCCCGAGGCAATCCGCCCGCTCAGCACGCGGCCCAGGAACGGATCCGCCTCCAGCGTCGAAACCAGCATCGTAAAGGGGCCGTCCGGTTCCACTTCCGGCGCCTTGACATGGGCGCGGATCATATCGAACAGCGGCGCCAGATTATCTCGCGGACCCTCGGGGGCCTCGGCGGCCCAGCCCTCCTTGGCCGAGGCGAACAGCACCGGAAAATCCAACTGCCCCTCATCCGCGCCTAGGGCATCGAACAGGTCAAAACTCTCGTCATGGACCGCGTGCGACCTCTCGTCGGGTTTATCGACCTTATTGACCACCAGAATCGGCCGCAGGCCCAACCGCAATGCCTTGCCCACCACGAATTTGGTCTGCGGCATCGGCCCTTCGGCCGCATCCACCAGCACCAGCACGCCATCGACCATGCCCAGGATCCGCTCCACCTCGCCGCCGAAATCGGCATGGCCGGGGGTATCCACGATATTGATCCGCGTGCCCCGCCAAAGCACGGAGGTGCATTTGGCCAGGATGGTGATCCCGCGCTCCCGCTCCAGATCGTTGGAATCCAGCGCCCGCTCCGCCACTTTTTGGTTGTCGCGAAAAGTGCCGCTTTGCCGCAGCATCGCGTCTACCAGCGTCGTTTTGCCATGATCCACATGGGCGATAATGGCGATATTCCGGATATCCATCACTTACTTGACTTAATTGGTTATGGCGAAAAAAGCCCGCGGCAGGATTGCTCCCGCCGCGGGTCCACCAATATAGGTGTGCCGGGGACAAGTGCAAGTACCGCGGCTGGCGACTGCCGCGACACCGCAGTAGAGTGCCGCTGCCTGAGTCGGCAGCTCTAATTGCGGCCATTTTCCCAGGGAGATGTTAAGGAAATGGACGATCCATATAAGATTCTCGGTGTCAGCCGATCCGCCACGGCCGATGAAATCCGCACCGCATACCGTGATCTGGCCAAGCGATTCCACCCTGACCTCAATCCCGGCAACGCCAAGGCGGAGAACCGTTTCAAGGAGGTTTCGGCCGCCTACGACATTCTTTCCGACGACGACAAGCGCGCCCGCTTCGATCGCGGCGAGATCGATCCATCGGGCGCCCAGCGTGGCGGTCGCCAATTCCATCGCGGTTTCGCCGATGGCCCCATGGGGCATGGCTACCAGTCCTTTGAAGAAGTCATGGCCGATCTATTCACCAGCCGCGGCGGCCGGGGCCGGGTTAAGGCCCGCGGTGCCGACGTCCGCTACACCCTTGAGGTCGACTTCCTCGAGGCCGCCAACGGCGCCAAGAAGACCGTCACCATGCCCGACCGCCGCTCCCTCAAGATCGGCATCCCTGCCGGCGTCCGCGACGGCCAGACCCTGCGGCTCAAGGGCGAGGGGCGGCCCGGCCTTGGCGGCGCCGCGCCCGGTGACGCTTTGGTCGAGATCAAAATCCGCAGCCACCCGGCATTTCGGCGCGAGAATAACGACATTCATATGGAGCTGCCCATCACTCTGGGGGAGGCCGTGCTGGGCGGCAAGGTCTCCGTACCGACCATCAGTGGGTCGGTCACCATGACCATCCCCAAGGACTCCAATACCGGTAACATCCTGCGCATGAGGAACAAGGGAGTCGCCGCCAAGGGCGACCAATATGTCACCCTGAAAGTCGTCTTGCCGGAGAAGACAGACGCCGATCTCACCCGCCTGGTCGAACGCTGGGCCCGCACCCACCCCTACGATCCGCGCCTTACCTTGCAGCGGGAGACCTCGTCGCGGTGAGGCGAGGGTGAGGGATCTGCGGGCTAAAGCGCACCGTCGAAAACCACCATCTTCTGCGCCGCCAAGCCCAATGATCTGTAAAGCGCATGCGCGGCTTCATTGTCTGCTTCCGTTCCCACCCATATCTCCTGGCAACCACGCTCTTTCCCCAACCGGATAATCTCTTCAAGGAGCCTTCTGGCGGTTCCTTGCCGCTGATAAGCCGGGGCCACGCCGACATTGTCGATGAGAAGGTCAGTCGCCTTATCTGGGTGCTTGATGATGCAAGCCCGTACTTGACCCACCACGAGACCATTGCAAAGAGCCACGCACATCAGGTGATTTCGAGCCGCTAGATAGGCGGCGAGACGGGCGTCCGTAATTCCGTGATCAAACGCATCTTCCGCGACGTTAGCCATCAGATGGTCATCCGATGGTCCCAAATGTCTGATCACAACATCCATGAGGATTTCCCGAGGCTATTTGGCCGGACCGGCGGCGGCAATGCTGACGGCGCGCATGATCCCGGACCCCTGGTTACGCGTTGACATCTGCCGCACGATTATATCGGATATTTCTGAGTATCAGGGCGATTTGGGTAACCTGGCGGCCAATCGTCTAGGGCTGGGCCAGCCTGGCTGATCCCCGCCGCACCATCACGGGGCGCAGCCAGCGGATTTCCGGCGGTAGATGCGGGCGCCCGATGCGCCGCTGCAATAGATCGAGAATGTTGTCCACCGCCTGGTCCACCGGATTGCGTACGGTGGTCAGGTTGAAGCCGGGCCAGGCCGACATCGGAATATCGTCAAATCCGACGATTGAAACATCGTCCGGCACCCTCAGTCCCAAAGTGTGCCGAGCCGCATCCATGGCCCCCATGGCCATGGCATCGTTGCAGCAGAATATGGCGTCCGGCGGCACCTGCGCGCGCAGCAGCGTCACCGCCGCGCGGTAGCCGCTCTCGAAACTGAAATCGCCTTGCTCTTCGGCGAACACGGCTAAGCCATGGCTCGCTAACCCGTCCCTGAGGCCCGCCGATCGTTCCGCCTCGGACTGTATGGACACTTTGCCGCCAATATAGGCGATCCGTTGGTGCCCGGCCCGAACCAGGGCGTCGGCGGCCAACCGCGCCCCGGCATGGTTATCACAGCGAACCGCGTCCACCCCGTCGGCCTTGAGTGCTCGTCCCGACAGCACCAAAGGGATACCCAGACGCATACATTCCTCGGCGGTTTCCGGCGA
Organism: Alphaproteobacteria bacterium; assembly: GCA_003230015.1. Taxonomy (GTDB): domain Bacteria; phylum Pseudomonadota; class Alphaproteobacteria; order UBA6615; family UBA6615; genus SZUA-147. Next base: position 8,224 of record QIGO01000191.1, on the reverse strand, counting down.
TATGCTGCCCGCCGCGACGACCGCTGCCTCCACCGGGTAGGCCAGCGCCTCCAGCAGCGGCACACCCACGTCGTCGCTGTCGTCCACATGGACCAGCAAGGCGCGCTTGTGCACCCGTTGCAGCCCGGCGGTCAGCCGGCCGAGGAAATACGGCTCATATTGGCTCGACAGATAGCCCATGACCACGGCGATGAGATCCGTGCTGTTCGTCGTCAGGCTGCGCGCGAGTGCATTGCGCCGATAGCCCAATTCCTGCGCCGCTTGCACGACCCGGTCGCGCATTTCCGCTGAGACGCTGGCGCCGGGTGTAAATGTGCGCGATACGGCGGACCGCGAAACCCCCGCCAGTTCCGCCACATCCTCCGAAGTAATGCGCCGCCGTCCTCGGCGGCGTTCAAGCATACTCGGCCTCTAGCAGCATATCGTGGAGAATGGGCCAAAGACCTGGCGTACAGGCCAGCGTCGGGCCGCCCGACCGCAGCTGTTCCACCGGTGAGAAATCATTGACCAAGGCACCCGCTTCCTCGCACAGCAATATGCCGGCCAGCGCATCCCAGCTGTGCAGGTGGGATTCATAAAAACCGTCAAACCGCCCGTCCGCCACATGCGCCAGCATCAGAGCCGCGGCACTGAGCCGTCGGTAGTCGAAGCCGGCATCGATCAGCCGCCCCAGAGTCGCCAGATATTTCGGTTTCCTGGTGCGGGTGGAGTAACCCAAGCCGATGCAGGCTTGGCCTGGATCGCTGCAACCGCTGCATCGCAGGGCGCGTCCGTTCACATCCGCGCCCGCACCGCGCCGCGCCGCGAAAAGTTCGTCCGAAGTCGGGTCATAGACGACCCCGATCTCGGTCACCCCGGCACTCACCACCGCGATGGATATGCAATAATAGGGCAGGCGCCGTCCGAAATTGACCGCGCCGTCAATCGGGTCGATCACCCACAAGGGATCCCCCAGAACGCCGCCAAATTCCTCGCCATAGGCGCTATCGCGCGGAAATAGAGCCCGGATCTTTTCGATCGCGAAAAGCTCCACCGCCTGGCTCACATCGTCACTTGGGCGATCCGCGCCCGCTGGGTCCGGAATGGGGGCGGTTAGCTGCGCATACCGATCACGAGCCAAGGCGCCCGCCTGCCGGGCAATCACCTTCGCCGCCTCAAAACGTTCTTCCATGACCCGCCGTGGAATCGCCGAACCTAAGTCTCTAATTCTATGCCACTTATAGGGCGGTTTGCACATTTTTGCAAGAAACTGCACGCGCGTGCCATCGAACTTGCACCCGTGTGCTCCATCAGCTAGAATCTCCACATCGGATTTTTTGGGATGGAGGCGTCCGGTGCCGCAACGCAACGGCGACAAGGCCATGCCGGCCATGACCGGGGTCTCGTTGGAGGTCCGGGACGTCGATGTCTCCTATGGCCCGGTTCAGGTTCTGGATGGTATTTCGCTGGCCATAGAACCTGGAGAGTTTGTCGCCCTGCTCGGCTCGTCGGGCTGTGGCAAGACCACCCTGCTGCGGGCCATTTCGGGATTTGTGCCTGTCGCCTGCTGGCCGGTCAGGACATCACCCATCGCCCGCCCGACAAGCGCAATATGGCGATGGTGTTCCAGTCCTATGCCCTGTGGCCCCATATGACGGCGGCCCAGAATATTGGTTATGGTCTGCGCCTTCGCCGCGTGCCCACTGCCGAGCTAAAACGCCGTGTCGAGGCGATGTTGGACCTGCTCGGGCTCGAGGGCCTTGGTGAGCGCAAGGTGACCCAGCTTTCCGGCGGCCAGCGCCAGCGTGTCGCTCTCGGCCGGGCCTTGGCCATCGAGCCTCAGATCCTGCTGTTGGATGAGCCGCTTTCGAACCTCGACGCGCGCATCCGCCAGACCGTCCGCCACGAGATCAAGGCGCTCCAGGAACAGCTCGGCATCACCGCCGTGCATGTGACCCATGATCGCGAGGAAGCCATGGTCATGGCCGACCGCATTGTCATTTTGGATAGCGGCCGTATTGTCCAGGTCGGCGCCCCCGAAGAGGTCTACAACCGCCCCGCATCGCCCTTCATCGCGGCTTTCATGGGCGCTGGCAATGTCATCGACTTCAATGTCGAGAGAGCCAATGGGACCATCCGCATTCCTGCCGCACAGCACAATGACGAGGCGATCTTGAGTGCCGGCGACAGCGACGGCGCCGTCCATCTGGTCGGCGACTGCAATGGCCCGGTGCGCGCCCATTTCCGAAGCGAGGCGGCGCGCCTGGTGTCGGGCGAGGAAACGCCCCCCGACAGCCTCGTCCTGCGCGGCCGTATCAGCCAGAGCTCTTATCCCGGTGGTTACTACCGCTATGCGGTTGAGGTCGGGGCACAACAATTCATGGTCGACGACACCCGGTCCATCGCCGTCGGAGCGGCGGTTGGCATCTCACTACCGGCAGCGTCTTTGCACCTCTATTCGCCGTGATTGGGTGCGGGCACTGGCGGCAACTAAGACCCGGCAGAGGGTCGCTACCAAAACGATGGAGGAATAGGTTGATGAAACGCTTGAGTCAGATAACTGTCGGGGCCATGGCGGGTGCCGCCATTGGTTTAACCGGCATGCCAGCACAGGCCCAGACGACGCTAAACGTGTTGACCGCCGGTTCGCAGAACATGGTCGACTACGTCAACGACTACCTCGCTCCCCTGTTTGAGAGCCAGAATCCCGGCGTCAAGGTCGTTGTCGCCGGCACCGGTCCGGGGGCATCGGGATCGCAGAAGATACTCGAAAAACTGGACGCCCAGAAAAAGGCCGGAAAAGAGGTGTGGGACGTCGACGTTGCCGTCGTTCATCAGCAACAGGCCGGTCAGATGCGCGAGGCCGACCTCCTCGGTAAATTCCGGGACGATATCGAAACCGGCGCTTTGGTCACGCGCGACACTGCCAAGAATGCCCTCGGCGTCGACGTCGATGGTTATGTCATGCCCATGTTCCACAGCCAAACGGCCATCGCTTACAACAGCGACCTGGTCTCCACGCCGCCGGCCAGTTATGACGAGTTGATCGACTGGACCAAGGCCAACCCGGGCCAATTCGGCTACAACGGCATCAAGAACGGCATGTCCGGGGTCAGCTTTGTCGTCGGCTGGATGTACGCCTATTCCGGTGAGGCCGATGTCCTCGCCAAGGGGCCTTATGACCCCTCGCTGAAAGACACCTGGGGCGGCGTCCTTAGCGATCTTAAGGCATTCAACGAGAATATAACCTTCACGCCGGGCAATGCCGGAACCCTCGACATGCTCAACCGCGGCGAGATTGTTATGGGCCCGGTTTGGGTTGATATGTTCTATACATGGCAGGCCGATGGCCGCATCCCGCCGAACCTCAAGCTCAAGCTTATCGGCCCCGGCATGCCCGGTCAGCCCATGTACTACATCACGCCGGCCAAGGCCGAGAACGCCGATTTAGCGCGCAAATTCATTGCTCTTGCCACCAGCCCGGACGTCCAGGCTGAGGGCATCGTCAAGCGCTTCAACTGGTATCCCGGCATTGATGCAAATTTTGTCCAGGACTCGCTGGAGCCGGCTGACTGGAACAAGCTGTTCGCCGATGTCAGCCCCGAAGACCTCGCAACCAAGGGTAAGGCCTTCCCAATTGGCCCCTTCTTCACCGACATTCGCGAAGCATACGAACAGCAGGTGCAGAACTAGCGCCCGCCGGTTAAACCGCGCGGCTCGGGTGGCGTAATGCCTCCGAGCCGCCGTTTTCCCAACAATAGAGTGCCCTTATGACATCAACGGCAACCCACGGCCGTGCGCGGTTGCTGGCCCTTTTGTTGGTAAGTCCTGCCTTGCTCACGGTCGGCTTGCTATTCGTCTACCCGCTTGGCTTTTCCCTGGTCACCGCTTTCACGGGCGAGCAGGGGGGGTGGACAACGGCCAACTTCGTTAAGGCCTTCGATTTTTACTCCAATGATATTATTTTTACGGTTGTCATCGTCGTTCTCTCGACCATTCTCATTGGTCTCGGCGCCATCGCCATAGGCGGTTATCTGACCCTCGGCGAGCACCCGGTGGCGGTCGCCATCTTGAAGTGGCTTTACCGCTGGCCCCTGTTCATTCCCTTTATCGTCGCCGGCCAGATCATGCGGACTTTCCTCGCCAAGAACGGCCTGATGAACAACATCTTCGTCAGTACCGGCCTGCTCGATCCGTTGCAGACCACCAGCCTGCTCGATTGGCGGGGTATCGTCATAACCTTTGTTTGGAAGCAGACGCCCTTCGTTGCCCTGCTGGTCGCCGGCGCCATGGCCTCGCTCGACCGCTCGACCATCGAGGCGGCGCGCAATCTCGGCGCCAAGCGCATGCGGATCCTTTTCGAAATTATCGTCCCTCAGATCCTACCGACCATTGTCATCGGCTTGATTTTGTCTTTTGTCATCATGATGTCGGTTTTGTCCGTGCCCTTGATGATAAATGCCCAGACCCCGACGATGCTCACCGTCGATATGGCGTTCCGCATCAATGCCTACGGTGATTACGGCGTCGCCAACGCCCTCGGTTTTATCTCCTACTTGATGACCGGCGTTGTCGCTTGGATATATCTGCGCCAAGGCGTGCGCCAAGGCGGTGCCCCATGATCCAGGCTGCCTGGATACCCCGCGCCATCATCCTGGGGCTCTTCGCTTTTGTCATCTTCGGACCCCTGGCCAACATGCTCATGTGGGCCTTTACCGAGGTCTGGTATTTCCCCAACAAGCTGCCTGTCGAGTGGGGTTTCGATTTCTGGGCGCGGGTTTTCAAGCCCCGCGGCAACGCCATGAAGTCTCTTTTCAACAGCGTTTTCATCGCCGTCTTTGTCGTCATAATTTGCCTGGTGGTTTCAATCCCGGCCGGTTATAGCCTCGCCAGAGGGCGCTTGCCGTGGCGCGGTCTGATCTTGCTGGCATTCCTGCTGCCCCAGGCATTTCCCAGCGTCGCCGTTTTTATCAATATCGCGCGCATCTTTTATGGCATGGGTCTTAACGGGACATATGTCGGCGTCATTCTGGTCCATACGGTTCAAGGATTGGTCTTCTCGGTCTGGATCGCCACCGCCGCCTTCTCCGCCATCGACAGCGAGCTTGAGGAGGCCGCGCGCAATATCGGTGCCTCGCCTTTACGCGCCTTCTTCACCGTCACCCTGCCCATCGCCATGCCGGGCATCATGGCCAGCGCTATCTTCGTCTTCCTGCAATCCTTGGACGAGTTTACCGGCACCTTTTTCGTCGGCGTCCCGGACATCGTCACCATGCCTCTGCTGCTTTTTACGGCGAGTATGGAGGGGAATTATCAGATCGCCTCGATCACCGCCCTGATCCTGCTCGTCCCCTCGGTCTTCTTCATGTTCATAATCGAACGCTTTTTGAAGGCCGACGTCCTTGCCAAGGTCGGTAATTAGCGATCCGCTATCCGAAGCCGACAACTCAGACGAGGTCAGGGCTACGCGGTTACTCGTGCCGCAAAGTCATGCCAAACTTCTCATTGGCTGTAAAACCCAGTTTTTCGTAGAACCCGCTCGCGCCACACTCCTGCCGGGTTAGCAGCATGATTTTATAGGCACCGGCGGCCCAGGCTGCCGAGACCGCTTGTTCCATGACTTGGCGGCCAATCCCTCTGCCTCGATAAGTGCTGGCCGTGACCACATTCTCGATGAGTGCGTATGGCCGACCACCAAATGTCATATTGGGTAAGACGTGCAGGGTCGCGACAGCCACAAGCCGGCCAACTGTTTCCGCTCCGAAGACCGTCGTACCAGGATGGCTAAGGACAATCTTCCATTGAGCGGCGCCGTCAACTCCTGCTGCCACCGGTATATCTCCGGCAAGTTCGCGATAGAGTTTCGTCACCGCGTCAAAGTCATCTTCGCAAGCCTGACGAATTTTCAAGCCTATCGCTCCTGTGGCCGCAGACTTGGCCTTGCTACAGCCAGATTGAGCATTGACTGCCAGTCAATCCTGCCCAAACAGCGGTTTCAACGCCGGATAAAGCAACCGCCAGCGTTCCAGCCGGCCGCTCAACAGCCCCTGTAGGTCTTCGTCGGGCTCGACAACCTGATCGATTGGCGGCATCACGCAAATCTCCTCGGCCGTTTCGCCCGTGACCGCCAGCCGTCCCAGACGGGCGGCCCCGAAGGCCGGCCCGACTTCCCCGCCCACATGGTACGTCAGCGGACGATTAAGCGCGGCGGCCAGAATGCGGCCCCACAGGGCACTTCGCGCACCACCGCCGATCACCGAGACATGGTCCAGTACCGCCCCGCCTTCGATCATCGCCTCCTGACACTCGCCAAAGGCAAAGGCCACGCCTTCCAGCACCGCCCGCCCCAGTGCCGCCCGGTCGGTTTGTCCGCTCAACCCGAAAAACACCCCTTGCGCGTGCGGGTCGTTGAGCGGCGTGCGTTCCCCCGTCAGATAGGGCAGGAACAGGGGCACCCCGGCCGACCCGTCTCCGGCCGCCTCTATCTCGTCGAGCAGGGCGGCCTCGGACCCGGCCCCGGTTGCCTGCGTCACCCAGCTCAGGCAGCTCGCCCCATTGAGCATCACCGCCATCTGCTGCCATAAACCGGGCAGACAGTGGCACATGGCATGGACCGCCCGATCCGGGTTCGGCTGGAAACTGTCACCGGCGGTAAAATAGACACCCGAGGTTCCCAGCGATATGAAGGCCCGCCCGGGCACGACCGTCCCCACCCCGGCTGCACCCGCCGGCTGGTCGCCCGCACCCCCGGCGACCACGACACCGTCCCTCAGGCCCCATTCAGCGGCCACCGACCGCCGGATCACCCCAGCCGGATCACTTCCCTCCACCAGCCCCGGCATGGCGCTGCCATCGAGGCCGGTCGCCGCCAGCATCTTATCCGACCAGGCGCGCGCCCCCACATCGAGCCATAGCGTCGCCGAGGCATCCGACATATCCGACAGCGCTTCGCCGGTCATCAGCAGGCGCAGATAGTCCTTGGGCAGCAGCACCCGGGCGATGGCGCCGAATATCTCCGGCTCGTTTTGGGCCACCCAAAGGACCTTCGGCGCCGTAAAGCCCGGCATCGCCATATTGCCGGTAATCGCCCGCAGATCGCTGACCCGGTCCTCAAGAACCGCGCACTGGGCGCCGGAGCGGCCATCATTCCACAAAATGCAGGGCCGCAGGACCGCGTCCGCCTTGTCCAGCAGGGTCGCCCCATGCATCTGTCCCGACAGCCCCACACCCGCGACCTGCCGCATCAGCGGCCCATGCTCGGCTTTCAGTTGCCCCATCGCCTGGTTGGCCGCCCGCCACCAGCACGCCGGGTCCTGTTCCGACCACAGCGGCTGGGGTGATTCCACCGTTAAAGCAGCACTCGCCACACCGACAATCTGCTGCGCCTCGTCGACCAGCACCGCCTTGACACTGGACGTCCCCAAATCAAGTCCAACGAACAATTGCTCCCCCTTCGTCCGGATCCGCGCTGTCTAGGATATCCGCGCTTTCCAGGCCCCGCAAACTCGCTCTCGCACGGGCGCCTCGGCGCCAAATTGAGTCCAGGCCTTCGCCATCTGTCGCCCTCGTCCCCGCATTATCAAGATCGTTTCAAAAATATCATGAGTTTTCCACCGTTTTGCCATAGAAACCCGTTGACTTGCCTCAAAGCCAGGCGTACAAACCGGCCTCTCGCGACGGTCGGCCCGACGCCAACTTAGCGCGAGCGCTCTTGGACAATTGAATATCGAGGAAGGGATGCGCAGGCGGCGGCACGTGTCAAATGATACGTCCGTTTTTGCAGCGCATCCTCGGCCATCGCAAGATGGCCAAGCCTGTGAAAATGGGCGCTTAAGTCAATTCGGATCAAAGGCTTCGGTCTTTGATCAAAACCAATGGTTTCGGCTATTGGTCAAGGTCAGAGATTTAGGTTTTTGATCACGAAGGATCAATCTAAGAGTTTGATCCTGGCTCAGAGCGAACGCTGGCGGCAGGCCTAACACATGTGGAAACTGGCGCACGGGTGAGTAACGCGTGGGAATTTGCCTCAAGGTACGGAACAACCGCTGGAAACGGCGGCTAATACCGTATGTGCCCTACGGGGGAAAGATTTATTGCCTTGAGATGAGCCCGCGTCCGATTAGCTAGTTGGTAGGGTAAAAGCCTACCAAGGCTACGATCGGTAGCTGGTCTGAGAGGATGATCAGCCACACTGGGACTGAGACACGGCCCAGACTCCTACGGGAGGCAGCAGTGGGGAATATTG
>QIGO01000211.1 GCA_003230015.1 Alphaproteobacteria bacterium | reverse complement strand
GTCGGCCAATACCATATTGCGTCCGACATCGGCTGCCATACTTTCTCCACCCTGCCGCCGTTCAATATGGGCAACACGGTCCTCGGTTACGGGCTTGGGCTGGCCAGCGCCACCGGCCTGCAGGGCGTGCTCAAACAGCGCGTGGTGACCGTCATGGGCGATGGCGGCCTTTGGCATAACGGGCTCAGCAGCGGTGTCGTTCCGGCGGTTTTCAACAATAACGATGGCGTCCTGATAATCATGGACAACGGCTACACCTCGGCCACGGGCGCCCAATATATCCCCTCCAGCGGCAGCAACGCCGCCGGCGATACGAGTTTGATATCCATTCAAACCGCCCTTACGGGACTTGGTGTCAAATGGCTGCGGACCATCCGCACCTATGATATCGCCACCATGGTCAAGACCTTTCGCGAGGCCATGACGACGCCGCAGAAAGGGCTCAAGGTAATCGTTGCCACGGGTGAATGCATGCTGGCCGTACAACGCCGGCTGCGGCCCCGCAATGCCGAAAAAATCGCCGCCGGTGGGCGCGTTGTCCACACCCGCTTTGGTATTGATGACGATATCTGCACCGGCGACCATGCCTGTATTCGGCTTTCCGGCTGTCCCACCCTGACCATCAAGCCCAACCCCGATCCGCTGCGAACCCATCCCGTTGCCCATGTCGACAATAGTTGCGTCGGTTGCGGTGTCTGCGGCGAGGTCGCCCATGCCGCCGTCTTGTGCCCGAGCTTTTACCGCGCCGAGATTGTCCACAACCCCGGGGCCGCCGAGTTATGGCGCGAACGCGTGCGCCGCCACGTCATCGGCTTCCTCCAGGGCCTGGGACGCAACAAAGCCCAACCGGCGTGAGCGCTGCCCAACCGGTCTGCGTTCTCATCGGCGCCCTCGGCGGCGAGGGCGGCGGCGTCCTTGCCTCCTGGATTACCGGGGCCGCCTTGGCCCAAGGCCTGCCGGTCCAAAGCACGTCGATCCCCGGCGTTGCCCAGCGCACGGGAGCTACCGCCTATTACATCGAAATCTATCCGCGACCCGCCGCCGAGCTGGCCGGCAAGGAGCCGGTATTCGCGCTTTTCCCCAACCCGGGCACGGTCGATATCGTCGTCGCCTCCGAATTGCTGGAGGCCGCCCGCGCCATGGAGCGCGGTTTCGTCACCCCCGACCGCACCACCTTGATCGGCTCGACCCACCGTATCTACGCGGTCGCCGAGAAAAGCGTGCCGTCCGACGGCCGTTTCGACGCCACGCGCGCCCATGCCGCGGCGGCCGAGCTAAGCAAGCGCGCGGTCTTGTCGGATTTCGCCAAGCTCGCCCGGGACCACGACACGTCTCTCAACGCGACCCTGCTCGGCGCCATCGCCGGCACCGGAATCCTGCCCATCGGCGATGACGGTTTCGAAGCCGCTATCCAAGCTTTCGGCAAAGCCCGGGACGCCAACCTCCGCGGTTTCAAGGCAGGCATTGAGCTTGTCCGTGGCACGCGGCCGCCGGCGCCGGCGACCGCAGAAACCAAAAGACCCAGTCCGCGCACGCCTGTGGCCAAGGACTTGATCGACGGCGCCACCGCCTATCCCCGGTCGATGGCCGCGACGGTCCATGAAGCGCTGGCACGCCTCGTAGACTTCCAGGATCGCCGTTATGCGCAGAGTTATCTGGATCGCCTTGACCGGGTGATAAAAGCGGAGCGTGACCTGCAAGGCGAGGCTTTCCAGTTTCACCTCTCGGGCGAGGTCGCCCGCCAACTGGCGGTATGGATGAGTTTCGAGGATGTCATTCGTGTTGCCGACCTGAAGACCAGGCCGGACCGCCTGGCCCGCATCCGTGACGAAGTCGGCGCCGCCCCCGGCCAACGGCTCATGCTCACGGAATTCCTCAAACCAGGTGTCGAGGAATGGTGCGGTTTGTTGCCCGGAATCATTGGCCGCCCGTTATTCGGCATGTTCGCCCGCCGCAACCTGACTGAGCGGTTCAACATTGGTATTCGGGTACGGACCAGCGGCATCTTGGGCTTCACCAGCCTTTACCTGCTCGCGCGCCTGCGTTTCTGGCGCCGCCATTCCATGCGTTTTCACGATGAGCAGCAGGCCATCGAGGCCTGGCTCGACATGGTCTGCGACGCCTTGCGGCAGGACTATCGTTTCGCCTTGGAGATAGTCGCATTGGCGGCTTTGCGCAAAGGCTACGGTGAAACCCGGCGCCGTGGCGTCGACAAGTCCGACCGTATTGTCGAGGCCCTGGTCAGGCCCGGGCTATCCCACGGGCAGGTCGCCGCGCCCGCGGCGGCCGAGGCTATGCGCGCCGTGCGCGAGGCCGCCATGGCCGATGCCGACGACACGGTGTTCGATCGCCTGCTCGAAGGTTTTGCGGCTGCCGCCGCCAACGCACCTGCCGGGCAGGCCGCGCAATGAGACAAGATACTGACCTACCTGATGCCGAGCCGACTGACGCGGCGAGTGCCGGCCTGATACTCGACGAATTCTTGCCCTATCTTTTCAACCGCATCACCAATCGCCTGAACCAGGATCTGCTGGCGGACCTGCGGCCGTTGCGCGTCAGTGTCCCGCGCTGGCGGGTGCTGGCCGTTCTCCAGACCCTTGGCCCGCGAAGGATGGGCGCGCTTTCGGCCTATACGGTGATCGAGCAGTCATCGCTGAGCCGCGTCGTCGATCAGATGGAGCGCGACGGTCTGGTAGTGCGGCGCTACGATCCCCACGACAACCGTGTTATCGAGGTTCATCTCACCGACGAAGGCAACATCATGTTCGCGCGCATTTTTCCGCTCGCCCAACGTCATTACGAGCGCGCCATCGAGGGCCTGAGCGATCGGGAGCGGAAGACGCTCGTGGATTTGCTGCACAAGATTCTGGAGAACACCCGTCAGAAGCCCTATCCCTAGAGTGTTTCCAGGAAAAGCGGGCACCGCTTTTTCGCCAGCAAACACGCCAAAACAAGACTCTAGGGTCTGGTTTTGAGTCCATCAAAACCGCAAAGACCCTAGGCCACGCCCCCCCTATTCCCCGCGAACGTGGAACAGCACGTGATCAACGGACTGGTCATCGCCGCTAAGGGGCAGGGCCACGGCACGGAAGCTTACCGGTCCGTTTTTGGTGGGAAAGGCCTCCGATTTTTCAATCGGGTGCCTCTGCGCCACAGCCTCCATGCACAGGCTGCGTATCCATTCGATAGCCATGGTCGAGAAATCGCTGCTCGACAGCAGGCCATGAACTTGCGAGAAATGCAGGGCCAGCAGTTGGCGTTCGCTGTCGCACCGCATCAGCACTGTGTTTGGCCAGTCACGCGCCAGCTTTTTCCGGTCCATAGAGGCTGCCGACGGGAAGCGTCTGCCGCTGCGGACATGGTTCCAATAGGCCGTGATATCCATCGGGCCCATTGCCGCGAGCGCCACCGCTGGCATACGGCGCCGGCGGATGACGATATCGGTTAACGACCCCGCCGAACTGCCGCACTCTGGATCGTCTTCTAGCTCATAGCCTTCGGCGCGCCCCGGCTGGGCGGTCTTAATCTGTGCCTGTGCCATCGCCCGAACTCGCTATTTTATGGCCACATGAACCTTGCCGCAATCCCGCTTGCAGGCAGGCGCAGCGCCCGTCCTGGATTTCCGGACCCAACGCCGACACATACTCTTCGATTGCGATCAGGATCAGACTGCGCATGTGGGTACCCTTATGGACTGCCGCCAGTTTCAGCCGCAGATGCAACTCACTGTCGAGACCAAGCGTGAGGCGCATCTTCTTTGCCGCCGAACGCTGTTTCTGCCGGCCGAACACCTTCGCGCCCGCAACCTTCGCCCGCAAAACCGGCGGCGCTTTGAGGTAGGGCGAAACCGGCAGCGCCACAATAGGCCTGGGCGCCACGCGAATGACCTCCGGTTGCGCCGATTGTTCCGTTTGTCCGGTAGCACTCGCCGCCCCCTTTCGGACCAAAAGGGAGCCCATGAGGGCTGGGCGTTTCAGCGCGCTCATGCGGATTTCCTATCGGCCAGGGGCCGCGTACCGAAACTCCGCGCGACGCGCGGCGACCGCATGCCTGCCGCGAAGACCGTCTTCTCGAAGTTCTTGTTCAACCGATCGGAAAGGTAGGACCACAGCTGCTCTATTTCGCCAGCCGACTTGGAGCCGCCCTTCAGCTCCATGACCGTCCGCCCGTCGATCATGCTGGCGGCGAAATCGGTTCGCTGATGGACCGTTACCGGTGCCACCGTGCCATGCTGAGACAGCGCGATCGCCGCCTCCGCCGTGATACGGGCCCGATACGACGCGCCGTTGACAACGAAGACCAGCGGCTTGCCTGCCTGCTCAACCAAATCCACGGTGGCCCCGGCGGCGCGCAGGTCATGGGGACTCGGACGCGTGGGAATCACCACCAGATCGCAAACCACCACCACGTCGCGTATCATCTCCGTGATTGCTGGCGGTGTATCGATGATCAACAGCGCGATACCCATCCCGCGCATCTTCTCGATATCTTCTTTCAGCTGCGACACCAGGGTCTGGACGAAAACCGGCGTTTCTTCGGCTCGTGCATTCCACCAATCCGCCAGGCTTGCCTGTGGATCGCAGTCGATCAGGGCCACCGGCCCAGCGCCCGCCAACTCCGCCTGCACCGCGACATGCCCGGCGAGCGTTGTTTTCCCCGATCCCCCCTTTTGGGAGGCAAATGCCACCACATGCATTTTTCCGACCTCTTCAGCCTATGGCCCCACCACCTGCTTCGGCGGGCGGCGCGGCAAATTGCCAATCGGTAAAAACATAGCGGTGGCAAATTAAAGGCAAACTAAGACAACAATGGAAATCGCCTGTTGTTTGAAGGGGTTAAGCAAAGAAAATAGAGTCAATAATAAGCCGAAAAACGAGTTGAATTAGATTGAATATCGAGCGGCAGTCAAACCCTCGCTGACCACCTTAGGGAGTGCCGGCAGGGGTTTGACATGACTCAAGGTCTCGAACCCCGACCGTCTCTCCGCTAGCCCGCCGGCGGCGCGACATTGACACCGAGATCATAGACTAATTGGCCGCCATAGAAGGCGGTAACGATGATCAAGATGGCAAAACCAAGCTCCACGAGAACCAGCCCTCGGGCTCTCCCTTTACTGATAGGTAACCGCCGCCACCAGGCAAAGCCGCGGGCAAGGCCCCAGAGAACGAGCGCGATCGCCGTTGTGGTCCCGAGTATCTGGTGGGTTTCCAGCTGCGCCTCGGCGACACCGTTGGCCACGGCGATTTCCAGCGCGGCGTCTCCGAACGAATAGGCCGCCGCCGCGGCAAGTCCGGCGAGAACCGCAAGCCCGGCCGATAGATTGGCGACCCCGCCTCGACCGTCAATGGCTTTGTTCCTGAACAGCGCGAAGGCATCGAGCGCGACCAAACTCAAGAAAAAGACAATCGGAAAATGTACGACGATCGGATGAAGTTGCTCGAGTGGTATCATGACCTTTTCCCCAGGCTAATAAATGAAAGTCGGTTTGGCTCAAAAGACCCGGCCGACCGGTCCCCATTAGTTAGAAAATAAGAGAACATGGAGAAGTCCTGTCCCCCACTATACAAATTTGTAATCTTCTCCAAGGCATATCACGACGACGTGCCGATGCGGCAACGGTCAAGGGCCCGCCTCGCCCTGGCGTGCCCTCCGCGCGCGCAGGCCGGCTCAGCGGCGATGCGTGGCGTCGATGACGGAGCCGGCGCGATCCCACCGGCACCGTGTTTTCCCGCACCACTCATCTCGACACGGACCGCTCGACTAGGCTATGTGCAGCGGCGACAGCAGTGCGGGGAGGGGGCCATGGCCAGCCGTGGATTTGATACATCGAGTTTTCTGATCCGCTGGATCGTGGCCATGCTGCTGGTGCTCGGGACGTTCAATCCCACCCAATTCTCATATTATGGCTGGGTCTCCGGCGCCGGTGGTGAGGCTTTACCATTCAAGGTCCTGGCCGGCGTCGTCCTGCTGATCATTTATGTGATCTACCTGCGCGCAACCTGGCGCTCTATCGGTCCCATCGGCCTGACGCTGGCGACGGCGTTATTTGCCGCGATCATTTGGGTCTTGCTCGATACCGGTATTCTCGACCTCAACGAACCCAAGGCGATCACCTGGGCCCTTCTGGTTGTTTTTGCCACCATTCTGGCTATCGGTTTGTCATGGTCTCACGTCCGCCGCCGGGTGTCGGGCCAGGCCGACATGGATGACGTCGCCGACTAGGCCTTAGGGCTCCGGATCCTCGGCGATATCCTCGGCCCAAAGTTCGGGTTTTTCCTCGATGAACCTTTTCATCAGGGCGATGCAGTCCGGGTCATTGGCCAGGATGACCTCGACGCCGCGGTCGCGCAGGAATGTTTCATTGCCGCCGAAATTAACATTCTCGCCGACAACCACTCTCGATATCGCGAATTGCACGATCGTACCGGCGCACATCATGCAGGGCGACAGCGACGTATAGAGCGTCATTTTGCGATAGCTCCTCTGCCGCCCGGCCTTGGTGAGGCAGTCCATCTCCCCATGGGCGATCGGGTTGCCGGCTTGCACCCGCTGGTTTCTGCCTTGCGCGATCAGACGCTCGCCTTCCGCCAGCACAGCACCAATGGGGCAGCCGCCCTCTTCAAAACCGGCCAGGGCCTCCTGATAGG
>QIGO01000226.1 GCA_003230015.1 Alphaproteobacteria bacterium | reverse complement strand
CTGGTGTGTGCTGTTGCGGGATTACGGCACCCTGAAGCTGGGGCAGGTCTTGGCGCCGGCGATTTCCTACGCGGCACAGGGCTATCCGATGCTGCCGGCCGTCGCCAATGCGATCGAGGCGGTGACGCCGCTGTTCGAGGCCGCCTGGCCCAGTTCGCTGGCGATCTACCGGCCTGGCGGCGGTTTGCCAAAGGCCAACGCGCTGTTTCGAAACCCGGTGCTGGCGGCGACATATGGCCGGGTCGTCGAGGCCGCCGAAGCGGTCGGCGGAGATCGGGTGGCGCAGATCGAGGCGGCGCGAGGCTATTTCTATAGAGGGCCCATCGCCGAGATCATTGAGCGTTTTTGCGCCGAGAACAAGTTTCTCGACAGTTCCGGCGCGGCCCATGGCGGTCTGCTGACGCGCCAGGATCTGGCAACATGGACGGCCCGCTATGAGGCTCCGGTGACCTACGATTACGAGGGGTACCGGGTCTGCAAGACCGGTCCGTGGGGTCAGGGGCCGGTTATGTTGCAGCAGTTGGCGCTGCTCAAAGGGTTCGATTTGGGCGGGATGGATCCCAATGGGGCGGCGTTTGTTCATACCGTCGTCGAATGCGCGAAATTGGCGTTCGCGGACCGTGAGGCCTATTACGGCGATCCTGACTTTAACGATGTGCCGTTGGAGCGGTTGCTGGCGGAAGATTACAATGCGGGGCGGCGAGCCCTGATCGACGGGACGGCGTCCATGGCGCTGCGTCCGGGGACGCTCGAGGGCTTCGAGGATCAAGTGGCGGCAAGCTTGCGTCAGGAGGGCAGTCCGCCCAGCGGCGAAGAAGGGGCGGGCGAGCCGACCATGGGCCATCTCGAGGAGCGGGTGCAGGCGAAGGTGGAAGCGGGCCGCCTCGAAGTTGACCGCTTGCCTGGAGATACCTGCCATGTGGACGTGATCGACCGGGACGGCAATATGGTGGCGGCGACGCCGAGCGGCGGCTGGCTGCAGAGCTCTCCGGTGATTGCGGAATTGGGGTTTTGTCTGGGGACACGGGGGCAAATGTTCTGGCTCGATGAGAAGATGCCGTCCGGCCTGGTGCCGGGGGCGCGTCCGCGGACGACTTTGACGCCGTCGCTGGCCTATCGGGAGGGCGCGCCTTATCTCGCTTTTGGGACGCCCGGCGGCGACCAGCAGGATCAGTGGTCGCTGGTGTTTTTGCTGCGCCACATTCATCACGGGTTGAATTTGCAGGAGAGCATCGACGCGCCGCAGTTTTTTACCAGTCATTTCAATTCGTCATTCCATCCGCGCCGCCGGTCGCCGGGTAAATTAATGATCGAAGGCAACTTCCCCGACCGGACCCTTGGCGAGCTTGCGGAGATGGGCCATCTGATCAACGCGCTGCCGGAATGGTCGGTGGGCCGGATGTGTGCGGCGGCGCGCGAAGACGGCATGATTCTGGCGGCGGCGACGCCGCGCCTTATGCAAGCCTATGGGGTGTGCCGCTAGGGGTTGCGCCTAAATTGGAGTGTTTCATGACTTTCTCGATTGTGGCGAAGGATGCGGATACGAACCTGGTGGGTGTTGCCATCGCCAGCAAGTTTCTGGCGGCCGGGGCCTATTGCATCCATGGGGCCAGCATGGTCGGGGCGGCGTCGAGCCAGGCCAAGGCCAATCCGTTTCTTGGCATGGATGGGATCAAAGGCATGGCGGAGGGGGAGGCGGTGGAACCCTTGCTGGCGCGGCTGGCGGAAGGTGATGAAGGCCGTGATATGCGCCAGGTCCATATGGTGGATATGGCGGGGAACAGCGCGGCCTGGACCGGCGCGGCCTGCGTCGATTGGGCCGGCCATGAGACCCATACGGGGTTTTCGGTCGCCGGCAATATGCTGGCCGGCGAGCCAGTGATCGCGGCAATGGCGGCAGCCTATAAAAGTGCTACGGCCTTGAGCTTTCCGTTGCGTCTGTTGGCGGCGATGGAAGCGGGCGAAGCGGCGGGGGGCGACAAGCGCGGTAAACAATCGGCGGCGCTCTATATTGTGGGCGATCAGGCCTATGCCGACTGCGACTTGAGAGTGGATGATCACAGCGATCCCTTGCCGGAACTTAGGCGGCTGTTCGATCTGACTCAAAGCGAACGTATGCTGGATTTTCGGGCCCAGATGCCGCGGCGGGATTAGTTCGGCATGGCATCGGGCGCTTTGTTCTCCATGGAAGATCTGGTGGTGGAGTTCGACACCGAGGCCGGTCTGGTGCAGGCGGTTAACGGCGTCTCCTATGACGTCGAGGCAGGCGAAGTGGTGGCGATTGTCGGCGAGTCCGGGTGCGGCAAGTCGGTCAGCGCGATGGCGGTGCTGGGGCTGCTGCCGAGCCCGCCGGCCAAAATCCCGCGAGGCGAGATCCGGTTTGAGGGGCAGAATCTGCTCGAAGTCAGCGAAGAGGAAATGTCGGAAGTCCGGGGCGGGCGCATCGGCATGATATTTCAAGAACCCATGACCTCCCTGAACCCGGTTTTGAGTATCGGTCTGCAATTAACCGAATCGATGCGCCGGCATCTGGGGTTCACCAAACAGCAGGCGGTGGAACGGGCCATCGAGTTGTTGGAGTTGGTGGGCATCGCCGATCCCGAAAAGCGGCTGAAACAATATCCGCATCATTTCAGCGGCGGCATGCGGCAGCGGGTGATGATCGCCATCGCACTGTCCTGCAAACCGAAACTTATTATCGCCGACGAGCCGACAACGGCGCTCGACGTCACCATTCAAGCCCAGATCCTGGAATTGATGAAAAATCTGGCCAGAGACCTTCAGGTCGCCCTGGTTATCATCACGCATAATCTGGGTGTGGTGGCGCGTTACGCCGACCGGGTCAATGTCATGTATGCCGGGCGCATTGTCGAGACCGGGAGGACGACGGAAATATACGCGCGGCCGCGCCATCCCTATACCATCGGTCTGCTGAATTCGGTGCCGCGGATGAACATGGCGCGCGGCGAAAGGCTGATCCCCATTGAAGGCCAGCCGCCGGATCTTATGCGCCTTGACGGGGGCTGCGCTTATCGGCCGCGCTGTGCCTGGGCGGCCGAGCCGTGCGGGCAGGCGATCCCGGAATTGGTCGATTTGGGGTCGGATCAGCGCTCGGCCTGCTTGCGGAGCGACGCACTCCCGTCCTGATTTCCGGACCGGTCAGGCGCCCTCGTCCTTGACCTCGCGGACGTCGAGATAGTCGCGCAGAGAATCGCCAACAAAGTTGATGGATAACACGGTCAGCATAATGAACAGGCCGGGGAAAACGCCGATCCACCAGGCGCGCGAGATGAATGTCCTGCCGTCGGCAAGAATAAGTCCCCAGGTGGGGGTCTCGACGCCGACACCCAAACCGAGGAATGAAAGCGCCGCTTCGGCGAGGATGGCGAAGGAGATGGAGACCGTGCCCTGGACAATTAACGGCGCGGTGGCATTGGGCAGGATATGGCGCCACATGATGCGCCAGTCGGAAACGCCGACGGTGCGCGCGGCGTCGATATATTGCTCCTGTTTGATGGTGAGTACCATACCGCGGGCGACGCGGGCAAAATCGTCGATAAAGGCCAGGGATACGGCGGCGATGACGTTCCACATTCCCTGACCCAGGACGGCGACCAAATATACGGCGATGATGAAATTTGGGAACGCCCATTGCAGATCGATATAACGCATGATGACGGTGTCGAGAAAACCACCGTAATAACCGGCGACCAACCCGAGGCCGACACCGACGATAAGTGCTAAGCCGACGGTGGAAACACCGACGAACAGAGATACCCGCCCGCCGTGGATCAACCGGCTCAAGAGGTCGCGGCCAAGGTCGTCGGTGCCCAGGGGATGGGCCCAAGAAGGGCCATCCATGATGCCAAAAACCATGGCATTGGGGTCATAGGGGGCGATGAGCGGCGCAAAAATGGCGGCCGTGACAAAAATAGTCAGGACAATGACACCAATCAGGGCGCGCCGGTCGCGGATCAAATGACGGATCCAGCGGGCGCGCCGGGGTGGTGCGGGGAGTTCGTTTACATGGGTTATTGCGGCCATTGAGATGCTCGCGCTAGTCGTAACGAATGCGCGGGTCGATGACCGTGTAAAGCACGTCGACAAGCAGATTGGCGAAGATGAAAATCGCCGAGATGACGAAAATCGAGCCTTGAACGACCGGGAAATCCCGGTTGAGGATCGATTGGATTAACACCCGGCCGAGGCCTTTGATGGCGAAGACATTCTCTACGACCACCGTACCGGTGAGCAGGATACCGAGGGCGATGCCGGTCACCGTGACGACCGGGATCAAGGCGTTGGGGAAGGCGTGAACCATGATCAGGCGCGGCGTGAGCAGGCCCTTGGAGCGGGCGACGCGGATATACTCCATCTGCAAGACCTCGAGCATGGAGGAGCGGATCATGCGCGCGATGATGGCGGCGAATGGCGTACCAATGGCTATCGCGGGCAATATCAGATGGCGGAGCCAGGCCCAAATACCTTCCGATAACGGCGTGTAACCGATGGCCGGGAGCCATTGGAGATTACCGGCGAAGATGAGGATAAGGACAATGGCAAACCAAAAGTCGGGCATGCTCAGTCCCAGAAAAGCAATAACGGTGACCGTGTGATCAAGCTTTGTGTGTTTGTACAAAGCCGAGACAAGACCGGCCGGTAGCGCGATGATGAGGGCGACGAAGAAGGACAACGAAGCCAGGGACATGGTGCGCGGCAGGGATTCGGCGATGATCCGGGATACCGGGATGCGGCTGCCGTAAATGGAATTGCCCAGATCGCCAACGGCGACCCGGCCCAGCCATTTCCAGAACTGAACATAAATGGGCTGATCCAAGCCATATTTCGCCCGCAGCCGATCCACGGCTTCAGCATCCCCCAACTCGAACAGCATGGTCGCGATGGGATCTCCAGGCAGAAAGCGGAGCATAAAAAAGACCAGCGTGGCCACGGCGAACATGACCACGAGGGCTCCGATCAAACGCCTTATGAGATAGCCGGCCATACTTGTTTTAGGATATCCAAACTACTGATCAGGATGTTTGCCCCGGAAAACAAACCTCTGGATGAGGCCGATTTTCCGGGGCGGTAACGAGGTCAGTTAAAGGTGATGCGATCCATGTCGACAAGACCGACTATGCGGCTCTCAGCCGGGAAGTTAATGGCCTTGCTATGCACCAACGTGTCGACCGGATGATAGAGGAAACCGGATGCGACTTTGTCCGAGGTAATCCGGTTGACGAGTTGCACAAGCTCGCGCCGCTTGTCGAGATCGGTCGTGCGGCTCTGCTCGGCACCGATTTCGTCGACGTCCTTTTCGCCGAAATGACCGTATGGCATGGTTGCCATGTCGCGCTTGGGGCCATTGAGGCGCGAACCGGTCTGGAAGAAATCGACAATGCCATCGTCGGGATCGAAATCGCCGCCGCTGCCGATGCGCAAGATATCGTAGTCCATGGATTGGAATTCCGGCACCAAGACCTGGAACTCCCTGATTTCAATCTCCAGTTTGATGTTGAGGACGTTCTTGAGCATGTCGGCAATGACCTGGGCTTCGCGCCGCTGGGGCGTGCCGGCCTTGAGGGTCAGGGTGGGGAAACCCTCGCCATCGGGGAAGCCGGCCGAGGCCAACAGGCTGCGGGCCTCATCGGCATCGAAGCGCTGATTGCTGGTCTCGCCGAGATCCTCGTCAAAGAAGAATCCCATGGCCGGGTTGATACTGCCGTAAGCGGGAACACCACGGCCAAACAGGGCCAACTGAATCAGGCGCTCGCGGTCGATGGCTTTGGCCAGCGCCAAACGGACCTTGAATCCAGGCTCTTGCATAAGCTCCTCAAGGGGCTTGTCGAAACTGGTGACCTTGAATGGGTCGCGCCATGGATTGATGAAGATGGACTGGAAGCCGTTGCCGCCGATGACATCGACGATGAGATCGTCGTTGGCGGCAAATCGATCGACCAATTCGGCGGGCACCGGGTTGCCGCCAATGATATGGATGTCGCCGGCTTCCATGGCAGCACCCAGAGGCTCGGTTTCGGGGATGGGAATGATGTTGATGGTATCGACGCCCGGCCGCGACGGATCCCAGTAATCGTCGAAGGCCGCCAATTTCACGCCCTGGCCGAGAACATGCTCGACGACCCGGAACGGTCCCGTACCGACGGGGGTCAGGCCGTATTGCGAGGTTCCCATGCTTTCGAGCGCGCCACGGCTGACCAATGTCAGGGCGCGGCCACTGGCGCGTTCGGTGGTTTTGACGAAAAACGACGCCTGGGGACTGGAAAGGGTGAATTTAACCTCGAGGTCGTTCAGCGCCTCGACCGAAGCGACGTTTTTGAGGAGACCGGCGTTGATGGACTGCTCGGGATCCTTGGAACGATTGAAAGTGAATAAAACATCCTCGGCGGTGAAAGCGTCGCCATTGTGGAAGGTGACTCCCTGACGCAGCTTGAAGATGATCTCGGTGCCGGACTCATCGATGGTCCAGCTTTCGGCGATGTCGGCTTCGGCAACCAGGTCGGCGTTGAGGTGGGTGAGGCCGCTGAGCACGTTTGAGGTGATTTGGAATTGCAGGACCTGATTGATTTGCGCCGGGTCCAAAGTGACGATCTCGCCGACGCCGGACCAACCGGCCACCAAATCGCCGCCGCGGGACTGGGCGATAGCCTTGCCTGATGTGCCGGGCAGCAGATGCATGGCCGTCAGCGCGCCGGAAGCGGCGAGCAGCCGCAAGGT
>QIGO01000040.1 GCA_003230015.1 Alphaproteobacteria bacterium | reverse complement strand
GCGTCGACAGTTTTGTGCGTGAGATTCTCGTCGGGGCGATAATCTTAGCGGCGGTTGCATCATCAAGTATCGGCAAACAGGCATTGTCACGTTAGCCGCCCTGACTTCAATTTCGTCATCGTTGTAGCCTGTCGGGATGCGAACGATCTCCCTCACACACCATCGATTTCCTGACCCCGTTCGCCACGCGGTTTGGCTGACGAATTCGGGGTGAAAGCGGTGGCGTCGATACGAGATATTATGCGTCAGGAAAATCCATCACCCAGTCACTCTCGACCCAGAGTTAAATTGACTACCCCGTCTCTTTGCACTGCTTGCCAGCCTACAAGATGAGGCATGACCCCTACCCGGGGAGCAGAGCAGTGACGTTGCGACCGTTGTTCCCCCACTGTTAAGTGAAATCTGTTCCGGTTATGGTCCAACAGCCTCTCGCGGAAGTTTCTGACGCCGGCGCGCGGCCTGCACGTTCGGATCGGGAACGGGGCTTGCCGCCAATAGATCGCGCGTATACGGGTGCTCCGGCGATTCGAAAATCTGCTGGCTGCTTCCTTGCTCGACGACGCGCCCGGCCTGCATGACCAGGACTCGGTCGGCAAAATGTTCGACGACATGCAGATCATGGGCGATGAAGATGTAAGCAAGCCCCATTTCGTCGCGCAGTTGCGCCAACAAGGCGATAACCTGCGCCTGAACGGACACATCGAGGGCTGAGACCGCCTCGTCGCAGATAATCAACTCCGGCCCCAGGGCAAGCGCCCGGGCAATCGCAATGCGCTGGCGTTGCCCACCGGAGAATTGGTGCGGGTAACGTCGCGCATGGTCCGCCTTGAGTCCGACCTTCTCCAACAGATCAACGACCCCATCGGCCCAAAGTCGCTTGGGCAATATGTTGCGATGGATGGCCCACGGCTCACTGACAATGGTAGCCACATTCATGCGGGGATTGAGCGAGCTATAGGGATCTTGAAACACGACCTGGACCTTGCGGCGAAATACCCGCAGGTCGGCCGGCCCCATCGTGAAAACATCCCGACCGCGGTAGACAACGCTACCGCGCGTCGGATCCTCGAGCCGTAGGATCACCCGTCCCAGAGTCGACTTCCCCGATCCGGACTCGCCAACAACGCCGAGGGTCTCTCCAGCGGCAAGGCCGAAGCTGACACCGTCGACGGCACGCGTCATCTGTCCGCTCCGCCGCCTGAGCAAACCGCTGGTAACCTCATAGTGCTTGGCGAGATCCCTGACCTCCAATAACAAGGCATCATGGCTCGCGATGGTCGCTTGATGGCCGCTATCCTTGGCTTGGCCCGGGATCGACGTCATCAGACGGCGTGTGTAGGGATGTTGGGGATCGCCGAAGATCCGAACGGCCGGGCCTTGTTCGACGATCTTGCCTGCATGCATCACGGCGACCCGGTCCGCCATGTCGGCAGCGACACCAAGATCGTGGGTGATAAGGACAAGCCCCATGCCTTCCTCGATTTGTAGCCGCTTGAGAAGGTCGAGGATCTGCGCTTGCACCGTGACATCCAGCGCGGTTGTCGGCTCGTCGGCGATAAGCAGGTCGGGCTCGAGCGCCAAGGCCATGGCGATCATCACCCGCTGCCGCTGCCCCCCGGAGAACTGATGCGGGTATTGGCCGGCGCGTAGGCCCGGATCCGGAATCCCGACACGTTGCAGCAGCTCGACCGCCCGGGCATCGGCCTCTTTTGGCGCGCATTGATTATGGGCGCGGAAGGTCTCCGCGATTTGCCAGCCGACACTGTAGACCGGGTTCAGATGGGCCAGCGTATCCTGAAAAATCATGGCGATTTGTCGCCCGTTGATCTCGCGGCGCGCCTCCGCGGACATTGTCAGCAGGTCGCGGCCTTTGTAGTAGATCTGACCATCCGTGATATAGCCGGGCGGTGTGTCGATTAGGTTCAGGATCGCGGCCGCCCCGACACTCTTGCCTGACCCGCTCTCGCCGAGAATGGCGAGCGTTTCGCCGCGGTCGACGGTGTAGCTTATGCCGTCAACTGCCCGGATTGTCCCGAAACTAGTATGGAACTCGACGTGGAGGTTGCGAACCTCCAGCAGATGGGGCTGTTGCTCAACCATTCTGCTTATCCGTCACCTCAAGTCGCCACCTTTGGGTCGGATCAGTCGCGGTTCGTGCCCAGTTCGAAAGCAGATTGAGTGCCAAAGTCGTCGACATGATCGCCAGTCCGGGCCAAAAAGCCAGCCACCATGCCGAACCCAAATAGTTCCGTCCAAGCGCGACCATCGCCCCCCAGGTGAATTCCGGCGGCTGGATCCCAACCCCGAGAAAGCTGAGCGCTGACTCCGCCAACATGACAAAGGCAAAATCGATCGCGGCGATGGTGATAAGGGTCGGTGCGACGATTGGAATGACATGCCGCACGACAATGCGAATCGAGCCCGCACCCATGGCACGCGCCGCGGTGACGAACATGCGCTCGCGTATCTCCAACACCTCGGCCCGTGTCGTGCGCAGGTAGATTGGAATACGGGTGATCGCCAGAACAATCATGACATTCTTCACCCCTGGTTCGAAAACAAACAGGACGAGCAACGCCAACAGCAGCGACGGAAAGCTCATCAGAATGTCAGCGAGTCGCATGATGATCGTGCCCGGCCATTTGCCTGCATAACCCGCGATCAGGCCCAAGGTTCCACCGCACAACATCGCTAACGCCACGGCCGCGGCAGCAATACCCATGGTATTGCGGCTGGCAACGATAAGCCGCGCTAGAATACTCCGTCCCAGAGCATCGGCCCCCAAGATGAACTCCCATCCCAGGTCGATCGAACCGGGCGGCGCGTTACGCAGGCGCAGGTTCAGGGCGGTTGCCATATCGCCCAAGAGCCACGGCCCGAACAGCGCGAAAAAGATGACGATCAGCAAATAAAGGGCGGCCACGAAGGCGAACCTGTCGCCCCAAAGCAACAATATGGCGCGACGGACTTGGCGCTCTCCCGGTTCCTTGTAGGCGGGCTCCGAGGCTGCTGGCATGCTAGTTGTGCCGGATGCGCGGATCGAGCACCGCGTAGGCCACGTCGATGACGATATTCATGGAAAAAATGGCCACGGCTGTGAGGAGTACCGTCGCTTGTACGATGGCGAAATCCCGTTGGATTATCGAATCGATCATTAATTTTCCGATCCCTGGCCAGCCGAATATAGTTTCGACGATCACCGCACCGTTGACGATGGCGGCGGCCTGGTCACCGGCCACGGTTATCACTGGCAGGGTAGAGTTGCGCAGGGCATGGACGAAGATGATTGCGCGCTCTTTAACGCCCTTTGCCCGGGCCGTTTTGACGTAGGCGGATGACAACGCGCCTATCATGGTGCCGCGCACAACCTGCACAAGCAGCCCAAACGGCCGGATTAGCAAGACGGCGATCGGCATGATCCAGTGCAGCCATGTCCCGGTTCCCGAGGTTGGCAACCAGCGCAGTGTCACGGCGAACAACAAGATGCCGACGATTGCCACCCAGAAATCCGGCGCGCTGGCGCCCGCCAGGGAGATGACGTTGGCGGTCCGGTCAAATAGCCCGCCGGGCCGATAAGCGGCGAGGGCACCCACGACCAGGGCCAAGCCGATGGCTAATGTCATGGTGACCGCCGCCAACTTCAACGTCGTCGGAAAGGCCTCCAGCGCGGCATCCATGGCGGGGCGTTGCTGGCGTATGGATATACCGAAGTCAAGCCGGGCAAGGTCGCCGACATAGCGGCCGAATTGGGTCAGCAGAGGGTCCGTGAAACCATGCCGCTCGGCAAACTCCTGGCGAGCTTCAAGCGAGGCATCGAGCGGCAGAAACAGATTGGTCGGATCGCCGGTCAGCCGTGCAAGAAAAAAAACCAGGACAAGCAAGCCGATCAGCGAAACCAGGCCATGAAGGGCGCGTCGGCCGAGGTACTGACCCAAGAGTGATTTCCCCAACTTCCACGCGTCAGCAGCAGGTTGGGAGAGGTCACCGTTCGGCGGCCTCTCCCTGCCGCATTTATCAGCGCATTTTGATCGTAGCGATCTGCAACTCGCTGTTGGTTGAGATCGAAGGCGTAAACTCGATCCGCGGTCCGACGCGTGTGTATCCGACCATATGGAACATGGGCACGTCGGCGATTAGATCGGCGTTGATGCGTTTGAACGCCTGTTGGAACAACGAACGGCGCTCGTCGCCGGTCGCCGCACCGGCGCGAACCAGCAGGTCGTCCACCTGGGGATCGTTCAACGTCGATTGGGCGCCTTCGGAGTGATACTTGTTGAAAGCGGTAAAGACTGCGTCGCCGTTGTTGTTGTCATGCTGACTTTGCAGCAACACCGGCGCCCGGTCTTCGGCGTAGGGCTTGGTCAATATATCGACCCATTCCGCTACCTCGAGCATCTGCAGCTTCACGTTGAGCCCGATACCCTGCAACATCGCCAACATCGCCTCCATGACCTCTGTTGAGTTGGGGTAGATGCCGATGCGGCCGATCATCATGATTTCGGTGTCAACGTTGGTGCCATCGGCTTTGGCGGCAGCCAGCAACTCCATGGCTCGCGACGGATCGTAGGGCCAAACCTCAAGGTCGGGATTGTAGCCGTTGATACTGGGCACGACCAGCTGTGTCGCCGGGATCACGTCCTTGCTGAAGATGCTGCCGCGGATGCCGTCGCGGTCGATCGCCAGGTTAATCGCTTCGCGCACCCGAATGTCATCCAACGGCGGCACAAGCGTGTCGATCCGGAGCCGCGAAGTCTCGGAGTTGGGATAGCTAATGTCCATAATGTCGTCGGTCGCGTCTTGCACCGCGATGTTGGGTGCGATATCCGCCTCGCCCGTCAAAACCATTGCGGCGCGTACCGTCGACTCCGAGCGCCAAACAAACGTGGCCTTGGCGACCTCGGCCGGGCCATCCCAATAGTCAGGGAAACGTTCCAACGTGATACTCGTGCCGACATTCCAATCAATGAAACGATAGGGGCCGGTCCCCACCGGGGTGCGATCGGCCACGCCCATGGGCGTGTTCGGGGACATTACCGCAACCGTCCCCATCATCGTCGGCAAAATCGGAACAGGACTGTTTGTCGCGATCTCCAACGTATAATTGTCGATTACCGTTGGGGTGACGGTCAGGCCGCCGAAGAATTTGGTGCGAACCTCGCAATCCAGGTTCTCGTCCATCGTTCGATTGATCGCGAAGGCCACTGCCTCGGCATCCAACGGCGCGCCGTCATGGAACTGGACACCTTGTCGAATCTGGAAACGCCACGTCAAATCGTCGATTTGCGACCACTCAGTCGCCAGACGCGGGGTAATGCTGCCGTCAGTCGGGTTAATCTCGGTCAGCGTTTCGACGATGTTTTGCTTCACGACGCGGCCGATGTTCGACCTCGACGATTGGCAAGGCTCAAGCAGATCCGGCTCTTCGGATAAGACGATAGTAACTTCCTGGGCCTGAGCCGTAACCGGTTGTATTGCCACGACGGCCAGTGCCATCATAGGTAGATAGCGAAATGCGACGCCTTTCATGATTCCTCCCGATTCTTTTGATTTTTACGGTTAAACCTAGACCGTTGGCCCGGGCTGTACAATGCTGGTGTCCCGGCACACCGTTGTCCGATGCCCCGATACGTCGGGTGGTACTCATGACCACAGAATCAGCCGGTCATTCGACAGTCTTCCGATGAATGCGCTAGTCTGTACGCGCCACTCGCCGGCCGCCAAGCCATCGACAATGACTTCGTGGGGATAGCGAGTATTTATGATGACGACTTCGCCGACGGCTGGTCTAAAGGTGAATGACTCCACATCCTCGATCCAGCTTCGGTCGATGCCGAGCCCACGGGCGGGCCCCGAGCCCAGGCGCGGACCATCGCGTGGCACGGCGCGGTTGTAGGCGATTGTGTGCCCCGTATGCGCCGGCAGATCGAGGTACAGGTTCCAGCCGAGCTGATCGCGGACGGTACCGATCATGAAGTCTGACGCCGTGTGCGGCGCGAAGTCATAGTGCAGATCACTGCCGCTCGTACGCGTCTTGATACCGCCGGCGAAAAACCGGTCGAATCCGGGCTCGGTCGCAATACTCACGCGCTCCGGCCAGTTGTCCCTTAGGCACGCCACCATGCGGTCAAGCGGGTCGAACCCAGCGGTCCGCTGGAGTGCCTCGACATCGCGGTACGCGGGCGCGACCTGAGCGAAATAGTCGGCCTTTGTCCGGCCCACATGATTGGCGAAGTTGCAACCGATCAAGTTCATCGGCGAGGTTACCGCGGGGTCGCCCATGTCGGCGGCGTCCCCGATCGCCCGGCACAGCCGGCGACATTCGTCGGGTGTTGCGAAGTTAGCCAGCCGAATGGCCGGAATTTCGCCGGCGATCAGAGCGCTCAGCGCGGCTTGGTTAAGTTGTGTACGTGGTGAAGCCCATGCACTGACTTCACCCGATCCGGGCAGGTTTGCAGATACCATCATCCGTGTCCCTCCAGCGGCTTGACACATTTGTGAGATTTTTCGAGGAGCCGCTGCCGTGCTCCCCAACGAATCCTGGCACCATCAGAGCAATATCCTGAATACTCGAGAATTGCGTCGAACCGCTCGGCTTGATCCGAAAAACCCATCAATATCAACGATGCCAAAATACGGTTCTGGCACTTGTGCAAAGCAATCGAATTTGCGCTGACAACGCTCTGATAGCCCCTGTTCATTGTGTGGTCCCTTTGCCGTCGCCGCCACAACATTTTTT
>QIGO01000237.1 GCA_003230015.1 Alphaproteobacteria bacterium | reverse complement strand
TCTACAACCGCGATTTTCCCCTGGCCGCGATCGTCGGTGTCGACGATGAAACCACCCTGATCGCGGCAATGGCATCGCAGGCGCTGGGATTGCCCCACAACGCCCCAGAGTCGGTAGAGGCGAGCGGAAACAAGCACAGCTTTCGTACCCGCCTTGCCAATTCCGGCCTGCCGGCGCCGCGATTCCGTCTAATTTCCGTTGACGAGGATCCGGCGCGGGCGGCGCGGGACTCTTTTTATCCGGCCGTGTTGAAGCCATTGGCGCTCTCGGCCAGCCGGGGCGTTATCCGCGCCGACGACCCAGCCCAATTCGCCACCGCGGTCCGACGCATCATTGCAATCCTGGACGCCGCAGACATTCGCGGTGAGGCGGCGAATCATATTCTCGTCGAGGAATACTTACCCGGTGACGAGGTCGCCCTGGAAGGGTTGCTCGAAGGCGGTCGGCTCACGGTGCTGGCGCTATTCGACAAGCCTGACCCGTTAGAAGGGCCTTATTTCGAAGAGACCATATACATAACGCCGTCGCGTTTGACGGATCATGTGCAGAATGCCATCGCCGCCACAGTGAGCTGCGCCATCGTCACGCTAGGCTTGCGCGAGGGTCCCATCCACGCAGAATTGCGCATCAACGACGAAGGCGTCTGGCTGATTGAGCTTGCGGCCCGTTCGATTGGCGGGCTTTGTTCCCGTGCCTTGAATTTCGGCGCTGCAGGTCGCCTTGAGGACTTGATCCTGCGGCACGCCCTGGGCCTGCCCGCGCCAACCATTGAGTTGGACCGTCCCGCAACCGGGGTGATGATGATTCCCATTCCTGCGGCCGGTGTGCTGCGCCACGTCGTCGGTATAGAGGCCGCCCGTGCGCTGGCGAATATCGACGACGTGACCATCAGCATTCCCATCGGGGAAACGCTGGTTCCGGTGCCCGAAGGCAACCGATACCTGGGCTTTATCTTCGCCAGCGGCGATACGCCAGAGACAGTCGAGACGGCCTTGCGGGCGGCACACAACAAACTTGAACTTACAATCGAGCCGGGTGAGGACCCGTGAATGCTGCCCCGGAACCTAGGGGACAAAGTATTTTGAACCTAAGTTGGGTGGCTTGGTCATATCCCGGATCGGCTTCGGCGTTCAGGAGCGAAAACCGATGGCATTCAAACTAGTAACCGTATTCGGAGGATCGGGTTTCCTTGGTCGCCAGATCGTGAAGTCCCTGGCCGCCGAGGAGACCAACGTCCGCGTGGCGGTGCGCCATCCCGAGCGCGCATCCTTCATCGAACGGCTCGGCCGGGACGGCCAGATCGGGCTCGTGCACGCCGACGTATGGGACGAACCGACGGTTGCCCGGGCGGTGAAGCAGTCGGATTGCGTCATCAATTGTGTTGGCCACTATGTGGAGAAAAGCGGCGCGACGTTCGACGCCATCCACGGCCAGGGCGCCCACAACGTCGCCCGGCAAGCCGAGGATGCTGGCGTCGGACGCTTGATCCATATCTCGGGTCTGGGCGCCGATTCCAGATCTGATTCCCCCTACGTTCGAGCCCGAGGCATCGGCGAAGACCTAGTCAAGGGCGCCTTTGAGGGCGTGACCATCCTCCGCCCCAGCGTCATCTTCGGACCCGATGACGCCTTCTTCAACACTCTCGCCGGCATGGCGCGGCGCGCTCCGGTCCTGCCCTTGTTCGGCATGGGCCGGACGAACCTGCAACCCGTGTTCGTGGGAGACGTTGCCGCAGCCTGTATGAAGGTCTTGGCCGATTCCTCGACGCAGGGCAAGATTTACGAATTGGGCGGGCCCCGGGTCTACACCTACAAAGCACTCCTACAATTGGTGCTCAAGCAGGTCGACAGGAGAAGGGTTTTGCTCCCAGTCCCGTTCTTCTTATGGGACAGGCTGGCAACCTTTATGGCGTTCTTTCCCAACCCGCCATTGACCCGTGATCAAGTAAAGCTGATGAAACGGGACAACGTGATCGAGGGCGACGAACTGATGCTGGACGACCTGGGGATTAGCCCGGTCTCCGTCGAAAAGATCCTGTCCACATACATCCGCCCTGATCGCAGAGTTCCAGCGTCTTGAGCCCCATCTTCAGAAAGTTGTTCCTGGGCCAGGGCCGAATATGTGCAAGTATAAATCTGTTGATATCATTTAAGACATATCTTGGGAGGCATGGAGCAGATGTTCGCGAAATCAGCGATCTGCACGGCGAACGGCGTTCGCGCGAGGGAGAAGTGGCATGACGGCTCGGCCTGAGGGCCATAGACGTCCAATTGTCGCGATCGGTCACGTGAGTCTGGCGGTGGACGATATCGGCGCGACGACGGCGTTCTTCCTGAAATTCGGTCTGCGCAAGATCTTCGAGAACGACGAGATCGCTGTGCTTGAACTCCGGGGCGGGACCCATCTCATCCTGAGTGGCGCCGGCGATGACGAAAAAGCGCGCAGAAAGCCGAGTTTCGACTTGATGTTTGATGACATTGAGGCAGCGCGCAGCACTGCCCAGGAGCAGGGCTTGCAAACAACACCAATCCAGGTGGGGCGCATTCACAGCTCCTTTATGGTCAAAACGCCCGACGGCCGAGATCTGACGGTCACATCGTCGCACGCTGGGGACAGAGCCGTATGATCGGCGCACACCCTTGTCATCTCGAGCGCAAAAATCCTTAAGAGTCCGTCCAGAAAGCGCGCTGTGGCTACGATCACCTCGGTGCTGGGAGAGGCCACGGTTCTCGCGCGTCCAACAGCGGATTTAGTCCGGAAACGTCCCAACTAACTCTTTGAGCCGGGCTTTGCCATTCTGAAGTATGGGTTCGCCGTCGCCGACAAGAAGGATGTCGAAGTCGAGGTCCAGGAGCTTGCGCAGGTTACTCCGAAGGCGAGCCGGGCCATCCATGACGCGCTCCGGCAAGAGTCCGCACTGCCCCGGCGGGTTGCCAATGATGGCATCGCCGACGATCAGGATCCCCCGGTCCCGCCACAACAAGGCTACCTCGCCCGGTGATTTTCCGGAGGCGTCGACCACTTCCAGTGGCCCGACCGTGCCGCCGACTTCCAGCGCGTCGTCCAGTTCCGTCTCCTGGCTTCGGGCATGGTCCGCATCATCGGCGTGGATGAGCGTCCGCGCGCCGGTGCGTGCCCGCACCCGGTTCGCCGCGCGGGAATGATTGCGGTTAGTGAGGATGATCCAGGCCACCCCTTCGCGCAGGAGGGCGTTCATATCGTCCTCCGTTGGTTCGACGGGGTCGATACAGATGTTGCCGCCGGGATCACGAACGAGGTGACCGTTGAAGTTGTAACCGTGGGGTTCGGAAAACCACGGCCACGTGAGGATATCGCTGACGATGCTCCGCATGCTCCGCTCCATTTATCTCCTCGGCCTTGGCCAAAACTAACGTATTCTACGCAGCGGCGTAAGGCCGACGGTCCCACGACGAGAGGGCTGGTGGAATGGCTGAGACCTTTGGGGCCAACTTCGAGGCACCGGACGTGCTCCGCATGTTCCCGACCTTTGTCTGGAAGGCGCAAGTGACACCCGGCGTCCGTCAAACGATCGAAGACGACGTCCTTGCGACACTCGATGAGATGAGACGCGACGCGGGCGCGTCGGCGCCCGGCCGCGGCTGGCAGTCGGAAAAGGACTTGCACCATCTGGAGGAATTTCGCGGCCTGGTCGCCTGCATCCATGACGCGGCCCAGAGCATCCTGGATTTCCTAAGAATTGGGGACAGCGCTTTCGTGTTAACCGGCCTCTGGGCCAACATGAACCCGAAAGACGCGGCGCACCCCATCCATAGCCACCCCAACAATTTCCTGAGCGGCGTCTACTATCTGCGCACCCAAGATGGTGCCGATACCGTCAATTTCCACGACCCCAGATCGCAGACGGGGATCATCCGGCCGCCGGTCACGGAACTCACCGCCGAGAACACGGATCAGGTGGTGGTCAAGGTCAGCGACGGCACCTTTCTCATGTTCCCGTCCTGGCTGCCCCATTCGGTCGACGCCAGCGGCAGCGACGAGACGAGGATCAGCGTCAGTTTCAACGTCATGCCCTCTGCCTATGCGGAAAAAATGAGCAAACCACTGTGGTAGCGGAAGACGCGGCCGACAGGTCCAGCTTGGTGAGGTCAAGTGCCGCAGAAGGTTTGACGCACGACCTGATCTTGCCGTGGCGGATCCGCATAGCGCGCGAAGGCGGGCTGATCTTCATATGGCGCAGTAAGGACGGCCAAAAGATTATCAAACGGATTCAGATCCCCGTCGAGCGCTGCATTGATCGCCTCCTCAACCAAGTGGTTGCGCGGAATGAAGGCCGGGTTGACCGCGCGCATGGCGGCTCGGCGTTCTTCTTCGCCTCTTGGTTTTGCGCTCAAACGCCGCCGCCACCCTGCTGCCCAGCCGTCGAAGTTAGCGGGGTTATCGAAGAGGCTGCGGATCGGCCCGTCGACCTCCGGCCCAGCGCCCGCGGCGCCCGCGACGTCGCAAAGCCGGCGGAAGGTGAGCGTGAAATCAGCATGGTTCTCGGCCATGAGGTTCAAGAGACCTTGCGCGAGAGCAAGATCGCCCTCCTGCTCTCCCAAGAAACCGAGTTTGTGCCTCAGTCCCCGGAGCCACGCGTCGTCGAACAGAGATGGGAAAAGACCGATGGCCTCCTGCGCCTCTCGAACGGCGGCCTCCCCGTCTTTGTCAAGGAGCGGTAGCAGTGCTTGGCCGAGGCAGGAGAGATTCCAATGCGCGATCCGCGGTTGGTTGCCGTAGGCGTAGCGGCCCATATGGTCGATGGAACTGTAAACGGTTTCTGGATGGTAAGTATCCATGAAGGCGCAGGGCCCGTAATCAATGGTTTCGCCGACAATCGACATGTTATCCGTGTTCATCACCCCATGGATGAAGCCGATATGCAGCCACCTCGCAACGAGGTCTGCTTGGCGCGCGATGACCGCATCATACAGCGCGCGATACGGGCGTTCTGTATCGGCGATCGCCGGGTAATGCCGGGCGATTACATGGTCAGCGAGGATCCGTAGGGCTTCCACATCGCCCCGGGCAGCGAAGAACTGGAAGGTGCCAACGCGCACATGGCTTTGGGCGACGCGGGTCAGCACCGCGCCGGGGAGAAGCCTTTCCCGCATAATCTGTTCGCCGGTGGTCACGGCCGCGGCCGCTCGCGTTGTCGGTATGCCGAAGGCGGCCATCGCCTCGCTGACAACATACTCCCGCAAAACCGGGCCGAGCACGGCACGCCCGTCGCCCATACGCGAGAACGGAGTGCGGCCCGCACCCTTCAACTGAATGTCGTAGCGCACGCTGTTCCGGCCGATCACCTCGCCGAGCAGGATTGCCCGGCCATCACCCAGCTGAGGCACCCAGCTGCCGAATTGGTGGCCGGCATAGACCATGGCGAGGGGCTCGGCGCCCACCGGCAGCCTGTTACCAGCGAGGATTTCTAACCCTTCTTGCGAGGCTAGCGCGTCGGGATCGAGGCCAAGTTGCCGGACAAGGCTATGGTTCAGCCGAATAAGCCGCGGTGCGGGCACAGAGGTTGGGGGCAGCCGAGCAAAAAACCGCTCCGGCAGCCGTGCGAATGTGTTGTCGAACGGGAAGAAAGGGTCGGCTCGCAGCGGTGCGTTCATGACAGCTCCAGTGCATGCCGGTTTTGATCAGCCAAGTCGACGTGGCGCCTGCCATGAGACCTACTCGAAAAACGACATAAAACAAGAGGAATCTCGCGTAAGACGCCGGCGGTTGCCGCAATCATCACGCATGTGGCGACTGTGAAGTTCGAGAAAAAGGCATATGCGAAAGTTCCCACAATGGCGGCGCCGCCGGATATCCAGACGAACAGTGGGTGGAGTTGTCATCTATGAACGCCCCCTGTTTGCCAAGGGATTTCTGATCTGCGGCGAGGTTGGGGTTTGCAGTCATCTATCCGGCCTCTGTGTGCGGTTCATGTTGACCGCTGGCCCTGATGGAATCCGAGGACCGACGCCCCATCACGTTAGCGAGCTCGAGGCTCGGACAACACCTCGGGTTGGGCCGATCCCGGTCACCCTGTTCCGCCATCACATCATCACCACCTTCGCAATTCTTGCTCGGCCGGGAGGCGGCTTAGCCGGCGGCCTGCCGGTCGGGCTGGAAAGCCTCGTTGCGCGTAAGCATGGCCCAGACGACACGAGCGGTCTTGTTGGCCAAGGCAACCAGCACAACGTTCGTCGGCCGGCGCGCGAGCAGGGCCTCGAGCCAGTCCGAGCGCGTCTCTTAGCGACGCCTGGACCAGAACAGCACGATGCGGGCGCCGTGGACGAGGAGCCGTCGGAGATAGCCGTCACCGCGCTTCGAGATGCGGCCAAGCCGGTCCTTGCCGCCACTCGATAGCTGGCGCGGCACCAGTCCCAACCAGGCGGCGAACTGTCGGGCCGAGCGGAACTGCCGTGCCTCCGACCGTCGCCACCAGTGCTGTCGCCGTGATCACACCGACCCCGGGGATGGTGGCCAGCCGCAGGCTCGCTTCACTGGAGCGATGCCAGGCCATAAGCCGTTTCTCCAGCTCTGCGATCCGTTCCTCCACCGCGTGCAACTGGGCCACAAGAGACACAAGTGCTGCCCGGGCCAGCGACGGCAGGCGGCAATCGTCAGGGTCCTCGATCACCTCGACGGGCTCCCTGGGAGGCAACGAGGCCGAACTCGCCGCAATGACAAGGCGTTGATCAGCATCGTACGCTGGCGCACCAGCAACTCTCGCGCGCGATGCAGCATCAGCACTGATTGCTGATCGGCGCTCTTCACTGTGGCAAACCGCTTGGTCGGACGCAACAGCGCCTCGCAGATCGCCTCCGCATCCGCCGCGTCGTTCTTGTTCGTCTTGCGGCGGGATCAACCGAACTTCGTGCCCCAACGCCTGCAGCTCGCGCGCCCAGTAATGCGCACTCGCACACGCTTCCAATCCAACCAGACAAGCCGGCGCCGAGGCAAAGAACCCCAGAACCTGGCCTCGTCTCAGCCGCTTGCGCAGCACTGGCCGACCCTCACTATCAGCAGCGTGAACCTGGAACACGGTCTTGGCCGAGTCCAAGCCAATCGTCATAATCTCTGTCATGGACGTCCCCTTTCGGCGGCAGGACCATGGTGAGCCGCTCTCGGACTTCCCGAAGGTTCGCCAGTGCCTCAGGTGCAAAGCCACGTTTCCGAGCAAATGGTCCGGCGAGCGAATCTGCTCTCGCTGCAAAAGTTCGAATGCATGGCAGAATGGAGTGCCGCCTAGGTCCGATCCTTCCGGCAATCGACGTTAGAGATTCGTCCAGAATTAGGTTCACTATGGCGAGGACGATCTGAAGTACGTCCGACCAGCGGAGGACTTGGCACGTGTCAGAAGCTATATGCAAATCCGGTGCGCAGTCGCCGCACTGTGGTCAGAGAAGCGGCCGGTCGCGCCATCGGTAGGACATGGCATGGTCATGAAGGTCAAGTTGTCGCCTCGCCGGGGCAGTTAGGATTATATCCAGCTATGACACTGAATTTTCCGAACGGCAGCCGAAGCTACGATGCAGGGAGAGATCTAGTCCGATTTTGGGGGCACGACAGCGCCCTCGAGATTTCGTTTTTCGTGGAGGTGGGCGCTCTTCAAAAGCTCAGTCCGCAAACGAGGCACGTGGAAGCGGCGTATCTTGAGGCGTTTGATGCCGCGCGGGATCTGATCCACGAAACCGCCCGTAAGGTCTATTCACGCGCCGGCAAAGGCGCTTACCTCCTGGCAGCGGCGGATTTCTGAAAATTCCGGCCGCTTTTCAAGCCTGGCCCGGCGGCGCCACGTTTGCGCAAGCAAACGAGGTCGAAGACTGCCCGAGCTAGCATGCATGTCGGCTCAGGCTAATCGCGTCGGTTTCGAGCGCCGCCCGGACTTTCCGTTCTACCCCCGGGAGCCGACCTCGGGCGGCAGCGTCCGCTTTCTTGACCTGGAGGTCCGTTCTACCTCGGACGGCCGACGCCGCTGGGCGAGGTCCGCCAAGACGGGTTTTGACCCTAGTCGGACATTAGCCAATGCCGGGTGCGGGATCGTTTGTGGGGTGCCATCTACAGAACCGGGTCGCATGGGTATTCTGTGCTAGGGTCTTCTTGCCAGCGGCACCCGTGACGGCTCGGCACACTGTGTCGGG
>QIGO01000196.1 GCA_003230015.1 Alphaproteobacteria bacterium | reverse complement strand
GA
The DNA here is from genome assembly GCA_003230015.1 of Alphaproteobacteria bacterium. GTDB lineage: Bacteria > Pseudomonadota > Alphaproteobacteria > UBA6615 > UBA6615 > SZUA-147. Next base: position 6,839 of record QIGO01000196.1, on the reverse strand, counting down.
CGCGCACTTGGGTCTGAACGATCCGTCGCGGCGGGCTTTCTGGTTTTGTCGATTTCCGCGGCGATGCAGGGCCGCTTCGGTACCAGCCCGTTTCAGCGTCTTCATCTGGAAGTGCGTTGATTCCAGCAAGATTAATGGTTCCGCTGAGGTATTTTGTCCGGATGCGTTGAGCCGCCGCTGGACGGCCCCAACCTAAAGCCGATGTTCGCGATGTCATGCCCAAAGTAACTCGGCGGCTGTTGAAGGCCGCCCGCCCTTCGTTCTCGAACCAGTCGGCCGGCTAAGCCGGCTCGCCGAGGCTGGCAGTGCGGAATGTCACCATCCGTTGCTGCCCCTCGTCCCAAATAACGTAAAACATCGCCTTGAAAGCTGACCGTAGGGTTACGACAGGGACGTCGCGTAGATCAGCGACAGCATCGTGGCATTGCTGCAATCGGTAGTTCGGTATCTTCGGGTTGAGGTGATGAGCATGGTGCAAGCCAATGTTGCCGGTGAACCATTGCAGTATTGGGGGGAGGGACAGATACGTCGTGCCCCTGAGCGATGCCGTCACGATGTTCCATTCATTCTGACGCGCCCAAACCGTGTGGTCCGATCGATGCTGCACGGAAAAGAGCCAGACGCCAGCGATCGAGGCCAACGCAACGATTGGCAGTTGGATTGCAGCGAGGCGACCGAACCCAAAGATCAGCCCAGCGCCCCCGATCAGCGCGACAAGCGCCAAATTGGTCAAATGGATGGCGAGCCGCTCGCGCCGCCATCCAGAAGGCATGTCGTACGGAAACCTGAAAAGTATCAAGAATACGAGCGGCGGCACGACGATATTTGCGATGATGGAACTGCGGCTGAATCGGTACCAACGCCGCTGCCAGGGGCCGAGCGATCGGTACTCATTGAGGGTCAAGCAGGTCGAATAGATGTCGACGCCGGTATTTCGGCGATCGAGGTTGTTCCAGACTCCATGGTGCCCGGCATGCTGGCGGCGCCAGGACAGATAGGGCGCGAGCGTGAGCAGGCTGCATACGAACCCCAGGGTGTCGTTCAATCGCCGCGAGCGGAAGAATGCGCCGTGGCCGCAGTCGTGCTGAATGATGAATGTCCGGAGGAGGAATCCGGCGGCGAGCGGCGCGAGGCCGAGGGCAATCCAATATGAGATTGCCGCGGTCGCATACATGGCCGCGGTTACCGCGAGAAAACCCCCAATAGATGTGAAGGTTTGCACGAGGCTATTGGACAGGGCCGGTGTCTCAAAACGCGCGGTGCGGCGCCTGATGTCATGGCCTGCACTGACCGTTGTTGCCGAACTCATTCTTACCCGCTGCCCCGAATTCAATGGGAACCACCAAATACCATGAATGACCTTGTAGGGGGGCATGCTCATCGATGCCCCAACGAATTTGGACCGCTTATGGGCTATGAACGGTCCTTCGGGCGCGCCTTGAGCGACTTCCGCTGCTGACCAGAAGGCAGACCGTCGTTGGACAATATCCGCTTTCGTCCTGGTTGCGTCAGCTTTGGCCTGGCAAGCGGACTTGGCAGGAGCGTCAGCAATTCGCCGATTCTGTACGCTAGATCTTGCCTTCTCCGGGACTCATTCTTGAGGAATGCTTGAGTTGTCCGTTCCTTGATTTTCGAGCAACCAAGCTCAACACGAGATAACTGGCCATGCATACATAGCCAACAGGCTGAGACTCATGAATAGCCCCCAAGCGTTGTCTCTGCCTGCAACGTAGCTATAGGTATAACCCAGCCGAGCGACAGCGAAACCAATAATCCAAACCTGCGCAGCAAGCGTTGTCGGCGAAACTAAATATCGTTCAGCGTTCGCCCTCCGCGCAATTCATGAGCACCAACACTTGACGCGGCTGACAATTTGCTCGGGCGTCCGCTGCGGGTCGTCCAGATCGATCATGACAACTTTCCGTGTCGAACGCACCGCATAGAGCAACTCCGCGTGACGCTCGCCGACCGGTGCACCCGCTTCGACCCACTCCACCGAGGCGTTGGGGCATTGCCGCGCGAGCAATTCACGCACCGTGTTGAGCAGCGCGCCCTGCCCAGAGCCATAGCGCAGCACGAACAATGTCTCCGTCATCGTTGAACGCTCCAATAAGATCCTATCTTGCGATCTCGCATGGCCTTGAGGTTCCCGCTACCTAAGGTCTATCAGGAAAGTCCTATATTATTGTTACTTATAGTCTGTATACTAATAGTATACAGACTAGGCATACTAGTCACCGCCCGCGAATAGACTCGATGCCGCACCACTGTGCGCCAATGGGATTCTCACTCTAGTCAGAGCCGACCAAAATCCGGATCATCTGCCGACGGCTACAAACGTCAGCAATCGCTTACGCCGTCCGCTCGATCAACCAATCGAACAGCCCGGCCTGGACGGCTGCTTTGGCCAGGCGATCGCCAGTCCAAACGCGGAGCCCTGGATGGCCATCGGTGGAGAGCGTCCCAGTCGGGCTGTGGCAGACGAAGAATAGGCGGTCATAAGCCTCACTGCGCCGGAATCGGTCAACATAGTTATCGAGCACGGCCTGCCCGGCTTTGGATTTCACCTGGACGAACGCTTTCTCCCCGATGGTCGGCTGCTCCAGGATCAGATCGACATCAGTTAGAGCCTCGCCGACCCGGGAGGTTCGCTGCCAGCCGGTCCGGGAAAAAATTAGATCTACCAACGTCTCAAAATCCGCCCAGTGGAGCGCCGAGATCATGTCTGTGGCGGCACCTACCATGGCGATGCGTGCCTCACGGGCGCGGATGACGACCGGCTCCTCGATGCCGTTGATCCGTCGGAGAAGGTAGTCGGACGGCTTCACGCGACAGATGGTCTGGCGGTAAGCCGCGATCTGGGTCAAAAGTGTGCTCAGCCCGTCGATACTAAGCGGCTTGCCGGCAATGTCAGTCTTCTGCCACCCACCGATCGCCTTTCGCATCCGGGTGCCGCGGCTGTCGTCGTCGGTGCCGAGCCAGTTGACCTCGGGATCGGCGAACGTCCACCAGAGATGCCGATCGGCAAAAGTGACCCAAAGACAATCTGACCCTAGTGTATAGAAGTCGCGAATCTCGCGGACCCCGTCCTTGGCTTTGCCGGCGCTCCGCCCGTGATCGATGAGAAGCTTGGCGATCGCATCCCAGTCTTGGCTCAGGCACAGGTCGTGCGGCACCATCGGGTAACCAAAATGCACTTCTCCCTGCGCCAGCCCGTTTTGGGCCCACCGGCCGCCGCTGCCAAGCTTGATGTAGCGGATGTCGGTCGGATCAATCGGGGTCATGGCGATTTCGTCCTGCGCGGTTCAGTGGGCGGCGGTACATCCCTTCGTTGGCCGAAGAAGTCCAGCTAATAATGAGACTTATAGTCTGTAGACTAAAAGTGAACAAACCCGCATCGCTCACTGCATGGATGTGCGTAAACGGGTCGGCCTTAATCTCAAGAAATTCCGCCAAGATCTCGGGCTCTCGCAAGAGGCGTTCGCCTTCAAGGCCGGGCTGCACCGCACCTATATTAGCGGGATCGAGCGCGGCGTGCGGAACCCCACGGTCCTAATACTCGAGGAAATCGCCCAGGCGCTGGGGGTGCCGTCGGCAAGATTGCTTGAAGATGTGCCTGCGAAAAGGCTCGGCTGATAACGGATGCTGGGCGAAGGCGAACAAATCGCGCCTCTGTCGATCGTAGCATCGACACGGTCCCGCCTCGCGTTAACCATGTTGGCTTTTGTTTCAATGACTTAGATACTTATTTGGCTTGAAATCGACCGCCGGTTTTGATAAATTGGTTAAGCCTTAGATAAGAGACGGACGCGCGGCATGGCTCGTGCGGGACTGGCTTATCGTTGTTCGGGTCGCGGGCCATGGTGTGCCGCACCGCGCTGAAGGGTCCACGTAAACCATGGTGTGAGCGTGGCTTTCGGAAAATCTCCGGAGCCGCGCTTTTTGTTTGCCCGGCTCCGCTAGAAATAGGGAGCCATGGCCCCATGGACCGACTCAAGATCACTTATAGAGCCCCCGCGGCGTTGCGGCCGCGGGCGAGCAATCCGCGAACCCATTCGAAGAAGCAGATCCGCCAGATTGCGGACAGTATTGAACAGTTCGGGTTCACCAACCCGGTATTGATTGATGGCACAGGCGGCATCGTCGCCGGCCACGGCCGCGTCGAGGCCGCAAACCTGCTCGGCATCGACACAGTGCCGACGATCCGGCTCGAAGATCTGACTAACGCTGAAATCCGCGCCTATGTCATTGCTGACAATAAATTGGCTGAAAACGCCGGTTGGGATCGCGAATTGCTCGCCACTGAGCTGCAAGGACTCTTCGATCTCGACTTCGATCTCTCACTCACCGGTTTCGAGACACCCGAAATCGACATTCTCATCGGCGAATTGACCGCGGCTGATGACGAAAACGGGGACGACGATGTCCTGCCCATCGTTGATGGGCCGGCTGTCACCCAGCCCGGCGATACCTGGTGCATCGGCAAGAACCGGCTGATTTGTGGTGATGCCACTGATCCCAATACCTATAGCCGGTTACTTAACGGCGCCGCGGCGCAGATGGTATTTACCGACCCGCCCTATAACGTCGCCATCGACGGTCACGTCTCGGGCCTCGGCAAGATAAAACACCGCGAGTTTGCGATGGCGTCGGGCGAGATGAGCGTGGTTGAGTTTACCGATTTCCTCGCCACTGTCTTCGGGAACCTCGCCGACCATAGCAATGACGGGGCCATCCATTATGTCTGCATGGACTGGCGGCATATGGGCGAGATATTGGCCGCCGGCAGGGATGTCTATAGCGAACTTAAGAATCTGTGCGTCTGGGCCAAGACCAACGGCGGTATGGGCTCACTCTATCGTTCTCAGCACGAACTCGTTTTTGTGTTCAAGGCCGGCACGGCGCCGCACATCAATAATGTCGAGCTCGGCAAGCATGGCCGCTATCGCACCAACATATGGTCCTACCCGGGCATCAACAGTTTTGGCAAGGATCGCGACGGGGAGCTTGCCATGCACCCCACCGTCAAGCCGGTGAAGCTGGTTGGCGACGCAATTCTTGATTGTTCAAAGCGCGGCGGCATTGTGCTCGATGCCTTCGCCGGTAGCGGCACCACCCTCGTCGCCGCCGAGAAGTCCGGCCGGCGCGGCTACGGCATCGAACTCGACCCGCGCTATTGCGACGTCATTATCAGGCGCGTTGGGGCGTTAGCCAATGTCGAGCCGATCCATGCCGCCTCGGGCAAGCCGTTTGCCGAAGTTGCGCGTGAACGTATGGCAGAAGTCACCACGCAGCCAGAAGGGGAGCTGGCGACGGAGGATTCGTGATGACGAAAAAGAAGCAACCCCCCGGCGACTACGAAGTCGGCTACCGCCGGCCGCCGAAAGAGCACCAGATCAAGAAGGGCGAGAGGCGGAACCCGAAGGGTCGGTCGAAGTTAAGAAAGGCCGCTGCGACAGATGTCGCTGCCATTCTTGATGAGCCCATCAAGGTAAGGGTCGGCGGAAAAGAGCATTCCATGTCGCCCTTCGAAGCAAGCTTTCGAAAGGTTGCCAAACGAGCTGCCGAAGGACATCTCCCGTCGATTCTCAAGTTCATCAAGATCTGCGAGGAGTACGACGTGATCGAACCGCCGGAGGCCCAAGCGGGCGGCGGTGTGATTGTAGCACCCAGAGGAGTCGATTTTCATGAGTGGCTGGAAAGCGTCACCGAATTGGTGCCGGTTGATGAGACGTAGGCCGCGGCAAAAAGGAAGCTATCAGAGTGTCCAAGCGAGAAAATGATCGATCCCGGTCATCGCCGTCTTCTGGAAAAGCCGGTTACGGTAGCCCCCCAATGCAACGGCGCTTCAAGACATCGGGCAATCCGAACGGCCGTCCAAAAGGGTCGAAGAACAGGAAGACATTCGTCAGGTCGGTCGCCAACGAGATGCATTCTGTGCAGGAAAGCGGCAAGCGCCGACGGCTTTCGACACTTAGGCTGGTGTTGTTGCGCCTGCGCAACTTGGCACTGAAAGGCGACGACGTCCGAGCGTTCGACGAGATTCACCGCCTGACGAAGGCCTATCAGCCGCAAGAAGTAAACGACAATGTTGGTTATGCCGTCATGCCGGCGCCGATGACGGAGGAGGAATGGCTCGAACAAGCCGAGAAGGACAACGAATTATTGGATCGCCATGGTGTCCGCACCCTGGCAGAAGCGGCTGAAATTGAGCGACGCGAGAGAAATGAGAAGGAAGGGTCAGACGAATAAATCGGTACCGCGCAGGCCTATATACCGAGTATCGCAGCGTAGTACGGTATCGATATTCGGGCGGTCGAGCCGGCCATCGCTCATCAGGCCAGGCCAGATTGCGGCTGGACTTAGGCCGCAAAGCAAGGGTCCTTTGCCGATATCGGCAAAGGACCGGTCATGGACGACGATCATAGAGAATTAGCGAACCGTCTGTTCGCGGCGGCGACCGCGATGCTCGAAGATGCGACTGAGCTGGCGGTAGCGGGCCAGTCGGTGTGGTTGAATCCGGCGCAGATTGTCGATACGGGCCGCCGGCTCCAGGCGGCAGCCCGGGACATTGGCATTATCGCCGAAGCCACCACTATCGTCGCCAACCCGGGCGCTAACCGGCGCCAGAGCTCACGCAAACTCGGGCGCTGAAAGGACTGGACTTGCCCCGCAAAGCAAGCATGAATGGGTACATAAACAAGGGGTCGCCTCCGGCCTCTTCGCCCTGACCGGTCGCGCCACCGGCGGGGCTCTGGGTGGTGGAAGTGCTGCGATTGCCGCGGCGCCACTACCGACGGAGGCCATCATGCCCAAACTCACCGATATTGCGACCATAC
>QIGO01000161.1 GCA_003230015.1 Alphaproteobacteria bacterium | reverse complement strand
CCCCATGAAGCGGCATTGGATTGGGCCATCGCGGGGCAAAAGCCCTATTTCGTCGGCAAGCGTTCGGTGGAGATTCAGGCGCGGGCGGTGAGCCGGCGGCTGGTGGGATTTGTCCTGAAGGACGGGGCGGGGCGGCGCCCGAAAGAAGGCCATTTGGTTATTCGCGGCGGCGACATAACCGGGCATGTCACCTCTTCGGCTTACTCACCGACATTGGGCAAGTCCATTGGTCTGGTCACTGTGGCGCCGGATCAGGCCGTGCCCGGCACGGAGATTTCCATTCGTGTCGAGGGGGGGGCGATGATCGCGGCGGTTGTGGCCAAGCTGCCTTTCCATGATCCGGAAAATGCCAGGCAGGGGGTTTAGGTGGCTCATACACCGGTTGAGTTCTTGGCGCGGTCGCCGGTCTATCGGCGGCATATTGCCAGCAATGGGGTGCTCGGTGAGGTCAACGGCATGGCCTGCCCGCTGCGGTTTGGCGCGGCTTCTCCGGCGCCTGCGATGCTGGGAGATTTGACGGCGTTGCCGCGGTCGGGACTAAAGGGGCGGGAGTCCTTGTCCTGGCTGCGCGATCAAGGCCGCGATGTTGGCGATCAAGACAATGTTGCCTATGGGCAGGCGGATGGCAGCCTGGTGGCGCGGCTGGGGCCTGGCGAGGCGCTGTTGCTGAGTGCGCTCGACGGGTCGGGCAATGTTGATCTGGCGCCGACAAGCGCCGACGGGGTGCGCGCCTATGGGGTGCCGCGATCTTCGGGCAATATCTGGTTCTATCTGTGCGGCGAGCAGAGTTGCGCGGTTTTCGCCAAACTCTGCGGGGTGGATCTGCGGCCGCATAAATTCCCGCAAGGGACGGTGGCGCAGACCGATATCGCGCGGCTCAACGGCATTGTTATTCGCCACGATGCCGGCGGCACCCTGGGTTATCATCTGCTCGCCGATTTCGCTTGTGGGGCCTATCTGTGGGACGTCTTGTTGGATGCGATGGCTGAATATGGCGGCCAAATGATGGGCCTGGACGAACTTGTAGAGCTAAAGGAGAGATCTCAATGAATAGAGATGGGCCAAATCCGTCGACCAACGGTGAGTGGTATCCTTTTCAAAACCGGGGGGCGCCTGCCAACAAGGACGGCACGCTGGTCAATCCATCGGTGATCCCAGTGGTCAATGTCGCCGACCTGCCCGAGAAAGCGCGGTTTGTCGTCGTTGGTGCCGGGGTGCATGGCATGTCGACGGCATGGCATCTGGCGATGTTGCTTGAGCAGTCAGGCAAGGGAAAAGGGTCCGACGTGGTGTTGATCGACAAACAAGGACCGGGTGCGGGCGCCACGGGCGTGGCCTGCGGTTGCATCCGCAATTTCTATATGACCGGGCCGCTGCACGCGATCTTGCGGGAAAGCGTGGCGGTCTGGGAATCCGATCCGGTCAATTTCGGCTTTCAGCAAGTGGGTTATGTTTCCGTGGGCGAGGCGAACCAGGAAGCGGATTATGTCAAACTGCATCAGAGCCAGAATGATAACGGCTATGCCTCCGATCTCTATACAGGGCGGGAGGCGAAAGCCTATCTGACGTCGTTGTGGCCCGACTTCAAGACCGCCAATTGCGATGTCGTCCTGCATGAAAAGCCTTCGGGTTATGCGGGCACTCATATGGCGGTGTGGGGGTTGGACGAGAAGTGCCGGCAATGGGGGGTGCGACGGGTCTATGGCACGGAAGTGAGCGGCTACGACATGACAAACGGTCGGGTCACCGGTGTGATTACCGATCGCGGAACCGTGCTTGTGGACGAGGCCGTGGTGGTGTCGGCGGGGAGCTGGATGCCGATCCATTGGGCGTGGCTGGGCAAAAGCGCAAAACTGGACGTGACCTATGGCGACGGTCACCAAGAAGTCGGCATGGATATGTGGACCTTCTGGAAACTGTTGGAGGGCGAGGCCTATTTGCCCGATGGGGTCGATTTCCGTACCGCCGCCGGCAAGGATTCGCCGGTTCTGCATGTGGAATTGATGAACACACCGGTGGTGGGCCCGGACGGCCGGGAGATCCTCGACCATGTCTATTGGTATTCGCGCTATGCGGCGGAGCGGGTGGGGGCGCCGGGCCTGCAGGGGGGCACGATCCCGATCAAGTTGGGGCCGCAGGCGGTGCTGGAGCCCTATGGGCATCTCAACGATCTGTATCAGGCCGATGATTGGTTCGCCGACTATTACTGCGCGGTTGCCGGGATGCTGTTCGGGCGGTTCGAGAATTTGCGCGGCTATTATAAAGAGCGGCGGAATGGCGGTATCGGGGCGTTTACGCCGGATAATGTACCGGTGTTCGACTGGGTGGCCGATAACGCCTTCATGACGGCGGATTCGAATCACGGTTATAAAATGATCGGCGTGGGCAAACTTGTGGCGCGGATGCTTGTCGATGGCGAAATGCCGGCGGAATTGCGGCCGTTCGGATTGGCGCGCTACAGCACGGGCGGCACTTTTGGGGACCGGAATTCGAACTGCCCTTGGGTTTAGGCGAGGTTAGGGTCCCTGGGGCGCAAAAGCGTATATGGCGCCGTCATGGGCGCCGAAATAGAGGGTCTCACCGACAATCGTCGGTGAGGTCCAGACACGGGCGCCGATCTCGATGCGCCATAATATGCGGCCATCGGCGCGGTCGAGGGCATAGAGGCGGCCGTCGCTGGAGCCGACATAAACGCGGCTGGCGGTGAGCGCGGGCGAGGAGAAGATGGCGCCGCCAAGCTGGGTCCGCCATCGCAGTGCTCCCGATTGGGCGTCAAGGGCGTAGAGGAAGCCGGTGTGGGCACCGACATAGACGCTGCCTCCAGCCAGGGCCGGCGAGGAGAAGATCTCGCGGCCGGCCCGAAAGCGCCAAACAAGGTCACCGGTAGCGGCGTCGAGGGCGTAGAGATTGCCATCGTCGGAGCCGATGAATATACGGGTACCGGCGCCGGCGGGAGACGAAAAGACCGCCGCGCCGGTCTCGAAACGCCATAACAAATCGCCGGCTTTTGCGTCGAGGGCGTAAATGGTGCGGTCGATGCCGGCGATGTAAACCCGGCCGGCCATGACCAAGGGCGAGGACAGAATCCCGGAGCCGGTTTGGAAGCGCCATCGCTCGGTGCCCGTGGCCGCGTCGAGGGCATAGACATTGCGGTCGAAAGCGCCGAAATAGACGACGCCGTTATAGATCGCGGGTGAGGATTGTTGGCCACCGCCGCCAAGTTGAAACTTCCAGTCGACCGCGCCGGTTTTGGTTGAAACGGCATAGAAGAAGTTGTCATCGGCGCCGAAATAGACGCGGCCATCGGCGACCGCGGGGGAGGCCCGGACCAGGCCGCCAACGGGGGTGCGCCATATTTCTTCACCGGTCTTGGCATCGAGGGCGAAAAGGGCCTTGGCGAAAGTGCCTTCATAGAGCACGCCGTCAACCACGGCGGGCGATGACTCGACCGTACCGCCAGTGGCAAACCGCCATAGGAGATCGGGTAACTGGGCGGGCCCTTCGCCGCGGGCGCCGGTGCGGGCGGCATCGCCGCGGAAAGTGGTCCAAATGTCGGGATCGCCGGCATTCGCGGTTTGGCCGGCCGCGGGGCCGCTTATGGATGCGACGCAGAGCGCGATGGCGATAGCGCGGGCAAGGGTCTTTGTGGTTTTGGTGGGCTCAAAACCAGACCCCAGAGTCTCGTTTTGGCGTGTTTGCTGGCGGAAAAGCGGTGCCCGCATTTCCTGGAAACACTCTAATGGCGCAGAACGCTGGTTGGGCATGTTCAATCCGGACTGCCTGGAGGTCAGGAGCAAATAGGCAGGTGATGTCCCCGAGGCCAAGCGAGAAGCGATCTCGGCCGGTCAAGTCATGGTGAGGGGCCTGGCCGGGCAGTGTCGCAGCATAGCCCACGTTCGTCAGCGTAATCGCGTAGCTGTAAATGATATATAGCTGATTTTTACTAATTGATAATTGTTAGTATCTCATTGTGCTCGCGAGGCGTTTGCTGCGGGGAATATCTTGTCAATTTCGGATCAAACGGGTACCCCAACAGAGCTTCGCGGCGGCTCCGGCACCCGAGAGCCCGCCCGCGGCGGGCGTTTGCGCGATACGCTGGATAGCAAGTCGTTGCGGGACCTGGCCGGTGGGCTGGCGGTCCTGGGGATTTTTATCCTGCTCATGATCCGCTTCGATGTGGCCGAGTTGATGGCCCTCCATCGGGTTCATTTGAAAATCCTCAGAATAGATGAACTGATGGCGGAGATTTTCGCCTTTTCAATCTTCGTGGCATGGTTTTCCTATCGGCGCTGGGCGGAAAGCGCCAAGTCGGCAGGGAAGTTGCTCGAAAGCCAGGCCGAACTGGAAGATGCCAACGAGCGGTTCTCGTTGGCGGTCGCCGGCTCAAGCGCCGGGCTTTGGGACTGGAGGCTGCGCCGCGGCGAAACCTTTCTGTCACCGCGTTTCAAGGAGCTTCTCGGTTTTAGCGACGACGAAATGCCTAACCGTATGGCGGCCTGGCAGGAGCGGATTCATGCGGATGACAAAGAATTCGCGGCGAAGGCAGTGGAGCGGCATCTGAGCGAACAACATCCCTACAATATCGAAATTCGCATCCGCACAAGTGCTGAGACCTACCGGTGGTATCAGGTGGTGGGGCAGGCACGTTGGGATGATCACGGACCGGCCCGAATGACCGGGTCCCTGGTGGATATTTCCGACAGGAAACTGGCCGAGGAGGATTCGGCGCGCTCGAAGCTGGTTCTGGAGGCGCAGGTCGCGGAATTGGAGGATCTACAGAGCCGCATCGAGGAGGAAGCGGCGCAGGCGATTGGGCTGGCCGAACAACTGGCGCAAGCGCAGGCGCAGCTCGACGATGCCGTCGAGAGCATTTCAGAGGGCTTTGCGCTATGGGACAAAAACGACGTTCTGGTGATGTGCAATGGCCGTTATCGTCGAATCTACCCGGATCTGGCGGATGTTATCGTCCCCGGAGTCAGCTTTGTGGATTTCGTCCGGGCCGCCTACGAACGCGGCATATTCACACTCGATGGCGAAGATCAAGAAGAGGCGATAGCCGACAGGGTGGCGCGGCACCGCACCTCGGTGAGCGCGTTCGAGCATGACCTTGGCGATGGCCGCCGGATCCGCGTCAGCAAAAGACGGACAAAGAGCGGCCATATGGTCGGTATCTTTTCCGACTTTACCGAACGCCGGGCCGCGGAAGCGACAATCGAACGCATGGCGTTGGAGGATGCCCTGACCGGTCTGCCTAACCGCGCGCGGTTTTACGCGGACCTGGAAGCAGGGTTGGCGATGGTGGATCGAACGAAATGGCGGCTCGGCGTGATGTTGCTGGACCTGGATCATTTCAAGGATGTCAACGATACTCTTGGCCATGCCGCCGGCGACGAGTTGCTACGGCAGGTGGCAAAACGGCTGTTGGGGTGTTTGCGGAAGAGCGATTCGCTGGCCCGTCTTGGCGGCGATGAATTCGCGGTGATCGTGACCAAGGCGAAGTCTCCCGACGATGTGACAAGACTGGCATTACGGATCACGCAAGCGATCGATCGACCCTTCATGATCGGTTCAAGCGAGGTTCACGTGGGTACCAGCATCGGTATCACGATCTACCCCGACGATCACGGCACGCCCGAGCAATTGTTAAGAAATGCAGATCTGGCACTCTACCGGGTCAAGGAGGACGGCCGGGGCGCCCATCAGCTCTATGACAAGCAGATGCATCTGGAAGTGCAGTCGCGCAGGACCATGGAAGACGATTTGCGTCGCGGGATCGTCGAAGAGCAGTTCCACCTGGTGTTTCAGCCGCAAATCGCCCTGGAGAGCAATGAATTGGTGGGTGCAGAGGTGCTGTTGCGGTGGCAGCATCCCGAGCGTGGCGATGTCCCGGCATCGGAATTCATCCCGGCGGCGGAGAGCAGCAGGCTGATTCTGAAACTAGGGGATTGGCTGTTCGCAGAAGTCCTGGAGGTGATAAAGGATTGGGAGGCGCAACAAGGGATATTCGTGCCGCTGTCCGTCAATCTATCGCCGCTGCAATTCAAGCAGCCAGGTTTTACCGAGGATCTGAAGGACCGGCTTATGGCGTCGGGCGTGGACCCCGGCTGGCTGGAGCTGGAAATCACCGAGACCATGACCCTGGAGAGCGGGGAAAACACCGCAACCATCCTGGGCAACATCAAGGCGCTGGGCGTGGGGCTGGCGATCGATGATTTCGGTACCGGCTATTCTTCGCTGGGGCGGCTCAAGGAATTGCCAGTCGACCGGCTGAAGATCGATCAGTCCTTTGTTCGGGATATCCTGGCCAGCGACGTGGACGCGGCGATTACCAGGGCGATGATCCAACTTGGCCATAGTCTTGGCATCAAGGTCATTGCCGAAGGCGTTGAAACTGCTGAGCAAGGCCAGTTCTTGTTGAAGCATGGTTGTGACCAGGCGCAAGGCTACTACTACAGCCGGCCGCTGGAACTGGAAGCGTTTACATCATTCGTTAGCGACTGGTCAGCGCGCCTAGACGCAGGGAATAACGGGCGCCAAAAAGTCTCGGGGCAGTGATTTTCAGATCCGCGTGATCGAGCGCTGGCCTAGGTTTAATTGTATTTTTGGCGTTCTTTCAACCCTAGGTTGTTGTGGCCGGGCTGACTGTGGTAGTTGATCCTGAATATTCGGGTTGCCGTGTTTGGCACTCGCCAGGGACGATTGCGGGTTTTGTCGCGGCGTGCGTGTGCGGCCGGGCTGGGGGAGATGTGCGTTTTGAGCAGAGATATCGACAAGGTTATGCGCTTGATAATAGAGGCCGAGAGCCTCAACGACTCGTTGATGCGGGATGTGAATACGCTGTTGCAGGGGCTCAGCCATATCGAGCGGCTGAACGTCATTAACGTTGCCATGCAGAGCTGGCGGCGGCGCAGAAGCGCCGGGGAACCGGTGCGAACATAGGAATTGCCGGATCACCAGCGCGGGGCTCGGTCATTCCATGCGCTCCAGATTCTTGTTTTGGCGTATTTTTATGTCGTTGAAACGGAAAAGGCCGTTGGCGCGCAGAAAATCCCGAGCCGATGGCAAAAATGCGGTCGGTCAGGCCGCCGGCCGGACGCGGCGGCGGCGCGGCTTGGCCCAGCGGGCGCGCTGTGCGTCGATTTCGCCAGGCACCAGGCGACGGCGCACCGCAGCCTCCGCGGCCGGCAAGGTGATTATTTCGTAGAGCGCGTCCTGGGGGTCGACGTCATAACAGGCGACCAGACAGTCGAACAATATCTGGCGGTTGCCGAGACCGCGATAACGATCGAAGCTTAAGCCGGCCGCCTGCCATTTGGCGCGGCCAGGGCGGACGCTCGCGCCAAGTTTTGATTTCTTGCCTGACTCGGCGGCGAGGGCGGTACGCAGGTTGTCGCGCAAGACTCGTATCGCCTGAGTGCGTTCCATCGGGGTGCACCTTGGATAAATCGAACAATGTCAAGAATGTATTTTTAGTCCAACAAGGTTACGCAGGTCTTTCGAGTCGGCGCCAGGGTTGATTTTTTCGATCAGCGGTGCGGCATCCGCGGTCACGACATCAAAAAGACTCAGTTCGACAAAGTCGAACGCGGTGTAGGGATCGTTGGGGGCGACGAACACAACGCGCATGAAACCATCCCAGCCACCAGAATCGTTCTTGGTGAATACCTCGTCGAAGTCCAAGATGGCGGAACGTGCCTGAATGAGGCCATCGCGCCGGCCCTGGTTGCGTAGCAGAAGTCTGCGGTAAGGCCGGTTGGCGAAAGCGACCGCAACCAAGGCCGGATCGACGTCATAGTCGCCGAACACGAGATTGAAGAAGATTCGCGAGCCGGGCACAATATCGGCGCTATCGACAGTGAATTCGAAGCGGAATTCCGCGTTGTTGGGCATGCTGGGGCCATTCTCGTCAGGCCAAAGCTGGTCGGGGGCGGAGACCGAGAGGGAAAGATCCGTCCAGCCGGCGCCGGTCGTGCCCTCGCCGATGGTCTTACAGCCAGTACATTGGACGGCCGTATTGGCGCTTTCTTGCGGGGACCGATTGTCGAAATTGTCCAAACTTGTCCATGCCACGCCGCCATCCCGGTTGAGGTCGGGCAGGAATTCGTTCTGGCCCAGGATGCCGTCGCCGTCACTGTCGGCGGGCAAGGTATGGGGGGGCGGGGAGGCGCGAACCAAGTCGGCCGAATTGGTGAATCCGAAGCCATCCTTATCGCCGATGCGGATAAATTCGAAGGCTTGGGCAAATGCCGGTTGGGATGCGGCGACCGTCAGGGCGGCCAGCATCGCACCGAAATAGCGTTGGTATCGTCGAGGAGATTTCATGGAGCATTCTCGTTGGGAGTCCGGCCCCGACCTCAACAGGGCAAGACATTGGGTGCAAGGCACAAGGTCGTTACTGTTGGCGGCGGGTTATTCCGGGCCCCGGGTTGGCGATCGCGCAAAGGTTGAGTCCTGTGAATCGGTTAGCTGGAGAGCCTGATGTCGGACGGTAAGAAGGCGCCGGTAGCGCGGAAAGGATATGTGGGTTCGACCCTGACCAACCACGCGGCATGCCGGCACGCCTTCATTGATACGTGCCGACGTGGATTTGCCGGGCAACAGGGATGACCGGTGTGGAATCGACTCGGTGGCGGCGGTGGTGCGGGTGGCCGCAGGAAGGACTGGCCGTGGGAGACGTGCGGCTGGTGCGTGTGCGCCATGGAGACGGGGATCTGGCCGCCAGCCGGCGGGTGCTTTGCGAGGAGGAGCTAAGACGGGCGGCGGGTTTGTCATCGGTCCCGGCGCGGCGCCGGTTCGTTGTTACCCGGGCATGGTTACGCGCGCTGCTGGGGGCGCTGCACGGGGTGGCGCCGGAAGCGGTGCGGATTGGCTATGGCAGAGATGGGAAGCCGCAGATGCTCGGCGGTGGGCAGGGTGTTTGCTTCAATGTCACGCACGGACGGCAGGTGTCTTTGCTGGCCTTCGCGTTGGGCCGCGAAGTGGGCGTGGATATGGAAGAAGTTAACCGCGATAACGATGTTTCGGCGATTGCGCGGCGATTTTTCTCGGCAGCGGAGGCAGACCTTCTGGCTGGCCTGGAAGATCAGGGCGAACGGTACCGGCTCTTTTATGCTTGGTGGACGCAGCGTGAGGCACTGGCCAAGGCGCGTGGCAGCGGGCTGAATGACGCGGCGTTTTTCGCGCCGTTGCCACCGCCGGGAGAACAGCGGCGGGTGGTGTGGCTGGGCGGGGCAAGCTGGCGCTTGTGGAGCCCGCCCCTGGCGCCACAGCATGCGGGGGCGGTGGCCCTGGAAGGCGATGGCGATGCGCGATTGAGTTTCTGGGAGGTGCGGGATGACGGGCCGGTCTGAGTGCAACCGGAAACACCCTAGGAACCTTGTCTTGCCTTATAGGCCTCTATGGCCTGGCGTAAATCGTTTCGTTGTTCGCAGCCTTGGGGGCAGATGGCTGTCAGAGCCAGCAGCTCCTGCTGGGCCGATGCCAGATCGTTGAGGATCAAGAACATCCGCCCGAGATTCTCATGGGCGCCTTTGTGATCGGGATCGATGGCGAGTGCCTTGTCGTAATTTTGCCGGGCCGACTTGAAGTCGCCGAGTTGACGCTGGCTGAAAGCGAGAAGATTCCAGGCGTCGGCATTGTCCGGTTCGGCGACGACCAGCTCGGTGAGAATGGGAATGGCGATCTTGAATCTAAGCGAATCGACATAAAGCTTTGCTTCAGCGTATGAAGGCGGCGGGTTGTCAAAGACTTCGCCGCTGCGTTCGGCGTTGGCCGGGACGGCGATCCGGGTTGCCGCGAGGAGGATAAAGAGGCCGATGACGGGGAGGCGCGAGCGCATGGATGGTCCTTCCAATTTGATGACTCGGGCCAGGGTGAGGGCCGAAAAGATACCGACGATCGGTGGCGAGAGTGTGGCGAATATTAGCTGTTTGGCGCAGTCGCGATCGATAGACCGCGGGCGCGCCTGTGCGGCCGGCCGAGCCGCGCGCTCTCGCTGCGGTAGAGGTTCCATGAGAGCAGCAGAGTGATGGCTTCGCCGAGGGCAATGCCGAGGATCGACAGGCGGAAATCGGCGATTGTCATCAAAATGGCGACACCGGCGAGGCTGGCGAATGCGCCGGCGAGCTGGAGCTTGGCCAACTGGCGGAATGCGAGCATGGATTGCAGCGGTATGCCGAGCAAGCCGCGGCAGGAACCGAGGACAGATACGACGCCCCATAAGGCGACGACGACACGCATGTCGGCGTATTTTTCGCCGTAGATAAAGCCTTCGATGGGCGTCCAAAACAGGTACAATCCCAAGAATACCACCAGGAAGCCGAAACCAAGGGCGATGAAGGACAGCCGGTTTGTCTCGCCAATCTTGCCGATTTGGTCGCGGCCGATGGCGCGCGCCAGGTAGGGCCGGGTAATCTTGCCCCAGGCAACCAACAGCATCCGGATCGGGCCGTATAATAAATTGCCGGCGGCGAGGACCGCGAAGGCTTCCGGACCCAGCGCCGAGCCAACAATGAGGGCGTGGGCGCGGGTCTGAAGGCTGCCAATGCCGACGCCGGCGAGGGCCCAGCGGGCATCGCGCCAAGGGGCCCCGTAGCGGGCCAGTTGGCGGGCTTTGAAAGTCACGCGCAGGCGCTTGTGGGACAGTAACAAACCTACTGCGGCGCCGGCGAAGCTGCCGGCGGCCAGGAGGCCAAATATTGTCGCCAAGGTGGCGTGTTCGGGGGCGAACAAAACCAACAGGATGGCGAGGCTGGAAATTGCCACAAAGGTCAAATCGACAGCGGTGACGGTGCCTGCCCTGAGATAGGAGAACAGGTATGCCCGGACATAGTTGATAAACAAGGCGGCCGCGGTATAGGACGCGATCGCCA
>QIGO01000176.1 GCA_003230015.1 Alphaproteobacteria bacterium | reverse complement strand
TTTTACGCCATGTCGCGTCTTCCCATTGCCCAAGTCACCGCCCTCGGTTTCACCGCCCCGGTCTTCGCCACCATCGGCGCCGCCCTCATCCTCGGCGAGACCTTGCGCCTGCGCCGCATCACCGCGGTACTGGCCGGCCTTGCCGGCACCATGATTATCCTGCGGCCGGGCGTCGTGGCCGTCGACATCGGCGCCGTTGCCATGCTCGTTGCCGCCCCCTTGTTCGCCGTTTCCATCATCATTGGCAAGCGACTGACCGAGACCGAGAGCACCCCCGCCATCGTCGGTTACCTTTCCATATTCGTCACCTTGACCCTGTTGCTGCCGGCCTTGCTGGTTTGGCGCACCCCCAGTTGGATCGAGCTTGGCTGGCTAACTTTCATCGCACTCATGGCGACCCTTGGCCATCTATGCCTAACCCAGGCTTTCCGCCGTGCCGAGATCACGGTCACCCAGCCATTCTCTTTCCTGCAACTGGTTTGGGCGACCCTGCTCGGCCTCTATGTCTTTGCCGAGCGGCCTGACCTGTGGACTTGGATCGGCGGCGCCGTCATCGTCGCCAGCGCCACCTACATCGCCCACCGCGAAACCCTGGCCCGCCGCCCCGGCGCTAAACCATCGGTCTAGCTCACCAGGGTAAGCATTTTCCTCCCCACCGCCCGTGCAAAAGGCCAGGCAATTCGCAAGACAAGTAGTAACAAAGAACAATTTCAAACCATCTCAAGGGTGGCCGCCGCGCCCGCATCGCGCTATCACACAAATCAGCGGCCCCGTAGCTCAGTCGTATAGAGCGACAGATTCCTAATCCCAGGATCTGCGGGGACCAAGTGGTTGTGGTATTATAGAGTTTGTGGTGAAAACTGCCACGCGGACCGTCTCTGAGGACCGTGATGGCGAAGCAGGCGCCCGTAGCTCAGCCGGATAGAGCACTTGATTCCTAATCAAGGGGTCGCAGGTTCGAGTCCTGCCGGGCGCACCAACTCACAGATTCTTGCTAATACTTCCGGAACACGTTGAGTAGCAGGATCTCGATGTGATGCGCCACCGCGTTGGACCCGATCTTCAACGAGTTCGGGTGGCCGCAGCTGTTTCTGAGTTTGAGGCAGCCCTTGAGCTGCTCTTTGACATCCTTCCCGAGCATCGAGATCGCCGCGAGCCGGTCCAGGAAGTCAGACTCCTTCATCCTCCCCATATCATCCGTCGTCTTGGCATCCTTCCATTTACTGTCGACACGCTTGGCCTCGGCGTTGAACGCTGCGAGATGATTGGCGTGAACATGGTTGCGCAGCACATCCACGGCTGCCAACCAGGACATGACTATGGCCGACCTGCACAGCTCCACCTCGTAGCACCTGATCGCCTCCTCGGCGAACGCGCGAGTGTCGTCGTCGCCGATGCTCTGGAGCACCACCCGAAGGTCCGTCGCGACCTGCACCGCCGCCGGGCTGGTCTTGGTGACACCCAAGTTGGTTAGATGCAACCTGCCTGAATCACTTATCTCCCAACCATCCGGTGTCCGGATCGCCAGCCCTTTCGACTTACCCAGTGGCGCAGAAGGATTCCAGGATTTCGGCATCGCGAAGCCAGCCTTTCTGGCCCGCTCCCTCATGTCTTTCACCTGACAAGGCTCGTCAAATGATGCAAGGATCAGCAGCAGCTTATCCAGTTGGGATAGGTCGCGGTGCAACCATGTCTTGAGGTCAGATAGACTGAGCAAGCTTTGCCTCCAAGGTCTTCGTCTCGTTGGCCGAGAGGGCATATGTGTCCTTGGCTGACTGGTTCAGTCGCTTGGCCTTGACGAGGCTATTGAGCGATGCCGTCAAGTTGCCGAGCATGGAGTCCTTGTAGTAGGTCGTCGCACTCTTCATCTCGTCGCTGATGTCTTTGCGGTTAAACGTGCCGTTCTTCATGACCATCGAAAGGTGCGCGGCGGCGGCAATGATAAGCTCCGGACCGGTGCTCGCGTTCAAGTACGCGGCGATTGTGTTTGTCGAGTGGTCAAACCCATCCAGCGGGCCGCCACCACCTGTTCCAGCCCCGTTGTCCGGCGGCGAATCTGCCGGGATGGCCGCCTTGTGCTCGTCGTAGAACCCGACAATCTTCTCCATCAGGTTCAGCAGATCTGCTTGGAGAAATGACGACGCACCCTCATATTCGACCTCCAGCTGGCCAATCTTCAGGCGAACTCGTGCTTTGTCTTCGGTCATCAGGTGATTTCCTTTCGTCTGATCTGAACGCCCCCAGATCGGGTTGGCAGTTGCGAGGCCATTACGCACTTCTTCCCGCGATCATGGCCTCGACGGCCATGATCCCGGCATGCGTGACCTTGTAGGTCTTGCGGGCTTGCCTGGAAGTGCCGCTCTTCTTGAGCTGGAGGGCCAGTGCTGGCTTCTGGGCCTTCAGGCTGTCAATCGCGTTGGTGATATTGCCAACGCCGTGCCCAAGATGCTTTAGCCCCTGATTTGCCGAAAATCCGTCGAAGCTCTCCGCGCCCTTGCAGATCTGAAGCCAATAGCCGGCGACCAAGGCCCGCTCCGCGTTGGTTCTCGGCTTCGTCGCATCAAAGAGCTCCGCGAGGGACTCGAACTTGGGCGCCGAAACCTCGGCGGCATCCTGCGCCACCTCTTCCATCTCTTCGTCGCCACCATGCCCAGCCCGGCGTTGCGAGCGAGGCGCGGTCGTAGCGATCTCCAAACGGCGGGTAATGTACTCAACCACGCGGCTTCGTGCGTCATCGTCGAGCGACTCCAGCGCCTTGTAAACCGCTTGCATAGCGACAAACTCGACATCTGACGTGCTAAGATCGTTCATGGGCTCGTTCCGTTATTACGCGACAAGCTCAACGTATGCCCAAATTATTGTATGTCAAGAGTGACGAAAACATTTTACCGATATTGGATCACCACCGACCTTCCGAACAGACATCGGCGATAAGTACTGATATTTAGCCAATACAGCACACGAAAACGTCGCCTCAGATTAAGACGCAAATATCATGGACATGGAATAAAGGGAAAAACAGACATTCCAGTGTCACGAAATGTCGTGAGAGAGATAGGGATTCAGAAAGGGTGATTGAGATTTTATAGCTATAAATCAACGCGTTAACCGTGACCGATCAGTCATCACAGTCGAATGATTCATGATATACGCGTGAAATAACCCGACGTCGTTTGATTCAAGATCATAGTTTCACCATAGAAAGTTTCGATAAAATACTTATCGAACATTCAGTTGGTCGACTTGCGGAGCGAGCCGGCCTCGATGACCAGCGTGCCGCCGGGGCGCATCCAGGCCGACACCACGCCGGTGAGCGCCGCGCCGCGAGAGATGCTGCTGAAGTTGAGGGCCGGTACGAACGCGCGCGCGTGCCCTGCCGACGGCGGCGCCGGCGCTGACGGTTGAGCGCCCACTGCTGGCGGACGTTGATCGGGTCGTCGACGAACGTTGGCGCGGTCATGGCTCCTGCCCCTCGGCGCGCATCTGGGCCTCAATGTCAGTGTGCAACTGGCGCAGCTCGGCGATGGTGCCGTCGCCGTCGCGCGGCAGAATGCCCATTTGCTGCCAGGTTACGTACTGGACCAGCACACACCGGAGCCGCTCGAGTTGATGCCGCCGCTGCACGGCGCGGACGGCGGCCATGTGCGCGTTGTGTCTCTCCATCCTGTAGCCGACGTGTGTCATGTCGTGCCTCCAATCATGTCTCGGAACCGCGAAACCGACGGGGTGGTCTCGGGCTGGTCTGCCGTGGAGTCACGCCGGCCGAACTTCGTATCGATGTAGGCGTCGCGGCGTGCATCGAGGTCGGCGTCGATGATCTCGTCACCGTCGACCCCGTCCGGCTACCCATCCGGCACGCCTCGCGGCAGCGCCGGGTTGTCGGGGTCGCGAGTCATGCTCAGCCCAGAGTCGCGGCGGAGCCATCTCTGGCGCGCAGGTGCTCGGTGTAGACACCGTCGTCGCGCGCACTGGCTTCATACCCGAGGCATGAGTTCCAGTTTTTTGCCGAAAAGGTTTCCGACGTCTTCCACCCTGCCACTCGAACAGATCGACCCGGCGTCGGGGCGCCAACGCGCTTTCCTCGATCATGGCCTTGACATCTCCTAGGGTGCTGAGAAAATGAAGGAAATCGCGTATCAGTCCATAATAATGACACAGGGAGAGGGTCAATGCTGCGTACTGCCATAGTCGTCGCCACAGTCACGTTGCCCGCCATGCTTCTGGCGAGTACCGCACTTGTGGCGCAGGAGCCGGAAAACTGTAGCACGGTGCGGTTCTCGGATGTCGGCTGGACCGACATTACCGCCACCACCGCCACCGCCAGGACCGTGCTGGAGGCCTTGGGTTACGAGGTCGACGTCAAGGTGCTGTCCGTACCCGTTACTTACGCCTCTATGAAGGCCGGCGATATCGATGTCTTTCTCGGCAATTGGATGCCGACCATGGAAGGCGATATCGCCAAATACCGTGATGAGGGGTCGGTGGAAATTGTCGGGATGAATCTCGAAGGCGCCAAATACACTCTTGCCGTGCCGGCGGACTTGGCGGCGGCGGGGCTGCGGAGTTTTGCCGACATTGCGAAGTTCGAGGACCAGCTCGACGGCAAGATTTACGGCATCGAGCCCGGCAATGACGGTAACCGGCTGATCCTCGACATGATCGAGGGCGACCAGTTCGGGCTCAAAGACTTTGAACTTGTGGAGTCCTCCGAGCAGGGCATGCTTGCCCAGGTTGCGCGCTCGGTCAAACGCGACGAAGCGGTTGTCTTCCTCGGCTGGGAACCCCATCCCATGAACGCCAATATCGAGATGGCCTATCTCTCTGGCGGCGATGATGTGTTCGGCCCGAATTTCGGCGGTGCCACTGTCTTCACCAACACCCGCGCAGGTTATAGCGAGGAGTGCGCCAATGTCGGCGCCTTGTTAGGCAACCTGGTATTCACGCTGCAGATGGAAAACGAGATCATGGGCGCGATTCTCAATGACGGCGAGGATCCGGAGGATGCGGCCGCCGCCTGGCTCAAGGCCAACCCGGCGGTTCTCGAACCCTGGCTCGTCGGCGTCACGACCCGCGATGGCGCCGACGCCTTGGCCGCGGTAAAAGGTCAGCTTGGTCTGTAGGCCGCGTCCGTTTCCCCATCACTAATAGCCGGGGCCGACATCGCGGCCCCGGCTATTTCTTGAGGAGGCGCGGCCGTGGAGTGGCTCGAAAACCGAAAAATCCCCATCGGCAAGGGGGTGGCCAGCGTCGTCACATGGCTGACCGACAACGCGGCCTGGTTTTTCGATGGTCTCGCTGCTGGGTTGGAGACCATGATCGACGCCATACTCTGGGTCCTGCAGACACCCCCGGCACTGGTCGTCGTCGCGGCGCTGGTCTTGCTCGTTTACGTTTTCAAACGCTCTGTAGGGGCCGCCGCCTTCGTTGCCGTCGGTTTTCTCTTCATCATCAATCAGGGTTATTGGGAGGAGACCACCGAGACCCTGACCCTGGTCCTGTCGGCTTGCGTAATTTGCATGGCGGTCGGCGTGCCGGTTGGCATCGCCTCCGCCCACCGGCCGGCACTCTACGCCGCATTGCGGCCCGTGCTTGATCTGATGCAGACGCTGCCAACTTTTGTCTATCTCATCCCCGCCATCGTGTTTTTCGGCATTGGCCTGGTGCCGGGCCTGATCGCCACCGCCATTTTCGTCGTCCCGGCACCGATCCGCCTGACCCATCTCGGCATCTCCTCGACCCCCAAGCAGCTGCTTGAGGCCGGCGCCGCCTTCGGCTCCACGCCGCGCCAACTCCTGTGGAAGATTGAGTTGCCCCACGCCATGCCTCAGGTCATGGCGGGCCTGACCCAGACCATCATGCTGTCCCTGTCCATGGTCGTCATCGCCGCACTGGTCGGCGCCGACGGCTTAGGCGTCCCGGTCGTGCGCGCCCTGAACTCTGTCAACGAGGCACTCGGCTTCGAATCCGGCTTCGTCATTGTCGTCTTGGCCATCATGCTCGACCGTACCTTCCGCGTCGCGGACAAACGCCCATGAGCGTCACGACCGACGCCGCCCCGGTCGTCCGTTTCGACAATGTCGACATTGTCTTCGGCGCCAAGCCCACGGCCGCCCTGCCGCTCATCGACGCGGGCAGGACCCGCGACGAGATCCGCGCGGCGACGGGGCAGATCCTCGGAGTCGCCGGCTGCTCCATCGACGTTCATGAAGGCGAGGTCATGGTCCTCATGGGCCTGTCCGGCTCGGGCAAGTCAACGCTTCTGCGGGCGGTCAACGGTCTCAACCCGGTCACCCGCGGGCAGGTCCAGGTCCATGACGGCGCCAACTATGTCGACCCGAGCCAATGTTCGGTGTCGGAATTGCGCATGCTGCGCATGCATCGCGTGGCCATGGTCTTTCAGCAATTCGCATTGCTGCCGTGGCGCACTGTCGAGGAGAATATCGCCTTTGGGCTCGAGGTCGCCGATATGCCCAAGGCGGAGACAGCCAGGCGTGTGGCGGCACAACTCGAACTCGTCGGCCTGAGTGGCTGGGGCCAATGCACCATGGACGAATTGTCGGGCGGTATGATGCAGCGCGTCGGCCTCGCCCGGGCATTCGCCACCGAGGCCCCGATCCTGCTCATGGACGAGCCTTATTCGGCCCTGGACCCGCTGATCCGCGCCAACCTTCAAGATGAACTGCTCGATCTGCAACGGCAATTGCAGCGCACGATCATCTTCGTCAGCCATGATCTCGATGAGGCGGTAAAGATCGGCTCGCATATCGCCATCATGGACGGCGGGCGCATCATCCAGATCGGCACACCCCAAGAGATCGTGCTCACGCCGACGAATAGTTATGTCGCCGAATTCGTCGCCCGCATGAACCCCCTCAACATTCTGCGCGCGCGCGAGGTTATGCGGCGGGTCGAGCCCCGGCCGGCACCCGCGGCAACCGTTTTCGTCGAGGCCGGTCGCGACATCGCGGTCTCCCATGACACCCTCGCGACGCTGCCCGACACGGCGATGCGGCCGCTCATTGAAGCTTATCTCAGCCACCGCTCGACAATGTTGGTCATCGCCGACGGACATGTCGTCGGCGAGATCGGTGCGGCGGAGATCCTCGGCGCCCTGGTGCGATAGCCGCGGTCCGGGCGCCGAGTACGGGTTTCAGGCCATGAAAAATACACGCCCTTCACAGCAATTCGACTACATCGTCGTCGGCGCCGGATCCGCCGGATGCGTGCTCGCCAACCGCTTGACGGAGGACCCCGATACAAAATTATTGCTGTTGGAGTACGGCGGCTCCGACGCGAGCCCACTCATCCGCATGCCCACCGCGCTTTCCATTCCCATGAACATGAAGAGATATAATTGGGGTTTCGAGTCGGATCCGGAGCCCCATCTGGGCGGCCGCCGCCTGTCCTGCCCCAGGGGCAAATTACTCGGCGGATCGTCCTCCATCAACGGCATGGTCCATTCCATGTGCGCGGCCATGCTTATGATTTTGATGAGTGGGAAAGCCTGGGCGCCGCCGGCTGGGCCTACCAAGACTGCCTGCCCTATTTCCGCAAATCCGAAACCTGCGCCGACGGCGCCGACGCCTACCGAGGCGACGACGGCCCCCTCCATACCTGCAACGGCAACAACATGAAAAACCCGCTCTATCGGGCCTTCATCGATGCCGGCCGGGAGGCCGGCTACCCGGTGACGGCCGATTCCAACGGCTACCAGCAGGAAGGCTTCGGCCCCATGGACATGACGGTAAAGAAGAGTGTCCGCTGCAGCGCCGCCTATGCCTATCTGAAACCGGCCCGCAACCGTGTCAATCTGCGGGTCCATACCGGCGCGCTCAGCCGCCGGGTGATCATGGACGGCAAAAAAGCCGTCGGTGTCGAGTACGAAAAGAACGGCGCCCGGCATGTCG
>QIGO01000116.1 GCA_003230015.1 Alphaproteobacteria bacterium | reverse complement strand
TTCAACCACGGTCGCCACCTCAATCGCCGCGATATATTCAAGCAGAACCGCTCGGAGGCCCTGGCTGAATGGCGCCAACTTGCGGCTTGAAGGCCCGGACCTGGCAGACTTTGCAGATTATTCGCATTAGGCTGACACCACCGGGCCGGCATTTGGACGGAGGCCTTTTTCTTATTTAATGAGTGGTGGCCTTCTCACTTATGAGTTTGCCCGGTCATGCGCTGAACGCTGAGGTCGGCGGCTCGACAGAGACGTGCGTTTCGCACGCCAGCAGACGAGGCGTAACGTCGAGCTTGTCAAATTAACTTGAGCGAAGGCAGCGGCGGCACCTATCTAGCCGCCCATAACATGCCACGTTTGAAGATGGTCGCCATATTTCTGTTCTTGAACTCCGCGACCGTGTGGCCAAGCGCGCTGTAGAACACCCGGCCACGACCGTGACGGCGCTTCCAGATGATCGGCATTTCTACACCCTTGACCCAGGAACAATGTTCGCCGGTGAAGGTTGTTGTCGCCAGCACCTCGTTGGCCGGATCCACATGCATGTAATACTGCTCCGACCGAAACGGAAAATCCGTGATGCCTTCCATGACCGGGTCGTCATGCTTGGCGATATTGACTTCGAAATCGACGATATTGCCGGGATGGGCGACCCATTGGCCGCCGGTCATAAACTGATATTCGATCTCGTTGCGAAAGGCAT
Source organism: Alphaproteobacteria bacterium (assembly GCA_003230015.1). Taxonomy (GTDB): domain Bacteria; phylum Pseudomonadota; class Alphaproteobacteria; order UBA6615; family UBA6615; genus SZUA-147. Next base: position 6,236 of record QIGO01000116.1, on the reverse strand, counting down.
CGCACATGCAGCCGTGGAACCCGGCAAGGCCAACGCCGCTTCCAACCGCCGCGCATAGGTTCTTTACTTCCTCCCGTTCGATCGTGGACATCGTATAGACCGGCACGATCAGGCTGAGGTCTCTGATAGCCGGGTCGGCAAAAGCCTCCGTCGTGTTTTCAATCTCGACCCGGAAGCCTTCGTCCTCGAGCATCTTGGCAACAAACTGAGCGCTTTGTTCGGGGGTATGCCCGTCCCATCCGCCCCAAACGATAAGAGCCTCTTTCATCTTCTTACCTTTACAAGCCTAATCCAGGTGGCCGGCGGGCAACTCCGTGGGGAGCGCCGCGGGCCGCTGACAAGTACTGTTGAGATCGATGGCCTGGCCGCTCTGAGCCGACCGGTCGAAGGCTTCCATTATTTCCAGAACATGGAATGCCAGCTCGACATTCGCGCGGTGGGGACGGCCCGCCTGAATGGCATGAGCCATGTCGGCGACGCCGATGCCGCGGAATTCGCCATCCGCGTAGGGACCCTTTGGCACAACATCCCGCCATTCCTCGCCCCCGCTGGCCAGTTGGACTGTGCCACCGAATTTATTCGGGTCCGGCACCACCATCGAGCCTTCTGTGCCATAGATTTCGATATGGCTGTGTTTATGCTGCCAAACGTCGAAGCTCATGGTGATATTCACCATTGCACCTTGGCTAAATTCCATAACGCCAACCACATGGGTGGGCACCTCGACTTTGAGGCTCTCGCCCTGGCGCGGGCCGCTGGCGATGACCCGCTCATCATATCCCGATTGGCTCACACCGGTGATACGGCGCACGGGACCGAGAAGATTGACCAGGTCCGTTAGGTAGTAGGGACCCATATCGAACATCGGGCCACCGCCTGGTTTGTAGTAGAAATCCGGGTTGGGGTGCCAACGTTCGTGACCACGCAGCATCATGAATGCGGCGCCCGCTAGGGGTTTGCCAATGGCGCCTTCATCGATCAGTTGCCGCGCGGTTTGGTGACCGCCACCTAGGAAGGTATCGGGCGCGCAGCCGACACGCAGACCAGCCTCGTTTGCCGCCACAAGCAGCGGACCCGCGTTGGCCGACGCGACAGCCAGAGGTTTTTCGGAATAAACATGCTTGCCCGCGGCGATGGCGGCCAGGTCGATATCTATATGGGCATCCGGGGTCGTCAGGTTGACAACGATGTCGATTATTTGATCGGCGAGCAAATCCTCTACCGGCAGAGCCTCGATCCCGAACTCCTCCGCGCGGGCCCGCGCGGCATCCATATTCAGGTCGGCGCATGCCTTGATATTGAGAATTTCAAACCGTGGCGCGTTTTTTAGATAGGCCGCGCTGATCACGCCGCAGCCGATAACGCCAATAGAAACTTGTGACACGATAATATCCCCTCCCCGAGATTACGCCAGGGTTTGCCAGGGCGCTTCGTATAGCTGTCGCAGAACGGTGCAGGCAGCACCGCGCGCCCACATGGATTCATCGTCCTGGCCTTCGCCGCTGAAGACGACCTGTGTCGAGTTCCGCAGCGGCGCAGGCGTGTTCGCCTCAAGGGCCTTCTTCAGGGCTGAGATCAATATCTGCGAGGTATGAATTCCCTGGCCTGCCAGGATTATCTTGGCCGGATTCAGTAGGCTGACCAGGTTGGCGATGGCGTAGCCCAAAACATTGCCCGCAGAGGCAAAGATAGTGGCGAGATCCGCGTCCCCCCGGTTGGCGGCATCAGACAGTTTTTTCATCAGATGAGGCGTCGGAAAACTCTCATCCGATTTAACCGCGCCGATCTTACGCGCCGCATTGAGGATGGCGGCTTGCGAGGCGCAGGCATCGACGCAGTTCTCCTCGCGCCGCAAGGCCGCGCCATCGGGGCTCACCCGCATTTGTGCCAGACTAGGGCCCAGGCCGGCCTTGCCCCGGTGCATCTCGCCGCGGATAAATAAACCCAGGCCAATGCCTTGCTCCAGCGTAACGACGGCGAATTCATCCACATCGTAGCCGTGACCGAACCAATGTTCGGCCATGGCGAGCAAACTTGTGTCGTTTTCGACCAACACCGGAACCGACAAGCGCTCGTCGAGCAAATCGCTCAAGGTATTGTAGGCCGTATTCCCGAAGGCGCCGGTGCGGCAAGAGCCCGCCTGCTCTTGGATAGCACCGGGGATACCGATGCCGATGCCGCTGATTTGTTGCAGTGACAGGCCGGCATTGGTGACACAGTCGCGCACACCGTCCTCGATAATGTCGGAGATGACATCCAGTGATTGGCGTGCTGGCCGGATCGGCATGTTCAGCGATTGAATGATGTCGGCTTTGAAATCCGTGACCGCGATGCTGATTTGATGGGCGGCGATCCGCACGCCCACGACATAGGCGGCCTGGGGATTGAGCTTGAGCATGACACGCGGGCGGCCCCGTGCGCTCCCGCCCGCGACCTTCACATGCTCGGCATAAATCAGTGCCTCCTCGATGAAGGCACCGGTGATGGCGGAGATGGTCGCGCGGCTAAGGGCCGTGCGTTCGGCAATCTCCACCCGCGAGATCGACCCGCCCTGCCTGATGGCATCGAGCACGTGATAGCGGTTGATGGCGCGGATCATTTCTGGGTCGGCCGTCTTGTATTTCGGCCGAAACCTGTCCATGCGCGTCTTTATGGGATCTCCCTCTGGCATAACGCGCTGATTACCTTGATTTATTTGTTCGAGGGGAGAATTTTTTCATAACGAATGAACATCCTGTCCATATCGGTCATCCTGCGCTGTGAGCCCAATATTGGCGGTGATACTGGACATGTCTATCAAAAATAGGGGTATCTGACCTCAAGTGACTTGACATTGCCTTAGGAGGTTAGAATTATTTAATTCGGACTTCAAACAAAATGCGCGTTTACGCAAGAAGCCTCAACCAGGCTCTATTTGAAGGGAGGATCAATATGAAGAAGTTTCTCGTTGCGCCGCTGGCAGTGGCCGGTTGGCTATCCCTAACCCAAGGCTTGGCCGCCCAGGAGACGGTGGTGAAATGGCTGCATATTGAGGCTAATCCGCCCATTGTGGCAGCCTGGGAGCAAGTCGCGCGCGACTATGAGGCGGCAAATCCAGGCGTGAAAATCGAAATGCAATTCCTGGAGAACGAGGCCTACAAAGCGAAGCTGACAACGATCCTCCAGTCCAAAGACCGCCCCGATGTGTTCTATAGCTGGGGCGGCGGGGTCTTCGAGGCGCAAGTAGAAGCCGGTGTCTTGCGCAATATCTCCGACGAGATGAGAGGCGATTGGGAAAACACACTAAGCCCGGCCGCTGTAAAGGCGTTCACTCTCGATGGCGAGGTCTATGGCGCGCCCATGCTCGTTTCCCAGGTCGGCTTTTGGTACAACAAAGACCTGTTCGCCAAGGCTGGCGTGAATGCCGAAGAGATCGCCACTTGGGATGATTTGCTGGCTGCGGTAGACGCCTTCAAGGCCGCCGGCATTACACCCATCGCCGCCGGTGGCGCCGACAAGTGGCCGCTGCATTTCTACTGGACACATTTGGCTATCCGGCTTGGTGGCCAGGCCGCCTTCGTTGCCGCCACATCCGGTAGCGGCGACGGGTTCGATGGGCCGGTATTCGTCAAATCCGGTGAGCTATGGCAGCAGTTGACGCAGAAGGAGCCGTTCCAGCGCGGCTATTTGGCCAACACCTATCCCGAAGCCGCAGGCATATTTGGTGACGGCCAGGCCGCCATGCATCTCATGGGCAACTGGGACTACAACGTCCAACGCTCGAACAGTATTAACAAGGAAGGTTTATCCGACGACGTGCTGGGCTGGTTCCCGTTCCCCGAGGTTGCGGGCGGTGCCGGCAAGTCCACCGACACTCTGGGCGGCATCAATGGCTGGATCTTTTCCGAGAGCGCCTCGGACGAAGCCGTCGACTTCATACGCTATTTCTTGAGCAAGGAAAACCAGACCGCAATGGGCCGAGAGGGTTATTTCATCCCGGTCGCTAAGGGCTCGGCCGGAGAGATGAAGAACCCATTCTTCCAGCGAATATCTCAGAACATCGCGGCCTCCGACTATCATCAAATCTTCTACGATCAAATGTTGGGGCCGGACGTTGGGCGCGTCGTCAACGACATTTCCACTGATCTGGCCGCCGGAATTATTTCTCCGGTTGAGGCCGCCGAAACCGTGCAAGAGGCTTGGCTGGACAAGTAGGAGTCCGCGCTAGGAGGGGGGCCCGCCTAGGCCCTCCTCCTTGCCCTGCCCGCGCAATGTTGTTGTACTTAGGACATGGCATGCTGAGTGAACGCCCGCATGAAGACAGGCCTAGGTTTGACTGAGGACCTAAGCGTCGACCTGGCCGCGAGAAGGTGGCGCGCTTGGTGGCGACGCGCCAACCGGCACGGCCGGTTGACGACCATGGTTTTGTTTCTACCACCGGCATTACTCTTGTTTACGATCTTCGTGGTCATTCCCATCGGAGAAGCCGGTTTTCTGGGCTTCTTCAAGTGGAACGGATACGGCGAGGTCACGAACTTCGTCGGCACTCAGAACTACGAACGCCTGGCGGGAAATCGGGTCTTCAAGTCGGCACTCGTCAACACTGGATTGGTGATCGCGGTTTCGCTATTGGTGCAATTGCCCCTGGCCTTGGGCATGGCTCTGTTGCTGGCCAATAAGGGCCCCGCTGCCTACATCTTCCGCACCATCTTTTTCTTGCCATTCATCCTGGCCGAAGTGGCAACTGGGCTGATCTGGCGCTTTGTCTATGATGGCGAGTTCGGTTTAGTTTCGTCGATTTGGGGCGCCTTGGGAGCCGAAGCGCCCTTTGTGCTGGCCGAGCGCGGCCTTGCGATGTACGCGATACTCGTTGTCGTGGTTTGGAAGTTCTTTGGCTTCCACATGATGCTGTTCATCGCCGGCCTGCAGAATATTCCCCGCGAACTAATAGAAGCCGCACAAATCGACGGTGCAAGCCGCTGGAAGGTAACCTTCTATGTCGTCCTGCCCCTGCTGAAACCGACCATCATGCTGTCGATGTTTTTCGCGGTGCTCGGCTCGTTGCAGTTGTTTGATCTGATCATGCCCTTGACCGGGGGCGGGCCGTCCAATTCCTCCCAAACCATCGTAACATACCTCTACCAGTTCGGTATCGTGCGCCTGCGTATCGGTTTTGGCAGCGCTGTCGGCGTCGTTCTGTTCTTCATCTCACTGGCATTTGCGCTGGCCTACCGGCGCAACTTATTCCCCCACTCGGCCAGGTAGGGTGATGCAAAGACGGCGTGTAGATGTTTTCAACACTTATCGTTTCACGGTCCTCATGCTTGTTGCCGGGATGGTCATCATTCCGCTGTTGGCAACGGCTCTTGGCGGCTTCAAGTCTCTCGGCGATCTGCGTACCAACGCATTCGCCCTGCCCACCGAATGGCTATTCAGCAACTATTGGGGCATCTTGAGCGGCGCCCGCCTCTGGCAATTATTGTTCAACTCTATGGTGATCGCGTTTTTCACCGTGTTCCTGACGCTGGCAGTTGCCGCCATGGCAGGATTTGTGCTCGCCCACATCCGATTCTTTGGCAGCCGGTTCTTGATGGCCTACTTTCTGATTGGCCTGATGTTCCCCGCGGCAACAGCGATTATCCCGCTGTTTATCAAGGTTCGTGACCTGGGATTGCTGGACACATACTGGGGAGTGATCTTGCCGCAGGTGGCGTTCGCGCTGGGTTTTAGTATTCTGTTATTCCGTTCATTCTTCCGAGAATTGCCCGTTGAATTGCTCGATGCCGCCTTTGTCGATGGCTGTGGCTACATGCGGTTTTTCTGGTATGTGACCTTGCCGCTTTCGCGACCCATCTTGTCCACGGTGGGTATTTTTGCCTTGGTTCAGAGCTGGAACAACTTCCTGCTGCCCTTGGTCATGCTCAACTCCGATTCAAAGTTCCCCTGGCCTCTTGGGATCATGCAGTTTAGAGGCGAATACAGCTCGGACTGGAATTTGATCCTGGCTTTTATCACGCTGACGATTGCGCCCGCGGTCGTGTTCTTCCTGCTGGCCCAACGCTATATCGTCGCCGGATTGCTAGGCGGCGCGGTTAAGGGTTAGCACGGGGTCTGTCAAATTAACTCATGGGGGCATTGACATCTATGAACGCCCCCTGCTTGCCAAGGGATTTCTGATCTGCTGCGAGGTTGGGGTTTACAGTCATCTATCCGGCCTCTTTGTGCGGTTTATGTTGACCGCGGGCCCTGATGGAATC
>QIGO01000062.1 GCA_003230015.1 Alphaproteobacteria bacterium | reverse complement strand
CTATCGTCTTTGACCGTTACTCTCCGACTGAAGGAGAGAACGAGTGGAACGGAGGCTTGTCGCGATACTTGCCGCCGATGTGGTCGGTTACACCGCCATGATGGGCACCGACGAAGCCGGTACATTTCAGCGACTGGCTGAATTGCGCCAAGAAATCCTCGAACCTCTCATCGCCCGGTATCATGGACGCATCGTCAAACTTATGGGCGACGGGTTTCTGGTAGAGTTCGCAAGCCTGGTCGACGCCGTCAACTGCGCCGTGGCGTGGCAGGAAGCGGTCGTGGAGCACGAAACAGAGCAGCCTGAAGACAACCGCTTTGCTTTCCGCATTGGTGTCAACCTGGGTGACGTGATTGTCGACGGTGAGGATATCCACGGCGACGGCGTCAACATCGCGGCGCGCTTGGAGGGTCTTGCCGAACCGGGCGGTGTCTGCCTCTCGGGCGATAGCTATCGCCAAGTCCGCGGCAAAGTCGAAGCGGGATTTGAGGATCTCGGCGAGCGCTCCTTAAAAAACGTCGCCGAGCCCGTTCGGGTTTATCGTATCGCCGTCGCGCGGCCGTGGCCTGGCGCCGCTTCGGCACCGGCCAGGCCGCAGCCACTGCAAGACAAGCCATCTATTGTCGTACTGCCCCTCACCAATATGTCGGCCGACCCCGAGCAAGAGTATTTCAGCGATGGTATTACAGAGGACATCATCACCGATTTGTCGAAAGTGTCCGGATTGTTCGTCATCGCGCGCAACTCGGCGTTCGTTTACAAGGACAAGGCGTTCAATGTTCCCGACATATGCCGGAAACTCGGCGTCAGGTTCGCCCTGGAAGGCAGCGTGCGCAGGGCCGGCAACCGGGTTCGCATTACCGCTCAGCTGATCGACGGATCGAACGGTGGACATCTGTGGGCCGAGCGCTACGACCGCGATCTCACCGACATTTTTGAAGTTCAGGACGAGGTGACACAACAGATCGTCAGCGCGCTCAAGATTACGCTGAGCGTGACGGAGAAGTCCCTGATCGTCGAAGGTGGCACGAAAAACGTGGACGCCTATGACTTTTTCCTGAGGGGTCGCGAGTTGTTGTTTGGGGTGAAAAGAGATCGCGAGATGTTCGAACAATCAACGGCCTGTTTCCGGCGCGCCATCGAGTTCGATCCGAACTATGGCAGCCCCTTTGCGGGCCTGGCCATGGCCTACACGCTGGATTACCAGAACCACTGGAGCGATGCGCCCGAAACGTCACTAGACCAGGCCGAGCGGTTCATCAGCGAGGCGATCGCCAAGGACGACAAGGATCCTTTCGCCCATTACGTCGCCGCCGTGGCCGCGATCTGGAGGAAGGACTATGAGCGATGGGCCGATGAAGCCGACCTGGCCTTGTCACTCAGCCCCAACTACGCGCCAGCACTCAATGCTCGGGGCATCATGCACATCTATACAGGCGCGCCGGCCAAGGCGATCCCTTACATCGAACGGGCGATGCGCCTCGACCCTGCCTTCCAACAGCAGTATATGCATTTCCTTGGGACGGCTCATTTTGTCGCCGGCGACTATGAGACCGCGGTGACGATTTTTCAGGATCGCATCTCGATCAATCCGACCACGGATTTGTCGCGCGCCTTCCTGGCCTCGGCGTTGGGCCATTTGGGTCAGCTGGACGAGGCCCGCCGGATCTGGCGCGAGCTCAAGGAAATCAATCCTCGCTACTCCCCCGTCGATCATATCGCCATACTGCCCTTCCGAGACCCCGCGGACGCCGACAAGTTTACCGATGGCCTGCGCAAGGCCGACCTGGCGGAGTGACCGCCCGCTGCAATGGGTCAAAACCTGCCGTCCGAGGAGCGCTGTCCGAACCACCGCTTTCTGATCTGCAAGCGGACCTCGCGTTATGCATTGGACAAATCCATCGCTTGGGCGATACCGCCCAAACGGCTGAAAAATGGTGGGCCGTCGCGGATGAGCTGCCACAACATTCAACGCCTGCCCCAAAACGGGCGTTTCTAGCCAATTGCGGACTCGCAAGAATTCAACTGTCTGACGCTTACGGAAGTTGATCCAAAAGTGCCTTGGCGTCCTTAAGGTCGGGCGTATCAAAGCCTTCGGTGAACCATCCGTAGACTGGGGTTAATAGATCCAATGCCTTCTGGCGCTCTCCTCTCTCGGCCCAAAGGCGCGCGAGACTGGTGGCGGCACGAAGCTCCCAAGACTTGGCATTCTGCGCCTGCGCCGTGCAAATGGCATCTTGGAAGCACTGCTCGGCAAAGCGGACCTGCTCGCAGTCTTGGGCTATGTGCAGCATGCCGCGCAGGCGAAAGAGTTCGGCCGCCCAAAGCCGTTCATTGTTCCTGTCTGCGAGCAAGCGCGCCTCGTCCAGCGCCGCGAGCCCAGCCGCGTAGTCACCGGCCTGCAAACAGGCTTCTGCGAGCAATCCGCGCCATACAGTTCCCAGGACAATGGTGCCTGTAGCGTCCGAAAGCCCAATACCTTGGCGGATAAGAGACGCTGCGGCGGCGGCACCATCACCCGCGTCGATGGTCGACCAACCCAACAGCGGAGTCGCCCAACCGACATAAAGTGGAAATGACAGCTCCCGGGCAAGTGCCAAGGATCTTTCGGTCTGAATCCTCACGTCCTCCGACGCGCGGCGAAGTTGGTGAGCCTGAGCGAGGGCGGTCCGAGCCCAACATTCGCTTAGCGGGTGATCGAGCTCCAGCGCCATAGCGAGACTGCGGTCCGCACATTGCATCGATCGGTCCGGCCAACCAAGATACCAAAGACAGTTTGCGCCCAATGTCCACAAACCAACGCCCGGGTCCGCCCCGCCATACCGCGCTGCGAGGGACCCGTGTAGTTCGGGATCGTAGATGACACTTCCAGCTTCATGGGCGCTCAAGCCTGCTTGGAAATCGCCGAGCACCCATTCGCTATAACCCAAGGCACGCTGCGCCGGGATCAACAGCTCGTTCTGTTTTTGTTGCGCGGCCATGGCCAAGAGTTCCGCCGCCGTTTCCCGAGCCCGCTTGACATCTCGTGCCACAAAACGAAACCACCATAGACCGTAGAGAGCCACAAAACGCCGACTTCGGTCGTCGAGCCGCTCGCTGAGACTCAAGGCCCGTTCGAAATTGTCCTCGACCTCCGATGCGCCATATCCCTTGGAGGAAATCACCGCCACGCCCAAGGCGGCGCAAATCTCCGACTCCCGACGCCAGCGTGCCGGCGCGTCGGGTTCTGCGGTCAGAACTCGAAGACCATTTCCTAGGTGCGCTACCGCCTCAGAGAAAGCCGAGCGATCATTAGCCAAGCGGCCTGCAAAGAGCCAATTGTCAACTGCCACCTCCTGGAGTCCGGCTGCGGTTGCGTGATGCGCAAGGATCTCCGGTGCGGTAGTAATGTCGTCTTTTAGGGCCTCGACGAGACTGGCGTGGAGCGTTTGGCGTTTCGACTTCAGGAGGCTTTCGTAAGCCGCATCGCGCACCAAAGCATGCTTGAAGGTATAAGTAAGATCGGGCGGTGTCCCGCGGCGAAATAGCAACTCGGCCGCGATTAGGTTATCCAGCGCCTCTTGTAATCCTTCGACCGATAGCGGCGACAGGGCCGCCAAGAGTTGGTGAGAGAAATCGCGCCCAATGCAGGACGCCATCTGCGCGACCTCTTTGACCTGTTGGAGCCGGTCGAGCCGCGCCATGAGGGAGTCGTGCAACGACGTGGGAATTTCGAGTTGATCGAGGGCACCAACAAGCTCAAATGCCGTCGCCGTTTCTTGCAGCATGCCCGATTCTAGGAGGGTTTTGGTTAGCTCCTCCACGAACAAGGGCACGCCGTCGGTTCGCGTGACGATTGCGTCAAGCACAATCTGTGGCAGGTGCTTGCCGCCGGAAAGGCGCGCGACGATAGCCAAACATTGGTCGCGGCCCAGGCGGTTCAGGGCAAGGCGCGTGGCGACGGGGTGGGCCACCATAGCATGGTCGAATGTAGGGCGCGCCGTCATAAGGATAAGAACCGGCGCATTTTCGCATCGCGACAAAATCAGCTCAACCAGCTCCAAAGTGGTTGGATCGATCCAGTGGGCGTCCTCCAACAAAAAGAGCACGGGGCCATCTCGGGCCAATCCGAAAAACTGATCCAGCAAGACTTGAAAAGTCCTGGCGCGCTGCTGTGGTGGCGAAAGGGCCAATGGGCCGTAGCGGCCTTCTGCCTCTATTCCCAGCATTGCTGCAATCACGGGCACCTCATCTTCGACTCGATCCGATGCTTGCGCGAGCAGCGCCTCCAATTTGTCGAGCTTGGTGTCTGGACCATCATTGGCATTTATGCCTGCGGCTCTGCCGAGCTGTTGGATCGCGGGAAAGAGCGCGCTATCGCTGTGGTAGGGCGAACATTGGTAGCTGATCCGCACATGGGGTTCGGCGACAATGGCGTCGACAGCTGCCCGTAGTATGCGTGACTTGCCAATGCCGGCTTCGCCGGTGAGCAACACCAACTGACCTTCACCAGCCTTGGCCTGGCGCCAGCGTTCCAACAGCAAGGCTAGCTCCTGTTCACGGCCAATAAGTGGCAATATCCCCTTGGCGGAGCGAGCGGCAAAGCGGCTTTCCGATGCGCGCACTTCCGTGACAGCAAAGGCCTCCATCGGCTCGCCGATACCTTTCAAGCGTTGCAGTCCCATGCTGTGCGCAAGAAAGTGATCACCGACCAGATCTTGAGTGGTCGCGCTGATTACGATTTGGCCCGGCTTAGCCAGGTCCTGTAAGCGGGAAGCTAAGTTTGGCGTATCGCCTACCACCGCCTCCTCTTGGGCGGCGCCCTCACCAATCAGATCTCCAACTACGACCAGGCCCGTCGCAATTCCAATGCGCGCGCGTATCGCTTCTCCGTTTGGTGCGGTCATATCGGTCGTGGCCTCCGTAATGGCCAGGCCTGCGTGCACTGCACGCTCCGCATCGTTCTCATGGGCCCGAGGCCACCCGAAATAACAAAGCACGCCATCGCCCATATACTTGGCGACATAACCGGAAAACCGCGTGACCACACCGGCCACGGAATTTTGGTAGCGCGTTATTACCTCTCGCATATCCTCTGGATCGAGCCTTGCGGACATATCTGTCGAACCGACAAGATCGACAAACATCACGGTCAGGTGTCGCCGCTCGGCGCTGGCCTTGAAGACTGTCAAATTGGGCCCAGACTGTGGCAACGCATCACCCGTTGGCTGGGATGCCTCGCTAGAAGAGGAGTACGAAAGGCTCTTGATCGCTTTCAAAAGTTTTTTGCGAGCCCCAAGCGGAATGCTAAGGCCGGCCAAATCCGCATCAGTTAACTCAAACAAGACTTCACAATCGATTTCATTTTCTTCGAAAAGATCGACGAAGCGCTCAAACCCAAGGTCGCAGAGCCATTTCCCAACATCAGTCATGTGATCCTTCTATTACAAGGTATCAGCTCGGACAATGCGATCCTTTGAACCCGTTGGGTGCAAATGACCGCTTGGGGCGTGGTTGGGTTCTGCTACGGCGGCGGTGTCTGCAATGGCATGGCCGTGCGCTTGCCCGAATTGGCTGCTTCGGTGCCGTTCTACGGCCGGCAGGCGGCGGTAGAGGACGTGCCGAAGATCCAGGCACCGTTGTTGCTTCACTACGCGGGGCTCGACGACCGCATCAACGCCGGCTGGCCGGATTACGAGGCGGCGCTGAAGGAAAACGGAAAGGAATTCACCGCGAACATATACCCCGACACGAACCACGGTTTCCACAACGATACGACGCCGCGGTACGACCAGGCAGCGGCGGAGTTGGCGTGGGAGCGGACGCTCGCTTTCTTTAACGAAAAGTTGGCCTAGCTGGTAGTCAACTCGTTGGGGCGTTACGGATGGTGACGCCCCAACGGTCGTTTTGCCGATTGCCAGAGCGTATTGCCGCTATCGGCGGCCCCTGCCGGCGACATGTGTAAGCTCAAGCCCCCAAGATAGGGCAGCCATGAACAAAACAGACCCCAACACCGCCAAGCCTCGACAGGCCCGGATGCTGTTCGAAACCAGCGAATATCTGCACCGCCTGGCGCGCGTGAAGGCCCGCATGGCCAAGGCCGGCATCGATGTCCTGCTCGTCGCCGGTCCGGCCAACCAATTCTATCTCACCGGTTACGACGGCTGGTCCTTCTACACCCCCCAAATGGTGGTCGTTGCCCTGGCTGAGGATGAGCCCATTTGGTTTGGCCGTAAGATGGATGCGGTCGGCGCCGAGTTCACGGTCTTCATGGGCCATGACCGGATCGTCCCCTACGACGATAGTTATGTCGCCTCCCGGGAAAAGCATCCCATCCAGGCACTCGTCAGGCTGATCGCCGACAAGGGCTGGGACCGGGCGCGCATTGGCGTCGAAATGGATGATTATTATTACACCGCCCGCTGGCACCAGATCCTCACATCCGGTCTGCCCAACGCCGCCTTTGTCGACGCCTTCCTGCTCGTCAACTGGGTCCGCCTCCGTAAATCGGACCGTGAAGTCGAGTACATGATGCAGGCCGGCAAGATTTCCGCCGCTGCCATGCAGGCCGCTTTGGATATGGCCGAGCCGGGGGTGCGCCAGTGCGATGTCATCGCCGAGTTGAATCGCGTCACCACCGCCGGCACCCCGGAATTCGGCGGCACCTTCACCTGCAAACCGCCCAACGCCATGGTCGGCGAATATTGCGCCGCCCCCCATCTCAGTTGGACCGACGCAGTCCTCAAACCCAATGACATGTTCTATATCGAACAAGGCGGTGTGCGCCATCGCTACCACGCGCCTTTATCCCGCTGCCTTTACCTTGGCCGGCCCACCGACGCCATGACCCACGTCGCCGCCGTCATCGCCGAAGGCCTCAATGCCGTCCAGCCCGGCATCGTTCCCAAGCCGTGAGAACCCGATCAGGCGCCGCCGACGAGGTCCAGCCAGGCTTGCTCCGAGAGCGTCTCGACGCACAGCTCGGCGGCCTTGCGCGCCTTGGAGCCGGCCTCCGCGCCCAGCGCCACGCATTCGGTCCTCTTGGACACCGATCCGGCGACTTTGTCGCCCAGCGCCTTGGCCGCGCCGCGGGTCATGGTCTCCAGCGTCCTGGTGAACACCACGGTCTTGCCGGTGATCGCGCCCGGGGGCCAAATAACCGCTTGGGGTCATGAGCCGACGAAGGTCGACGCTCCGCACCATGTCCGCTTTCTAGGCCAGAGTTAACGGTATCCGTTATTCTAGCACCCATGATGGTGCTCTCGGCCTGACGCTGGCAGAAGCCTCGGTACGAGCCAGCCATGGAAACGTATGGACCACACAACTGAAGACGTGCCAGTGCTCTTTCGGA
>QIGO01000032.1 GCA_003230015.1 Alphaproteobacteria bacterium | reverse complement strand
AGGGTGCCTTTCTGGGGCCGCAATTCGGGCAGCCGGAAATGGAGCGCAGGCTGGCGGCGGCCGGTGCCCGTTTTAGCGTCCTTGGCGAGGCGGAGATGATCCAGCGGACGGCAGACGCCCTGGTCGAGGGCAAAGCCGTGGGTTGGTTTAATGGCCGGATGGAGTTCGGCCCGCGGGCTCTTGGCGGACGCTCGATCCTCGGCGACCCGCGCTCGCCATCGATGCAGAGGCTGCTCAACCTGAAGGTGAAATACCGCGAGTCATTCCGCCCCTTCGCGCCGTCGGTGCTGCGCGAAGATGTGGCGACGTGGTTCGAAATCGATTGCGACAGCCCCTACATGCTGCTGGTCGCCGGGGTGGCGCAGGACCGCAGGCGGGAAATGACGGCGGCCGAGCAGGCGTTGTTCGGCATCGACAAACTGAATATTGTCAGGTCCGAGATCCCGGCGGTCACGCATGTGGATTATTCGGCCCGCGTGCAGACTGTCCATCGGGACACCAACCCGCGCTACCACGCCCTGATCAGCGCGTTCAAGTCGCGCACGGGCTGCCCCGTGGTGGTCAATACCAGTTTTAACGTGCGTGGCGAGCCGATCGTCGGCACGCCCGAGGATGCCTTCCGCTGTTTCATGGGCACGGGCATCGAAGCGCTGGCCTGTGGCAACTGTTTTTTGGAAAAACACGATCAGGACAAAGCCCTGGCGGATGACTACCGGTCCAAATACGAAAGCGATTGAGGAGGCGGCCGCCGGCGATTTTTGTTTCGAGGTCATGGCCGGTAAATTCCGGTGCGTTGCGAAATAGAGGCGATTTGACGGCATGAGTTCCAGAAACTGGCGGACGCCTTTAGTCGTGCTGTTATGCGGCGGCGGCATCCTCGCCCTCAACATGGGGATACGGCAGACCTTTGGTCTGTTTCTGGAACCGATGAGCGAGGCGCTGGGTATCGGGCGGGGCAATTTCGCCTTGGCCGTGGCCGTGCAGAATCTGATTTGGGGCCTGTTGACCCCGTTCGTCGGGGTGTTCGCCGACCGCTACGGAACGGCGCGGTGTTTGGTGTTCGGCAGCATTGTCTATGTCTGCGGCCTGGTGATCATGGCGCTGGGCAACAGCGCGTTTGCCTTGCATTTCGGGGGTGGTGTGTTGGTCGGCATGGCGGTCGCGGCCGGCGGCTTCCCCTTGGTGCTGTCGGCGGTGGCGCGGGCGGCGCCACCGGAGCGGCGGAGCGCCGCACTCGGTATCGCGTCCGCCGGTGGATCGGTGGGTCAGTTCCTGCTGCTGCCCTTTGCTCAGTTAACGATAGGCTGGGTTGGCTGGGCCATGGCATTGCTGGTGCTGGCCGCGCTGAGCGCTTTGATCGTGCCGCTTTCAGTGGGCCTGGTGGGCAAACCCGCTGTTGCCGCGAAGAGCGGCCTAAGCCTGGGCGGCGCTGTAACCCAGGCGCGCCGGCACCAAGGCTATCAGCTGCTAAATGGCGGCTTCGGCGTCTGCGGGTTTCATGTGGCCTTCATCGCCACACATCTGCCGGGCTACGTCGCCAGCTTCGGTCTCGATCCCTTGGTGGGGGCTAGTGCGTTGGGTATTATCGGCTTTTTCAATATCCTGGGCGGCCTGCTAGCCGGGTATCTGGGCGGCAAGTACCGGAAGAAATATTTGTTGTCGGGGATCTATTTGGGGCGCGCGGTGATCATCACTTTGTTCATGATCGCGCCGAAGTCGGAACTTACCGTTTGGGCGTTCTCCGCCAGCATCGGGCTGTTGTGGTTAAGCACCGTACCCCTGACCGGCGGCCTGGTCGGCGATATTTTCGGCCCGCGCTATATGGCGACGCTGTTTGGGATTGTCATGCTGAGCCATCAAGTGGGGGCGTTCTTCGGCGCCTGGCTGGGCGGCATCAGCTTTGACCTGACCGGCTCCTACGACGCGGTATGGATCATCGCGATCCTGCTTGGCCTCGTCGCCGCCGCGCTGCACTGGCCGATCGCCGACCGGTCGGTGGAGGCGCTAGAACCGACGGCGAAGCCTTAGAGCCAGGATTCCTTCATTGTCGGCGTCGGCGATATGTCCAGGCTCGTGGCGTAAGAGCGCGCTGGCGGCGAGCGAAGTCTGCGCACCAAGAGCCATGTTGTAGAACACTTCAAAATCCAGTTCACGGCCGGAGGGCGTGAGATCGGCGGTAAAGTTCGTGACCGACAGGTTGCCGGCGGCGTCGCGTCCATTGGTCAACGCGATATCGGCGCTGCCGCTGGACACACGCAGGGGCTGGTTGAGAATGACGCCGAAGCCATCACCCCGGCGCAGGAGATCCCGGCCAACCAAACCGAGGCTAAATGACTGGGACTGGATCGGGGAGATATCGGCGAACAGCGATTGCGACGACGGGCTTGGCGTCGAGATGCCGGTATAGATGCTGCCAACCAAGCTTAGTTTGCCGTTCAATGCAATATTCGCGGACAGTCCGCTAAACAGGGTGGGGGTGTTGTTGGCAAAACCGAAGGCGCCTTGTGACCTAGTGCCCAGGAAGGTCGATTCTTCGGCGACGATGCCGAATTGCATGGCGACCTTGGCAGCCTCATGGGGCTGCATGGCGATCTCCATGGCCGTGCCAAAGGCATCACCCTCGCCGCCCTCTTCCACCGAACCGGTGAAGGAGGTGATACGAAGATCGCCAAGCCCGGCGATCTTCGACGATGTGGCAAAGGCCAATGTGTCGTCGGTCAGGGACAAAAAGGGCGAAGCGAACGCATCCTGGGCAATCATGGCCGCACTATCGACGCTGCCATTGCCATGGAGGCCAAAAGCCAACGCGGGATCCTCGTTAAAACTCAGGGACAGCGCGTTGCCGCCATCGATCTGGCTAACAAAGGAGATCGCCTCAATCGTCCGCTGGCTGTCCTTGCCGATACCGACCGGTTCGGCTGTCAGAGCCATCGCAAGGGTGCCGGAGCCGAATGAGAATGTTTGTTTGTCAACATTGCCAAAACGATCGAGCATCCCAGGCAAGTCGGTGGAGACATCCGCGAGCTGCACAAAGGGTTCCAGATCAACAAAGAATGTCGCCCTTTGGCTGTCGAAAACCGCCAACTGCATGCCGCTGACCGCGTTTTTCAGACCGTCGCCAAAAGCGGCGCCAAGCCGAAGGTTGGTGTCACTCAACCTGAATGACGCGTCGGCGATCGTCGCGCCGGTCAGTACCGAGGTCGCGCCGACCGGCCGTGTTGCCGCCGCAAGGTCCAGCAGGCCCCAGCCATATACGCTTTGGTTGGCATAAATGCCGCTGCCGTTGGCGGTCGTCAGGAGCCGCTGAACGATTACATCGGCCGACAGTTCAGGAAAAAGCTGCCTGAGAATAGCCAATGCGGCCGATACATGGGGGGCGGCCATGGAGGTCCCGGACAGGGCCCGGTAACCGCCGCCGGTCCTGGCGGAGACGATACCGCTGCCCGGCGCGGCGACACACCAGGCCGCCGCGACGCCGCAGCGGTTGCTATATGATGCGATGGCGCCGCTCTGATCAATGGCAACCACGGCGAGCCAGTTGGGCTGCAGGTCGGGCACGTAGTAAGGCAGGCCGGCGCGTGGCGAGGGGTTCGGGTTGCCGGCGTTCTGGGCGGCAAAAACCACGACCCGGCCCGCTGCCGCGGCGCGCTGATAGGCGGCGATCTCCGGCGCGTATCTGGTATTTACCTGGACGGTCGTGAGGCCGGTGACAAATTCGTCCAGCGCGCCCCAACTGTTGTTGAGGACAAAGGCGCCGGAAGCGACCGCGTAGTCGACGGCCGCGGCCAGAGTAGCGCTGCTCAGCGCGATGCGGCCGTTGGCGTCGGCAATACGGATCGGCAAGATGCTGGCGCCATAAGCGACGCCTTGCATACCGGCATCATCCTTGTTGGCCGCGATTATGCCCGCAACATGGGTGCCGTGGCCCTGCGGATCGCCGATATCGGCGTTGTTCTCGACGAAATTGAAACCGCCGGGGACGACTCGGCCCAGCAGCTCGGGATGGGCCGCGTCCAAACCGGTGTCAAAAACAGCGACAATGACGCCGGCACCGGTCAAGCCACGACTGTAAGCGGCAGATGCGTTGATCGGTGCAAGGCCGTTGGAAACTAAATACTCGTTGGCCTCGAAATTGCCCTGGGGCTGAGGCGGTTGCGGCGGAATGCTTTGCAAAGGGGCCGGATCCCCGGCGTCGTCGGTGCTGCTACCACCGGCGCCGCCGGCCGCCGCCGCGGCAACAGCACCCGCGGCCCCGGCACCGCCAAGAATTGGCGCCAGCGCAAAGCCGAGAGGACCCACAGCCGGCGCAACCGTAATCTCGCCAGTGGCGGCCGCGGCCAGTCGGATTTCCACGGCCAGGTCAGGCTGTAACAGGATGGCCGCCTCGACAATTTCCAACACAAGCTCGGGACGGGCGGCGACAGCTTCCCTAACCGCAGCAAGCAACGAGTCATCGCCAGCACCGGCCGATAAAACTAGTGTGAGTTCAATGTTGGCCGGTAGTTCGGCCGCCCATGTGGGTGCCTGAGCCGACGCCGCGACCGCAATCGCCAAAACCGCAGCAAGTGTCCTTTTGCGCCACCGGTCCACTGCGCCCCCCCCTTTCACAGTCCCTGCGCCCAGCCTATTGCCTCTATCGATACTTGCCAGTGGCAAAGATGGGGCGTGGCTGCGACAAATCTATAGGGTAGGTGGCCTCGGACGATATTGGAAAAATTAGCTAGTCCCGTGCTCTAGGTCCGGGTCTCGCCATATGTTCGATCGGGGACTTATAGGTTGATTCTAGAGCAAATTGCGTTCACTCCATGTGCTCTAGCCTGGTGTTTTGGCGCATTTTCTTATCGTTCAAACGGATAAAAGCTCCAGGCGACTCAAACTGGGCCAAAACAGACTAGAATATCTTCGATGGGTTGCGGCCCCTGTCGGCTTGGAAAACATGGACAAAATAGCCAGCCATGGGATTGCGCGTCAGGTATTCGCATAAATAGTCGCGGCAGGCGGTGGAAGAATCGTGGATCAGGTATTGCCAAAGCGGCTCCATATTGGCGGTCTGCTTGTCGGTGTGGCTGATGGAGATGCTGCCACCCCAATCGATGGGGAAGCCGCTCAAATAATTCTCGGCGTAGTGGCGGAAAACATATTCGTCATCGATGTTCGTACCCGCCTTGTTTTCAAAACACAGCCGTAAGTCCATGTAACCTATGCCTCTTCTCACCTGACCCGGCGCGAGGTGGCTGCCGCCGGGTCGAGCTTAATTACCAGATTGTAATGTCGGCGACATTTGGCCGTAAGGTCCGCGTCCCACCTTACTCCCTACCACAGAATGTCAGCCAAGGGAGCATACTCATGGTCAGTGATTTAGATATTGTTAGACGATCGGCAAAACAAGCCCGGCAGGTCTTGGGACCGGCTCGCATCATCGGGCTGGTGATGTTGACGGTCGTCGGCGCCGCCGCGTTCAGTTACACAGCGTCGTTCAGGGCCGAAACCGCGACGGCGCAAAGTACCGGAGCTGGACCGTTTACCGCACAATTCGGCTTTGCCGATCTGGTCGAAACGGTCGGACCGGCAGTGGTCAACATCCAAGTGACCAAGAAAGCCAGCGTCCAGGCCTCGCGCTTTGACGGCAGCCGGCCCGGTAACGCGCCGGAAAATTTCCGCCGCTTCAACCGTCCTGGGCCGCCGCACCAGCAACGCAGACCGCAGTCACGGGGTATCGGGTCGGGCTTCATAATCGACCCGGCCGGTTTCATCGTTACCAACAACCATGTTATCGCGGACGCGGATAGCATCACCGTCCAACTCCAGGATGGCCGTACCCTGCCCGCCACACTGGTCGGCCGCGATCCAAAAACAGATCTGGCACTGATCAAGATCGAGGCCGACGAACCCTTGCCGGCGGTCGCGTTCGGCGATTCAGACGCGGCGCGCGTCGGCGACTGGGTGATCGCCATAGGCACACCGTTCGGCCTGGATCAAACAGTGACCGTCGGCGTGATATCGGCGCGCGGGCGTGACATCGGTTCGGGCCCGTTCGATGACTTCCTGCAAATCGATGCACCGATCAATCGGGGTAATTCCGGCGGACCGGCTTTCAACCTTGCCGGTGAGGTTATCGGCGTCAATTCAGCGATCTTCTCGCCGACCGGCGGCAGCGTGGGAATCGGTTTTTCCATACCGTCCTCAATCGCGGCGGACGTCATCGCCCAACTTAAGGAAAACGGGGAAGTCGCGCGGGGTTGGCTCGGTGTGAATATTCAGACGGTGACGCCGGATCTGGCCGAGGGGCTGGGGCTGGATCGTCCACGCGGCGCGATTATCGCCAATTTGATCAGCGATGGGCCGGCCGACCTCGCGGGTTTGCGCGTTGGCGATACCATTCTTGAGGTCGATGGCAACCCGGTGGACTCCCTGCGCGACCTGCCACGCCTGATTGCCGCGACCAAGGCGGGCACAGAAAGCGAACTGACGATCTGGCGCGATGGCGAAGAGCAAAGCGTGACAGCGAAAATAGGCATCCTGCCGTCGGAACAGGTCGCGGCACTGCAACCCGACGAGGCGATCCCCGATAACGCCTTGCTGGGCATGAAGTTGGCCGGTCTGGATGCGGCGATGCGGCGGGATCTCGGCCTCGACGCCAATATCGAAGGTGTGGTTATCACCAACATCGCCCGTGACAGCAAGGCCTTGCAAAAGGGCCTCCGGGTCGGGGACGTGATCACATCGGTGGGCTCGAACAAGGTGACTTCGACCGCCGAAGTCGCCGAACAAATCAAAAAGGCCGAAGCGGCCGATCAACAGACCGTGCTGCTGCTGGTCGTTCGCAACAATGGACAGCGTTTCGTGGCCCTGCCGCTCCGCGACGCCTGACCCCGGCGTCGCGGCCCCTAGACCGGCGCCCTCCCCCGGGGCGCCGGTCTTTTCTTCCAGCCCGCGGTTCCTAAGTATGCCAGATATTGCGTGCCGAGATAGGGCGATCGCAATGGGTTGGTAAGGTGATCCGGGTAACGTTGGTCAACTGACGGGATGTGGGAATGACGGGGATAGAAACTCTGCTGAACGGATTTCGAAAATTCCACGAAATGTATTTCGGGAAGGATCCAAGTCTGTATCGAGATCAGCTTAGGCACGGCCAGAGCCCGCGCTTCGCGGTCGTGGCATGTTCGGATTCACGAGTCGATCCTGGGATCGTCCTGCAGACCGAGCCAGGGGACGTTTTCGCAGTGCGCAATGTCGCTGCCTTGGTGCCGCCCTGTGAGGAGGGCGGACACTACCACGGCACAAGTGCGGCGCTGGAGTTCGCGGTCACGGGACTGGGTGTTGACCATATCATTATCCTCGGCCATGCCCACTGCGGTGGCGTCGCCGCCATGGTGCGCAAGCAAGAAGGCGGCGAGGTCGGCGGCAGATTCATAACAGCCTGGACCGACCTGCTACGCGTGGCGCGCGAACGCGCCTTGCAGGCCGATCCGGGGCTTAGCGGCGATGCCTTGCTGCGCGCCTCG
The DNA here is from genome assembly GCA_003230015.1 of Alphaproteobacteria bacterium. Lineage (GTDB taxonomy): Bacteria > Pseudomonadota > Alphaproteobacteria > UBA6615 > UBA6615 > SZUA-147. Next base: position 4,454 of record QIGO01000032.1, on the reverse strand, counting down.
GAACGCCAATCGGTGCGGTTGTCCCTCGATAACCTGACCACTTTTGCGTTTGTCCGGGAGGCTATGGCGGCCGGCAATTTGAGCCTGCACGGCTGGTATCTCAATATTTTCGAAGGCGACCTCGAGGTCTGGAACCCCAAGACCGAGACCTTCGAACAGTTAAGCTAGCCGATAGAATTGGAAATTGGGTAAGAACAGGCTCAGTTGTTGGGCAGATCCGCGTGGGACAGATGTCAGGGCACGATATTATCGATAATATCCTCCCTTACGACAGGTTTGAGAGATGCGTGTATTGGTGATCGAAGACGACCGCAGGGCCGCCGAATATATGCAAAAGGGCTTGCAGGAATCCGGCTATCTGGTGGAACTGGCCAGCGATGGCATCGAGGGTCTGGCGATGGCGCAAAGCGGGGATTTCGACGTGCTGGTCGTCGACCGTATGTTGCCGAGGCTGGATGGACTGACGCTGGTTTCCCAACTTCGGGCCGGCGGCGGTGAAACGCCGGTGCTGTTTCTGAGCGCGCTGGGCCAGGTCGACGACCGCGTCAAAGGGCTGAAAGCCGGCGGTGACGACTATCTGGCCAAACCCTACGCCTTTACCGAACTGCTGGCGCGGATCGAGGCGCTGGTCCGCCGCCGAGCGCCGCAGCAGGTGGAAACGCATCTGCAGGTGGCCGATCTGACCATGGACCTACTACAGCGCCGGGTGGCGCGCGCCGATAAGCGGCTTATCCTGCAGCCACGCGAATTTCGTCTGCTGGAATATATGATGAGAAATGCCGGACGCGTGGTGACCCGGACGATGCTGCTGGAGAATGTCTGGGAGTATCATTTCGATCCGCAGACGAATGTCATCGATGTGCATATCAGCCGGCTGAGGGGCAAGATCGACAAGGGCTTTGCCAAACCGCTGCTGCACACGGTCCGCGGGGCGGGGTATTGCCTTCGTGCACCGGATTAAGCTGCTCAATACTACAGCTTTTCGCATGGCGCTGGGCTATCTGGTGCTGTTCGGGCTTTCGAGCCTGGCCCTCATGGCCTTCCTGTTCTGGACCACAAATGGGCTCATCGCCCGGCAGACCGACGATACAATTCGGGCCGAAATTACCGGGCTGGCGGAGCAATACCGGCGCAGCGGCACGACAGGATTGCGCAACATCGTGGCCGAGCGGAGCCGCAACCAACGGAGCAGCGTTTATCTGCTGACAACACCGACCGGGCGGATCCTGGCCGGTAACCTGGATGGCTGGCCGCCGGTGCCGACACAGGCGGACGGCTGGATGGATTTTACCTTTGAGCGTCCGGTTGGGCAGAGTACCGAAACACATCAGGCACGGGCCCGGCATTTTCGGCTGGCCGGCGATTTCCAACTGCTCGTCGGCCGTGACGTGCAGGAGCGTATCGACATTGGGTCGCGGGTGCGGCAGTCGCTGATCTGGGCGCTGGCGCTGACGGTCGTGCTGGGACTGATCGGCGGCGTCGTGATGAGCCGGAACATGCTGGGCCGGATCGATGCCATCAACAAGACCAGCCAGGACATCATGGCCGGCGACCTTAGCCGGCGTGTTCCGGTTACGGGTAGCGGTGACGAAATGGACCGGCTGGCCAGCCAACTCAATGACATGCTGGCGCAGATCGAGCGCCTGATGACCGCCATGCGACAGGTTACCGACAATGTCGCCCATGATCTGCGAGGACCGCTGTCGCGCATGCGCAGCCGTATGGAAGTGGCGCTGATGAAGAAGCCGGAGGCCGGCGGTTACCGGGATATTCTCGAAGCCTCCATCGAAGACAGCGAACGGCTGCTCAATACATTTAACGAGCTGTTGAAAATCGCCCGGGCCGAAAGCGGCAGCGAAGCCTCGGATATGAAAGATCTGGACCTTGGGACCGTGGCGCGCGGGGCCGCCGAACTCTATGAGCCCGTGGCCGAAGATAAGGGCCTGACGCTGCATGTGGATATCGAGGCGGGCGTGGCGGGGCGCGGTATCGAGCCGCTGCTGTCACAGGCGGTGGCAAACCTGCTGGACAATGCGATCAAATATACCGAGCCAGGAGGGCATGTGACGGTGCGCCTGGCACAGGGTGAAACCGGGCCGGTGTTCATGGTCGCCGATTCCGGGCCGGGCATACCGGCGGACCAGCGCGACCGTGTCCTGGAGCGTTTTGTGCGATTGGACGCAAGCCGCTCAAAGGCTGGAAGCGGCCTTGGACTGAGCCTGGTCAACGCGGTGGCACAATTGCACGGCGCGCAACTGGTGCTGGAGGACAACAGCCCGGGATTGCGGGTTACGATCAGGTTTCCTTCGACCTAAGCCGCTGTCATACGCGGACGCTTTATCGGCTTTTTCGACCGTCACATTACTTGGGTGATGGAGGCGGATGAAGATGCCACACTAGCCGCACCGAATATGCTCCGGCAGTGCATCAACCGGCGGATTGGCGGTGATGGCGGCCGGGCTAGCTGCCATGAGGGTATAGGAGGTCGCGATGGGGGCATTCTCGAACCCGGCTGCCTATGAGCTTTATATGGGACGGTGGAGCAAGCTTCTTGCCCCTGCCCTGGTCGATTTTGCCAAGCTGCCCGACGGTGCCCGGGTGCTGGATGTGGGCAGCGGTACCGGTGCCCTTGCCCTGGCAGTGCTGAAGGGCGTCGCGGAATCGACGGTGGTCGGCATCGAGCCGGCCGAGGCCTATGTCCGGCATTGCCGAGAGAAAATCAGCGATGACCGTCTGTGTTTCGAAGTCGGTGACGCACAGGACATCGCTTTCGACGACGACAGCTTCGACGGGACAGTCTCGTTACTCATCCTGCAGGAAATTCCGGACGCGCCAGCGGCGCTGGCGGAGATGTCGCGGGTCACACGACCTGGCGGGTCCGTCGTCACCAGCCAGTGGGACTTCGCCAAGGGCATGCCGATGCTCAGGCTGTTTTGGGATGCCGTCCGTGAAGTCGTGCCAGGCGAAACCGCCCGCCAAGTGGCCGCGGGGACCCTGGACGTGAACTACCCAGACGACCTCGCCCTGGGGGGCCTGTGGCGGGAAGCGGGGCTGGCCGACGTGGTGACTGAAAGGCATCTAGTCGAGACGGAATACGGCTCATTCGAAGACTATTGGGCACCATTCCTGAGCAACGTTACGTCGACCACTTCCTTTGTCGGCAAGCTTGGTTCCGACGCAGCAGCCGACGTCAAAAACAGCTTGCGCGGCAAGATAATCGGCAGCGGGCCCGACCGCAGCTTCGACCTAACAGCGCATGCCTGGGCCGTACGCGGCACCGTACCCTGAGCAACAAGCGTCAGATCTACAGCGGTTCAGCAATTTCCGTGCCTTGACCCCATGATGTCGGATTTCGCCGCGACGGCCGTTTCGATCTCCAGGTTTTCAAGAAGGCCGCAAACTGGAGCAAGATGATAAGCGCGACGAGCGCCGCAAACGGTATCTGGGCCCAGTTCGGGGCCGGTGTGTTGCGATGGTAGTCTTGAAAGTGGAGATACAGAAAATACGCCGTGTGAATGACGATCAGCATCCACAATACATAAGCGCTTTGCTGCAGGAACTTCCATACGGGCCCGCCGAGCAGCCGCTGACTCCAATTGCTGGAAGCGAGTGCGAGAACGGCCCCGTAGACGAGAGCAACGATGCCGATGACGTTGGCCAGTCCAAAACCGTGCTGGAACATGACATAGGCGTTGATCGCGGGATTAAATTCGTAGCCGAAAATGCGCATCAGGTCCCATTGGACCCAGCCGGCGAGGATGATGATGGTGTGAATGAACGCGAGCAGGACACCGTAGATGCCAAACTCCCGCCGCCACGGAATGGCGCCGCGGAACACTGGCCACAGGCGTGCCAACGGGCCGATAACCATGGAAAAACTGACCAGGACCACGCTCATGTCTCCGACGGCCCGGTTCCAGCGGTGCATCGCCGACCATTCGGCACGAGACTCCAAGAAGGCATAGGTGCCTAAGGCGGCCAAGAGGAGCACGAGCAAGTGCCGCGTTTTCCATTGAAATTTCCAGCGGCGCGAAGGCCGTGTTGTCGTTTTAGTCGCTGTGTTCATGGCCATTCATGTTGAAGATGAGAAGGGTTATTAGCAGTGGCGATTGTGCGGCAAAATATGGCGATTCTGTGGCCCTGGGACACCCTGTCGCAGGGTGCGCCAAGGTCTGTAAACCCTTATATACCGCGTTAATTGCCAAAAGGCGAAGACAGGAACGAAACAGCATTCGATCACGAATTCATGAGGTGATGCGGAAAAGGGGTTTGCCAGTGGTTTGTTGCTGTCCTGTTCTCTTTCACCTGCATGCCGCGGCTGAGGTTTCCGCGTCATTACCAAGTCGTAATGTTGTCAGCCGGCTCGGGCGAAACATCGGAATAGCCGTAGTCCATACGCTCCCGCAAGCGCCCGCGGTCATGGGCGTGGATCGACTCTTTTCCGGGCCAGAAAT
>QIGO01000047.1 GCA_003230015.1 Alphaproteobacteria bacterium | reverse complement strand
CGAGGCGCGTCGGGCACGCCAATGCAAAGTGTTTTATCCGCAGCTTCGGGAGATGAGGCTAGGAAGACCAGACCCCGCCCAGGCTCCTAAGCAGGGAAAACGCTTCAACAGAGCCATTATGACGTTTCACACAATAATAGTTTTGCGATATAGCGGGCCGAAGGACGGCTTTGTTGAGCCACACGCAACGTCCGCTTCCGCCGACAACGGACGTGCCGGCGCCGACGTCGGCTTTCGCACCCTCAGAGTCCGTTGATCCCCCAGTTGCGGTCGTAGCGCGGCGGTCCGCAAACCGTCTAATGACCCTAACCAGCCATCAAGTGCTCGTGGAACCACTGAATTGCCGCAGCGCTGGTTCTGTCGAATTCATCCACATAAGGCACGAAGTGACCGCCAGAGAGCAGAAGAAGCTTCTTCGGATGACGGGCACGCTCAAAGGCGTCAAGCGCGAGATCCGTTGGTGTCAGCGTATCCTCATCGGCGACAATCATGAGCAGCGGCGTCGGACTCATTCTGTGGACCCAGCTACCCGGTTCGTATTCTCGTGCCATTTCGCCGGACCGAAGTGTGATTTCGTTGCGGTAGGAAGGCGCGCGCGCCATGCTGGCGCTGAAGAAATCCCAGCTCTCCTTTCCCGGAAGCACGCAAGGTGCTGTACCGTCTTCCGCCACCACCGGAATGGTTTGAGGCGCATTGCCGAAGAAGCGGGCCTCGCGATCGGCGTCGAACGCTGCCAGGAGATTTGGCACCAAATCCGCCCGTGTGCGCCGAAGTGCAGCCTCCGGACCGCTGATCGTTGGAACCTGAGATACAACGCACTTCACACGACGGTCGATGGCGCCGACCATAAGAACATGGCCGCCACTGAAGCTGGTGCCCCAGATACCGATGTGCTCGCCATCGACTTCCGGCAGCGTCCGAGCGAAAGTGATTGCGTGTCGATAGTCCCAAACCTGAAGGACCGGATCAATTTCCTGACGCGGCTCGCCGTCGCTGGCGCCAAAGTTGCGATTGTCATAGACCAAGGCAGCAAAGCCCGAAGATGCGAATGCCTCAGCAAAGTCATCGAGATACTGCTCTTTAACCGCCGAGAACCCGTGAGCCATCACGACTGTTGGGACCGGTGCCGCCACATTTTCGGGGAGGTAGAGCCAACCTCGCAGGGTCAGCCCATCAGCATTGAATTCAATATCCCTGTGCATAAGTTGCCTCGTCTTGGCGGTCAAGCAGACGCCAGACCGTGCTTTGGGACACCTTCAGGCCATGCGCCTCATCGAGATGCCCGGCCACCTCCTCCAAGGTGAGGTCCGGCGTCTCCTCGATCAACGCCAGGACCTCATCGGCATGGGCCTCGATCCGCTCCGAGCGAAGATCACCGCCACGTGGCCGCGGCTCCACATTGCCCGTCCGGCGCCATTGATCCACCCATTTGATGGCTGTCGATGCCGCAACCCCATAGCGTCTCGCCGCCGATCGCCGCGTCATGCCGCCGTCAACCGCCAAAACAAGTCGTTCTCGTAAATCAATCGAAAGAGCTTTCGCCATCCGGGCTGGCCTCCTTCTCCAACTTGCATCTTGAATCAGATAAAACGATTCGTGGGAATCCCTCGCGATTCCAAATGAGCGGAAATCTCTCTAGACTGGCCTGGGGACATGTCCCAGGGGAGCCGGCATAGTGGAGAAACGCGTTCAACGTAAGCTTGCCGCTATCCTGGCAGCCGACGTGGTCGGGTACTCACGGCTCATGGGCGAGAATGAAGAGGGCACGCTCGCCACCCTTAAATCCTATCGTAGTGTTATCGATGAGCTGATCCACACCCACGATGGGCGCGTGTTCGGCAGTGCCGGCGATAGTGTGATCGCCGAGTTCGCCAGCCCGGTCGAAGCCGTTCGCTGCGCCACCGAAATTCAGCTCGAGCTCGACAAGCGTAGTGCCGATGTGCCCGAAGCGCGGCGCATGCGGTTCCGGATCGGCGTCAACCTTGGCGATGTCATGGTCGAGGGCGATAACCTGATGGGCGACGGTGTCAATGTGGCGGCCCGCCTTGAGGCAATGGCGACGCCCGGCGGGCTATGCATCTCCGACAACGTCATCAATCATGTGCGCGATCGACTTGGGCTGGAGTTCGAGGACCTCGGCCGACACGAGGTTAAAAACATCAGCTATCCGGTACACGTCTACCGCGTGCCCTTAGCATCGGAGTTTCGAGACGTATCGCCATTCCGCGGGCTCAGTGTCTTCGAGTACGAGCACGCCCGGTTCTTTCACGGTCGAGCAAAGGCCATCGCGATGGCAACGGAACGTCTCGAACAACAAGCTGCTGCCGGGACAGCCTTCCTCCTGATCTACGGCATGAGCGGGGCTGGGAAGTCGTCTCTGGTCAGGGCTGGTCTACTTCCAGCCCTGACCAAGCCAGGGGCAATCGAGGGGATCACCGCGTCGAGGTACTGCATCTTCCGTCCCTCCGAAGGGCCCGATCCGCGCAACGCCCTGTCATTGGCTGTGCGTCGGGACCATGCGTTGCCCGAGATCGCAAGGCTTCCCGGTATTGACCGGCTTTTCCAGCAAGTGCCCAGCGCCGTCGTGGCCACCATTGATGCCGCGCTTTCGCGGATCGGTGGTTCGGCGGCCCGTTTGATCATCGTCGTCGATCAGTTGGAGGAATTGTTCACGGCCGAAGGCTGCGACGCGGCATCGCGAGAGGCGTTTGTTGGTCTGCTAGCCGCATTGGCACGCAGCCGTTCGGTTCGGGTCATCAGCACGATTCGCACCGATTTTCTGCACCACTGTGCCGGCGTACCGGGCCTTTCCGAGCTGAAAGATGGGCTGGGTAGTTACGAGCTTCTGCCACCTGCGGGGCCGGAGATTGCACAAATCATCCGCAACCCGGCGCGGACCGTGGGCTCGCGGTTCGAGGAGGACCCCGAGGCGGGCCGCCTCGAGGATGTGCTGCAACAGGCGGCGGCCAACGACCCCTCGTCTCTGCCGCTTCTGGAGTTCGTGCTGAGCGCCCTCTACGAAGCTGGAAAGGGGCGTCGGCTGCTGACCTTCGCCGACTACCGTGCCCTCGGTGGGCTGGAGGGTGCGATCTCCAAGCGCGCCGATGATGTATTTGGCGCTCTTACAGACGAAACCCAAGCCGCATTGCCTGCGCTGCTACGCTCGCTGGTCACCGTCAGGCTGCGCGATGAGACGGTCACCGCAAGGCCCGCAACGAGATTAGAAGTCGACCAGACGACGGCACAGGCGGCTTTGACGGACGCACTCATCGGCGCCCGCCTGCTTGTAAGCGACGAGGGTGGAAACGGCGAAACGGTGGTTAGGGTCGCGCATGAGGCGCTGCTTAGCCACTGGCCACGTGCCCAACAAATCATTGCGGCCGATCGTGAGTTCCTCGAAACCCGGGCTCGCGTCCAGGCGGACGCACGGCGTTGGCTGGCGGAGGACAAGAACCCCGATCTTCTGCTGCCGCGCGGGAAGCGATTGGCGGAAGCGGAGGATGTGCTGCTGATCCGGCGTGAGGAGGTTGACGACAAGACCATTGGCTACATGGAGGCATCGATATCAGCGCAGCGACAGCGGGATGAGGGGGAACGTGAAGCGGAGCGCAAGCGGATAGAAACAGAGGAGGCGGTAAAACGAGAACGGTTGGAGGTCGAAGCCGCTGCGGCACACGAGCGGGAAGCGGCAACCCACCGACTGGCCCGGCGCACCCGTTTCGCGGCGGCCGTCACACTGATCCTCGCGCTTGCAGCCAGCACAGGCGCCGTCGTCGGGTTCAGGGGTCAGCAGGAAGCAAGTCGGCAGGCCGAGGTCGCCGAGCGCAGTGCTGAACAGGCGCGCAGCGCCGAACAAGAGGCGGGGCGGCAAGCGGAGATAGCTGTCGTCGCACGGGATCAAGCGCTCGTCGCCAGAAACGAAGCGCTTCGCAATCAATCCGTCTACCTGACAGACATCTCGCGTCAGCAAACCATGTCGGGTAAAGCGACCAACGGTATCCTGTTGGCATTGGAGGCGTTGCCCGATGATATGAGCAACCCGGACCGCCCCTACGTCGCCGACGCCGAGGCAGCGCTCTATAGCGCAATATCCGCCCAACGCGAGATCGCCGTTCTGCGCGGTCACGAGGACGGCGTATTGCAAGTGGCGTACAGCCCGAATGGCAGCCAGCTTGTTTCTGCATCGAGTGATGGGACCGCACGTGTCTGGAATGTCGAGACCGGATCAGAAATAGCCGTACTTCGAGGACATGAAGGTGCGGTCCGGTCGGCCGCCTTCAGCCCCGATGGCCGACGCATCGTCACGGCCTCGGCCGATAAAACCGCCCGCCTATGGAATGCGGCGAGCGGTGCCGAGATCGCGGTCCTTGAAGGGCATGACCGAACGGTTCGGCTTGCTCTCTTCAGCCCGGACGGTCGCCGGATCGTGACGGCTTCCGATGATGGGACGGCCCAGCTCTGGGACGCAACCATCGCAACCAGGATCGGTGTTTTGGCGGGTCACACCGGGCGAATCAATGCGATCGCCTTCAGCAACGACGGCAGATATGTCGCCACCGCCTCAAACGACACCACAGTCCGGCTTTGGGATGCTGCAAGCGGGACGGAAATCGCCGTGTTGGAGGGACACGGCAGCAATGTACGCGATGTGGCCTTCAGCCCCGACAGTACGACCCTCGTCACCGCGTCCGACGACGAGACGGCACGCCTTTGGGATGTCGACAGTGGTAACGAGATCATGATCCTTCGTGGCCACGATCTGTCAGTCAATGCCGTCGCCTTCAGTCCTGACGGCAGTCGTGTCGTCACAGCTTCGTCTGACGATACGGCGCGCATCTGGGATGTCGACGACGGCGCAATCATATCGGTCCTAGAGGGCCACGAACGCTCGGTGACCGCCGTCGCGTTTTCTGCTGACGGCAGTCGTGTCGTCACGGCGTCACGCGACGGGACAGGTCGCGTATGGGACGCCCTCGACGGCACTCAATTGGCTGTGCTCGGCGGGCACGAGCAAGCAATCCAGGACCTTGCCGGCAGCCCCACAACAGATCGATTTGCAACAGCCTCGGCTGATGGAACCATCCGAATATGGGAGACAGGTGGCCTCTTGGGGCAGGTGCTCTTGCGGCACAGAGCCGGTGTGGCATCAGCAGTATACAGTCCGAGCGGCAGCCTTGTTCTGACCGCCTCGTTCGATGCCACTGCACGGGTTTGGGACGCGGTCGACGGCGCCGTGGTTGCTACTTTGGGCGGCAACAAACCCGTTGTTTCCAGCGCGGTGTTTAGCCCGGATGAACGGAACGTACTTACGGTAACGCCCGATGGCAATGCGCGCCTGTGGGACGCTCGAACCGGGACAGATATTGCAGTCTTTCAAGGCGACTACGCGAGTCCCATCGATTACCTTGACGCACAATTCGTGAACGTCGCGTCATTTAGCCCGGATGGCTCCCAGGTCGTCGTCGCGGCTGGACAAACGGCAGGCCTTTGGGACGTCTCCGACGGTCAAGAGATTGCGGTATTGCGCGGCCACGAGGGCAATATCAACAACGCTGCCTTTAGTCCAAACGGCAAACACATAATTACCAGCTCGCTCGACGGCACTGCGCGTATCTGGAGCGCTGAAACCGGGGCTGAGACGGCTGTTCTAGCAGGTCATACCGGGGCCGTAACGGGCGTTGACTTCAGTCCGGATAGCCGGTTGGCGCTGACAGTCTCGCAAGACGCCACGGCCAGAGTATGGGATGTTGGCAGTGGGTCGGAGGTCGCCGTGCTGCGGGGTCACCGAAGACTTATCTACCAAGGTGCTTTTAGTCCCGATGGCACCCGTGTCGTAACGGCATCAGCGGACCGCACAGCCCGGTTATGGACGGTCGATGGAGAAGAGTTGGCGGTGTTCATTGGCCACGAGAGCCCTGTCTACCAAGCAGCATTCAGTCCAGATGGCAACCGTGTTGTCACGGCGTCTGCAGATAACACGGCGCGTGTCTGGGACGCCACCACCGGCAACCAAGTTGCAATTCTAGAAGGCCACGAAAACAACCTGAATTCTGCCGCGTTCAGCCCAGACGGATCGCGTGTCCTTACGGCATCATACGATGGGACAGCGCGAATATTTCGCGCATTCTCGACGACCCAAGCCCTCATCGATTACGCAAAAGAAATCGTGCCGCGCCAACTCACAGCCTGCGAGCGCAAACGATTCTTCCTGCCCGCGGAGGGCAATGTTGGCAAATGTCCAAATTAGCAATTGATGCGACGAGCGCATGACCGCTTGTGGCTGAGGGTGTTGAAAAAGTCCGATTGGAACCGAGTCCCGGTGTCCGCTTTTAGAAGGTGCGGACATTTTTCGTTTCCGCGTCAGTTTGCTGAGGCGATTTTGCGCTATTGGTCTGGTTGGATGGAGCATTTTGGCATTTATCAGGCCATCATGGGCGGCGGCGGTCTTGCGGTGCGATTGGCAAGTCTTTTGAGGTTCTGGACGGTGGCGATCAGGAGGAACTCATCTCTGGCGCCGGTCAGGCCCCTCAGTCTGAGCCTGACCATCGAGAGAATACTCTTGGCCTCGCCAAATAGCCTTTCGATCTTCTTGCGTTCACCGCTGGAGGCCGCATAAGCCTCGGTCTCCATTAGCGATTGGGTGTAGTCGCGGGCTTCCTGATTGACATCGCGCTGGACCCGGCGCTCCCGGCCCGAGGTGCATTGATGCTGTCGCTGATCTACGCGACGTCCCTGTCGTAACCCTACGATCAGCATTCAAGGCGATGTTTTACGTTATTTGGGACGAGGGGCAGCAACGGATGGTGACATTCCGCACTGCCAGCCTCGGCGAGCCGGCTTAGACGGCCGACTGGTTCGAGAACGAACGGCGGCCTTCGACAGCCGCCGAGTTACTTTGGGCATGACATTGCGAACATCGGCATTAGGTTGGGGCCGCCCAGCGGCGGCTCAACGCATCCGGAAAAAATACGTCAGCGGAACCATTAATCTTGCTGGGATCAACGCACCTCCAGAGGGCTGGTACCGAAGCGGCCCTGCATCGCCGCGGAAATCGACAAAACCAGAAAGCCCGCCGCGACGGATCGTTCAGACCCAAGTGCGCGTCACACAGAAAATTCAGCAAGAGTTTCGACACAGGGTAATAAGCTGCCTTCAATGACACCGGTTGGCAGCTGAGCCGAAGCAAGTTATCCGCGAACTCGAAGCTTGTTCAGGAAACAGCGGTTAGACATATGCTTACAAGATTTCTGGGAGCGTTTTCGACGGATATGGCCATCGATTTGGGCACGGCGAACACGCTGGTCTACGTCAAGGGCGAGAACATCGTGCTCAACGAGCCGTCGATGGTGGCGATCATCGAGGCTAACGGCAAGAGACGGGTTCTGGCGGTCGGCAACGAAGCCAAGCAGATGCTCGGCCGCACGCCCGGCAATATCCAGGTGATCCGTCCCTTGCGCGATGGTGTGATCGCCGACTTCGAAGTCGCCGAGGAGATGATCAAGGAGTTCATTCGCAAGGTCCCTAACCGGCGCAGTTTAATCAGGCCTAGGATCGTCGTCTGTGTACCATCGGGGTCGACCGCGGTGGAACGCCGGGCCATCCACGGGTCGGCCGAGAGTGCGGGCGCTAGGCGCGTCTTCCTGATCGAAGAGCCGGTTGCGGCCGCCATCGGTGCCGGATTGCCGGTCACCGAGCCGACCGGCTCCATGGTCGTTGACATCGGCGGCGGCACCACCGAGGTCGCGGTGTTGTCACTCGGCGGCATCGTGTACTCGCGTTCCATTCGCATGGGCGGCGACAAGATGGACGAGGCGATTATCAGCTACATCCGCCGCAACCATAATCTGCTGGTCGGCGAGGGTAGTGCCGAGCGCATCAAGAAGGTGATTGGCTCAGCCTGTCCTCCTCAGGACGGCGAAGGCCGTACCATGGAGGTCAAGGGTCGCGACCTAATGAACGGCGTGCCCAAGGAGTTGATTATTTCCGAGCGCCAAATCTCCGAGAGCTTGGCTGAGCCCATCAGCGCCATCATTGACGCGGTCAAGGTCGCCCTGGAGCATACCGCGCCGGAGCTTGCCGCCGACATTGTCGATAAAGGGATCGTGCTCACGGGTGGTGGCGCGCTGTTGAACAATCTCGATATGGTGTTGAGCCATGCGACCGGCCTCCCCGCGGCGATCGCTGACGATCCCTTGACCTGCGTGGCACTTGGCGCGGGCCGGGCCCTGGAAGAGGTCGACAAATTGGGCGGCGTATTAAGCCGCATGGCTTGAGTTTGGCCGGTAGCCGGATCTGTGCGCGATTTTCTTCAGATCGATTGATCTCCCCCAGCGCGGATCAATGTGAGGGAATGCTTTTAGCGGTCGAAAGACACGCGCACCCCGCTATTGGCGAGGCCCACATCATTTCTCCGACACAATGGGCGCACTCTTTGCCATGATCCCGCGACCATCCGAACCCCTCAAAGGACTTCTTCAACACCTCAGTCATAGCCGGACTCCTGCACCGCGGCGTATTAGTGAACCGCATTTTGTCGGATTAGGCCGAGGCCTTTAGAAGGGATGCGTTTCGTAATCTAAGCGCAAAAGTAGCGACCCGGCACGGCGCCGATCAATCGGCGAGCATGGTCAATGCGGCCCGACGATCTCCCGGCTTCAAGCTAAGAAACAGCTTGCGGGCTTG
>QIGO01000183.1 GCA_003230015.1 Alphaproteobacteria bacterium | reverse complement strand
GCCGCCAGGATCCGTTGTTTCAGGCGCTCAAGGCGCTGGCGGTCGGCTTCGCGTTCGGCGGCCGGTTTTGCAAAGCCGCTGCGCATCGTTCGTTGCGTGCGGTCATAGGCAAACCAGAACGCGCCATTCTCCCCGACCACCGCGCCGACCGGCCACATGCGCGCAATATGGTCGCACCAGCCGGCCGGGCGGCCGGTGATCGCCACCACCGTCAAACCCGCCGCCCGCAGCCGTTCCATGGCGGCCAGCGACGACGACGGCAAGGCCCCGTCGCAGGTTAACGTGTCATCGATGTCGGTGAGGACAAAACGCACGGCCTGCCGGTCGGCGACCGGGAGATCCGACAGCGGCCTCACTTCACCGCGCCCATGGTCAACCCACGCACCAATTGCTTCGACGCGATGAGCGCAAAAATGATGACCGGAATGACGATCAACGTCGATGTGGCCATGATCTTGCCGAAAGGCAGATTGTAGCCTTCCATGAAGCTGACTGCCATGGCCGGCGCGGTCCGTGCGTTCGATCGCGTGAGCACCAGGGCAAACAACAACTCATTCCACGAAAAGATAAATGCGAAGATGGCACTGACGGCAACGCCGGGCATCGCCAACGGCAAACAGATCGACCGGAAGATACGGAATTGCGAGGCGCCCTCCAGGATCGCCGCTTCGTCCAAGTCATAGGGAATAGAGCGGAACTGGTCGGTACAAATCCAGATAACGATCGGGAGATTGAAAGTGAGATAGATGAGGATCAGAACCAACTGAGTGTCGAGCAAACCGATCTTGCGCACGATCAGAAAGAAGGGCAGCGCCAAGACGATCGGCGACACCATGCGGTTGGTGATGAACCAGAACCACAGGTCCTTTTTTCCGCGAAACTCAAACCGCGCCAAGGCGTAGGCAGCCGGCGCGCCAAGGGCGATCGCCAGGGCCGTCGTCGAGATGGCGACGATCAAGGAGTTGATCAAGGTCCGGCCGACGCCATCGTCAATCAGCACCGCGCGATAGTTCGACAATGTCGGCTCGAAAATCCATGCGGGCGGCGCTTGGAGCGCCAGAAGCTGGGTTTTCAGACTGGTCGTCACCATCCAGTAGAAGGGAAAGACACAAAACAGAATGACCAACAGCAGCAGGGCGATCTGGGGGGCCAGCCGGCGTCCGGCGCCCGGCGCCAATCCGGTCATTGGCGGACCTCCTTATAAACAAGCTTGAGATAGAGCTGGCTCAGGATAATTGTGATAATCAGCAGAATGATCGCCTGGGCCGACGCCAGGCCCAAATTAAAAGCACGAAATCCGACACGCTGGATCATCACCGAGACAAATTCGGTCGCCGCGCCGGGGCCGCCGCGGGTCATCGTGAACACCATGTCAAACAGCTTCAGCGTGTCGGCCGTGCGCAGAATCAACACGGCGGTGAGTCCGGGGATCAGAAACGGCAACTGCACATGGCGCAGTATTGTCCACCATTTCCGGGTCTCGAGCCTGGCGGCCTCCTCGATCTCTCCCGGCACCGTGGTCAACCCGGCCAGCAAGACCAGGGCCACGAACGGCGTCCACTGCCAGATATCCCAAAAGACGACCAAAATAAAAGCGTTGGTCGAGTCGCCGATCCAGTTGACCGGGGAGAAGCCCAGAAATCCGATGAGCTGGTTGACGACACCGAATTTTATGTTGAACATGACTTGGCCAAGCAGGCCGACGACGGCATAGGTCGTCGCCATGGGCACCACCAGGCTCAGGCGCGTCAGGGTGCGCAAGAAGCCGACGCCCGGTTGGCTCAGCAGCAGGGCAATGCCCAGTCCCAGTGCGATTTGCACCGGAAGAGCAATGCCCAGCAGAGTGAATGTCCGGCCCATCGCGGCCCAGAACGCCTCATCGGTGAGGACGTTGGCGTAGTTTTCGAGGCCGATAAACCTCACATCCCTGAGCTTGGTGAGATTGAAATTCAGCAGCGAGGTCCATGCCGCAAACAACAGCGGACCGATGCCGATGACGGCCAGCGCGAGAACCGCCGGACCTATAAAAGCAATGATGGTTTTACGCCCGACCGATCCGCGCATTTTCGTCCCTCACGATCCCGTGGGGCCGGTCGCACCGTGAGGTTGGCGCGGCAGCCGACATGCAACGGCGGGCCAGATCGGGCGAGGGCGGGGCATTGCGCACCCCACCCTCGCTGTAGCCGGTATGGTCCTACTGAGCCAAAGGTTTCCTACCGTCATAATAACCGGCCTTTTCAAGCACGGCTTCCATGCGGTCGCCCAGCTCCTTGGCGCCGTCCTCGACGGTGACATCACCCAACATGATCTTGGTGCCCCATTCCTGAACGATTTCCGTGACTTCAGGCCATTCGGCAAAGCGCGGACGGAACTCCGGCACGCCCTCTTGCCAACTCTCCACCAGCGACGGAACAAAGCTGAATTTTTCAGCAACGCCAGCCTCTTGGTAGACCGATTGGCGCGCCGGGACGCCGCCACGCTCGAGATATTCCATGGCATTGGCTTTTGAGGTCACCCATTGGATGAACAACCAGGCCGCGGCCTGCTCGTCTTCATCCGCCTGGGACGCGACCGCGAGAGAGAAACCGCCAAGTGCCGGCTTGCGGCCGGCCGGCCCCTTCGGCTCCGGCGAAATCGCCAGGCAGTCGGTGACCTGGGAGGT
Source organism: Alphaproteobacteria bacterium (assembly GCA_003230015.1). Lineage (GTDB taxonomy): Bacteria > Pseudomonadota > Alphaproteobacteria > UBA6615 > UBA6615 > SZUA-147. The sequence goes on along the minus strand of QIGO01000183.1, from coordinate 4,482 downwards.
TTCCGGATTGGTCAGTGTCGAGTAGAAGGCCGACCATTCGGTGATCATCGCCACATCGCCTTGTGCGAATGCGTTGACGGTTTCGGCATGGTCGTAGGCGACAATTCCTTCCGGCATATATTGCATCAGATCTTGACGGAAATTGAGACCGGCCAAGCTTTCGTCCGACAGCAGGTTGGAGCGGAAATTCTCATCGAGGAACGAGCCGCCGAACGGCCACAGGACGCGGGCGAAACTGTCGGCAGACTGGGTCTCGTTGCGTTTTGACTGCAACGCAAAGGCATATTTGCCGTCTTTGGTCAGAGCCGGCCCATAGACGTCCTTGAGCTCATCCCACGTTTGCGGCGGGCCGTCGAAACCGGCGTCGTCGAGCATGCATTTGTTATAGAATAGCAGGCCGGAATAATTGTCGAACGGCAGGCCGTAGATCTCGCCGTTCCAGCCGCCGAATGCGTTCAACACCAACGGGAAGAAATCGTCGATGTCGAGATCCGGGTCGGTCAGATCCGGGTTAGAGGTGAATTTGGAGATCGGTTCGATCCAACCATTCTCCGCGAAATTGCCGATCCATACGAGATCGATCAGGGCGATATCGAGGTCCCCGTCGGCAACGAAGTCGCGGACTTGTTCGCCCAGCGAGTTTTCATAAGGCTGTTTGATGATGTTGACCTTGATGCCGGTCTTTTCCTCGAATTCCGGCAACATCGCTTCCGCGGCCTCATAGCCTGGCCGCAGCAGGAACACGACGTCGACCGTCGTCCCGGCATAGGGCTTCGCGGCCTCCTCCAACGACCACTCCTGGGCGCCGGCGGCGCCCGCGAGTGTCAAGCCACTTACAAGCGCTAGCGCACTCGCCTGGTAGCGAAAATCCATGTCACTCCTCCCTTGATCTGATTTGGGTTGTTTATAATACCATTGTAACACGACGTAAACAAATGTAAATTGCCTTCATGGCCAGCGTTTGGCGCCGCCAGCAGAAACGGGGTGGATCATTTGTACAGGGTCGCGTTATCGAGGCTGACCAAACATTATGATGCGGTGCGCGCTCTGGCGGACGTGTCCCTGGAAATAGAACAGGGCGAGTTTGCCGTCTTCGTCGGGCCGTCCGGCTGCGGCAAATCCACGCTGTTGCGCTGCATCGCCGGTTTGGAGGGCATCACCGAAGGCGCCATCACGATCGGCGATACCGACGTCACCAACGTGGCGCCGTCCGATCGCGACGTTGCCATGGTCTTTCAGTCCTATGCCCTCTATCCGCATATGCGGGTGCGCGAAAATATCGAGTTCGGCCTCAAGGTCAACAAGGTTCCCGCCGACGAGCGGCGGCGCCGGGTCGCCGAAGCCGTGCGCATTCTGCAGCTTGAGGACTATCTTGACCGCAAACCCGCGCAGCTGTCGGGTGGCCAGCGCCAGCGCGTCGCCATCGGACGGGCCATCGTCAAACAACCGAAGGTGTTTTTGTTCGACGAGCCACTGTCCAACCTCGATGCCAAGCTGCGGGTACAAATGCGGGTCGAGCTTGAGGCACTCCACAAACAGCTCGGCGCGACGATGATCTATGTTACCCATGACCAGGTCGAAGCGATGACCATGGCCGACAAGATCGTCGTTCTAAATGAGGGCCGGGTCGAGCAAATCGGCGCGCCGCTCGATATCTACAAACAACCGTCAAGCCAATTTGTCGCTGGCTTCATCGGCGCGCCGAGTATGAACTTCCTGCCGATCACGATGGAGGGCGGTGCTGTGCGTTATGCCGCCCACACCCTTGGCCAATACGCGGCGCCGTCAGGTTCAGTGCCGCCGGCGACCCTGGGCGTCCGCCCGGAGCATCTCGAGGTCGGGCCCCCGGACGCGGCTAGCTTGAGTGTCGTTGTGGCGGTGAAAGAGTCCCTTGGCGGCGAGACCTATCTATACATGGACACCGAAAGCGGTGACCGTTTGGTAGCCAAGACCACAGGCGACGATGCAACAGCGCTGGGCGAGCGGGTGGGACTATATTTGCCACCGCATCGCCTGCACTATTTCGATGCGCAAGGAATGACGTTGGCTCGCTGATGGACGCCAGAGCGATGAACCACTGGCAATCCATGGCCGAGCAGATTATCGCCCCCGCGATTGCCTCGTCCGGCGCCATTCGCGAGATCTGCGCCGCGCCCGGCGCGCTGGGCGACGTGGCCGCGTTCTACCGCCGCAACCATGGCGACAGCCCGGCGTTGCTGATCGCCGATGACAATACCGACGCCGCGGCGGGATGCCAGGTGTCCGATCGCCTGAAAACTGCTGGAATCGATGTGCGGTGCCATATCTTGCCGGGCCAGCCGCGTATCAAGCCGACGGTGGAACGTGCCGAAGAGCTCAAATCCATCATGGCCGAGCACGACGCCGTGCCCCTGGCGGTGGGGTCCGGCGTGATCAGTGACCTGGTAAAATATGCCGCCTTTCAGCTCGACCGGGATTATAGCTGCATCGCCACCGCGGCCTCCATGGATGGCTATTCGTCGGCGGGATCGCCGCTGTCCGACAAGGGTTTCAAAAAGACCATTCCATGCCGGCCGCCGGTAGCCATCCTTGCCGACATTGACGTGCTCGCCGCAGCACCGCCACGGATGGCGGGATGGGGGTTCGGCGACCTTGCCGGCAAGGTGCCGGCCGGGGCGGACTGGATCCTGGCCGACGCGCTTGGCATCGAGGCCATCGACGAGGTCGCATGGCCGCTGGTTCAGGACAATCTGCGCGATTGGCTGGGCGATCCCGACGGTGTGGCGCGTGGTGAGTTGCAGGCTGTCGCATCCCTGTTCATCGGCTTGACGATCTCGGGCCTGGCCATGGAGATCTACGGCTCGTCGCGGCCGGCTTCCGGTGCTGACCATCAGATCGCCCATATGTGGGAAATGGAGGGGCTCAGCCACGACGGCGAGCGGATATCTCATGGCGCCTGCGTCGCCATCGGAACACTCACGGTATTGAGCCTTTTCGACTGGATCAACGGCCGCGACTTCACGGACGCCGATGTCGCCTTCGCCCTGGCCAATGCCCGCACCTTGGCGCAGAAACGCGCTGAGATCGCGACACGGTTCGGGGCGACTGAGATCGCCGAACGTTCGTTCATGGAAACCGCGGCAAAACACGCCGAGGGCAGCGCACTGCGACTGCGGCTGAACAATTGGGTAGAAATGTGGCCCGAGCTGCGCCAACGATTGAAGTCTCAGCTTATGAGCCGGGAGGAGATGGCGGCCCTGCTCGCCCGCGCGGGCGCGCCGCTGCAGGCCGCTCATATCGGCGTCTCGCCGCAACACCACCGCGACACGGTGTTCGCCGCCCGCCTGATCCGCAGCCGCTACTCGATCCTGGATGTGCTCGACGATCTCGGTTTGTTGGAGAGGGCGGTCAATGACGTGTTCGATGAACGCAGCGATGAGGGCGGGTGATGGCTGACATCGACATTGCCGCGCTGGGTGACGGTGCGTTGGAGGAGTTGCGCGGCGTCGTGGCCAGCGTCAAAACCGAGGCGTTCGACGGCTTTGTCGCGGAGTTGAGCCGGGCCCGGCGCATAGTGCTTCATGGCGTCGGCAGGGAAGGGTTGATGATGCGGGCCTTGGCCATGCGTCTGTATCATCTTGGCCTCGATGCCCATGTTCTGGGCGATATGACAACGCCGCCGGTGGGCAGCGGCGACCTTCTGGTCGTCAGCGCCGGCCCCGGCTGGTTTGCCTCGGTCGCGGCGCTGGCCGACCGGGCGCGCCAGGCTGGCGCCAGGGTGGCCTGCGTCACGGCTCAGCCAGCCGGCGACGTGCCTCGGGCGGCTGATTGTGTCTTGCTGCTGCCGGCGCAGACGATGGCGGACGACCAAGGCGGCAGCCTGTCGGTGTTGCCCATGGGGTCGCTCTTCGAAGGCGCGCAGTTTATCGTCTTTGAGATCTTGGTCTTGGCGCTGCGCGGCCGCCTTGGCGAGACCGGTCCCTCAATGCGGGCTCGCCATACCAACTTGGAGTAAGCCAGGCCGGCGCGGACCGCCAAACGATCCTTACCAATGCACCATGGGGAGGCCGGCTACCGGCGAGCGAAATGTCGGGATGCTGGTGCCGCGTAGGCTGCCCACGCAGACCGTACGAAGGTCTTTGCCGGCGAAGGTGATGCTGGCAAACCACGGCGCGATTGTCCCGCCGCAGGCCAGCAGATGTTCCGGCGTCACGGCGTCGCGCTGAAAGGCATCCTCCAATGCGGCGGCCGGCGCGGGATTATTGTCGTCCAGGATAATGTGGCATTCACCCTGCGGCGTGATGGCGAAGACCTGATCGCGCATGACCAGCGTGCCCCAAAGATTGCCATAGGCATCGAAGGCGATACCGTCCGGAAAGCCGGCCACGCCGAGGTCACTGGGCCCGTAGACTTCGCGCTGGGTGAGGGTGCCATCCGGTTGCACGCGCATGCGGCTGATGCACTTGCCGGTGGTTTCGGCGATGTAGAGCCAGTCCTCGTTGG
>QIGO01000162.1 GCA_003230015.1 Alphaproteobacteria bacterium | reverse complement strand
GCGGTGGATGGCGGGATGATCCGCTGGTAGCAAACGCGGCCGGGGAACAAGAGCCATCAGGAATAGAAGGCTGATCCTTTTTGGTAGTTGGGGAAGGAATCCGGGTCGTGGGAATAGAACAGTTCGGCGTCGTGTTTTTCGGCTAATTCTTTTAGCCGCGTCATGGATTGCAGGCTCGCCACCGGGTCGAGATGGAAACTGGAGATGCACATCAGGTCCATATTCTTCTGGCTGTAACAGGCGTCGGCGGTGAACAGCATGGGGCGGCGGCCCGCCAGTTCCACCATTAGGCTGTAGTGGCCCGCCGTGTGGCCGGGGGTTTCGAACAGCCATAGGCCCTTGGCGATTTCCTGGTCGCCGGTGACGGTTTCGAATTTCGGGGTGTAGATATCCAGCGCCGGTTCCGCCGGCGGGCCATCGCGCTTGGCCTGTAGTTCGGGCGAGAAGCTCAGATCGGAATATCCCAGATGTTCGAAAGGTTGATAACAGCCACAGGCCTCCAGCTCCTTGGCATGACAGACGGTGCAGGCTTCGGTGAGGTATTTGTTACCGCCGCAGTGATCGAAGTGATAGTGGGAATTGATCACGTAATCGATGTCCTGGGGCTTGAGGTTTAGTTGGGCGAGCTGGCCAGGGATGGTTTGTTCGGGTGTCTGCAAGGGCTTCTCGAACGGCAAGACGCGCTGGACGTGGTCGTGATCATAACCGGTGTCGAAAATGTAGCGGCCGTCCTGATGCTCGATGAGCACTGAAAAGCAGGGGAAACGAAGCTCACCGCCGGGCCCGCGATTCCAGAATGCGTGGTAGCCGTCGATGACCAACGTGCCGCCGTCGAGAATGTAAACTTTGGTATCCGCCATGTTCGCCTAACCTCCCGTTATTTGTGAAATCTAGCGCTCGCCGCGCACATAAGGCAATCCCAGGGCCGGCGGCAGGTAGCTGTGGCGGGCGAAGATGACCAATACCAACATCACCATGGCGAAGGGTAACATTTGCACGACGTCGGTGGGGATGTTGAGACCGGCGACTTGCAGGGCGGTGGTCAAAGCCAGGCTGGCGCCGAACAGTGCGGCGCCGAAGAGCACCCAAACCGGGTGGCCGCGGGCCAGCATGGCAAGCACGAGGCCGATGAAACCGGCACCGTTGGTCATGAAGGGCAGGAACAGGCCGGCACCGACATTGGCCAGATAGGCGCCGCCGATGCCGGCGAGGGCGCCGGTCGCCAAAACCGCGCAAGACCGGGTCAGATAGACATCGACGCCGGCGGCGTCGAGGGCCGCGGGCTTGTCGCCAGCGGCTTGCAGGTTGAGCCCGACATAGGTGTTGCGAAACAGCCAGGCCATGGCAAAGACCAGTAGAATAGAGAGATAGACGAGGGGATGACGATCGAACAGGGCCCTGCCGAATACCGGTATATCGCTGATGACCGGCAGTGGCAGACTGTCGATAGCGCCGAGGCGTGGATAGGTGCGGCTGAACTGGAAATGGTGCAGCAGTGCTGTCAACCCCTCGGCGCCCAGGGTCAAGGCAATGCCGATAACGATTTGATTCATGCCTAGCCAGACGCAAAAAATCGCCATCAGCAAAGCGACGAGCATGCCGCCGCCGGCGCCGCCGAGGAAGCCGAGCCAAATGGAGTCGGTCTTAAAGGCGACAAGGAAACCGGTATAGGCGCCGAACAGCATCATGCCCTCGATGCCGATATTGAGCACGCCCGCCTTCTCCGAGATCTGCTCCCCCAAACCGGCGAGCAGGAGCGGAATACCGGCGGTGACGGCGCCAAAAATCAGGGCGGTGGTGAAATCGACCGTAAACAAACCGGGCATTGGCTCAAGCCTTCGTTGCTTGGCGGCGGCGGTGGTCGAGAAACTCCACCAAGGCCAGGAATATCAAAAGCAACGCCACGAGTACCAAAACGAAGTCGGTGGGGACCCCGAGGCGGCGGGAGGCGCTCTCGCCGCCGCTCATCAATACGGCGAAGAAGAGCACAAAACCGATCACCGCGACGCCATGCAAGCGGGCGAGAAACACCAAGGGTACGACCAACAGCCCAAAGGCCGGATTCCAATCGGCACGGACCGTGCCCCAAACACCCAAAACCTCGATCGCGCCGCCAAGTCCAACCAAACCCGCAGAGAGGGCAAAAGTCGCGAACGTCAGCCGCGAGACGTTGAGGCCAGCATGGACGGCGGCGCGCGGGTTGGCGCCGACGATCTGTAACTTCAGTCCGAATGCGGTTCGGGTCATCAACAGATGCACCAGCAAGACGGCGACAATGGCGATGACGACACCGCTATGGATGGTGGTATCGAATAGCCTGGGCAGTCGATCCTCGACAGCCAAAGTGGCGGTCTGAGGCACCGTGGTGTTGGGGTCGTTGAAAGGCAGCTTGATGAGAACGTTGGCAAGACCAATGCCGAGGAAGGTCATCATCAATGTGGTGATGATCTCGTTGACCCCGTAACGGGCCTTGAGGAAGGCGGGTATCAATGACCAGGCGGCGCCGACCAAGGCCGCCACAACCAAGCTTATAAGGATCATCAACCAGCCCGGGACAAGGGTGACCAGCACCGGGGCGAGAGCCGCGGTGACGACCGCCGCCAGCAGAAACTGGCCGTCGACGCCGAGATTCCAGATGCCGGCCCGGAAGGCGACGATGAGACCGGCGGCGATCATCAGCAGGGGCGCCATCCTGGTAATCGTTGCCTGAATCCCGATGGGGCTCAGCAGTCCACGGCGCGCCACATAGCCGTAATAAGTCAACGGGTCCTTGCCGAGAGCGAGGATGATGACGGCGCCCACCAGAAGGGCCAGCACAATTGGCAAAAGAACGCGGAACGCTGTCGCCAGGCGGGCGCCCGCCGATGATTTGACTCCGCCTTGGGCCGGCGCGGTCACGCCGCCGCCGCGCCGGTCATCATTAAGCCGATCTGGATCTCCGCGCCTTCGACATTCTCGACAATGCCGCTGAGGCGGCCCTGATACATGACACCGATGCGGTCGCATAACTCGACCAGCTCATCGAGTTCAGTGGATATCAGTATTGTCGCCAATCCTGCTTTCGCGCCCCGGAGGATGGCCGCGCGCGCGGTGCGGATATTGTGCAGATCAAGACCGTAGGTGGGCTTGTTGAAAATCACAACGCCGGTTTGCGTGGATAACTCTCGGGCCAGCAACGCCTTCTGAATGTTGCCGCCGGACAGGCGGCCGATGGGGGTGTGCTCGGAGGGGGTGCGGATATCGTGGGTGGCGATCTTTTCGCGGGCATGGGCGTGGATATTGTCCCAACGGGTGATGCCGCGCCACCAAAATGGCGCCCTGCCAATTTCCTTGAGGACCAGATTGGTGGCCAGGGAATGGGTCGCGACAATGCCCTCGCCGACGCGCTCGTCGGTGATATAGCGCAAGCCCAAACGCCGGCGTGCCGCGACATTCAGATGGGTGATTTGGGTATTGCGCAGGGCGACGACGCCGGACGCGGCGGGGCGCTGACCGGCAAGGGCCTCGGCGAGCTGCTTCTGACCGTTGCCGTCGACGCCGGCAATGCCGAGGATTTCGCCGGGCCAGACTTCGAAGGTGACATCGCGCAAGGCACTCTCGCCGGGCTGGGCCGTGGTGGAGAGACCGTGGACAGTGAGGAATGGCGATTGGCCACGGTCGACGGCGGTGGCGCGCCGCCGGCGCTGACCCTCATGGGCCATGGTTTCGGCGTCGACCGTCTGCCCGGTCGCCGACGGCCCAAACATCAGGTGAATGACTTCGTCGGTGGCCTGCTGTTCGCTCATGGCGGCGAGGCGGGCCTTGGTGATCTCGCCAACGGTGCGGCCGAGGCGAAGCACGGAAATACGGTCACCGAATTCGTAGGCCTCTTTAAGCTTATGGGTGATGAAGATGATGGCCACGCCCTGGTCGCGCAGGCGCCGCATAACCTGGCCCAATTCGCGCACACCGGCGGGGGTCAACATGGATGTGGGCTCGTCGAGGATCAGAACCCGGCCGCCTTGCCAGAGGGCGCGAATAATCTCGACCTGCTGCTGCTCACCAAGAGACAGACGCCCGACCAGGGCATCGGGATCGAGGGATACCGCCAGTATTCGCGATAATTCGCCAAAGCGCGCCAGGGCCGAGGCCCGGTCTAGGCGGCGGCGCCAAGGGCCGCCAAGCATGAGATTCTCGATCACCGTCAGGCTCGGCACCAACAATACATGCTGAAAGACAGTGCCAATGCCGTGGGCCAGACTTTCGCGGGGGGAGGTCAGGCGAACCGTTTTTTCGGCCAGCCGGATGCGACCGGCGTCGGGTTGCTGCATGCCGGCCAGAATGGCGATGAGAGTGGACTTGCCGGCACCATTCTCGCCCAACAAAACATGGATCTCGCCCGGGTTGAAGGTCAGTGAAATATCGTCGTTGGCGAGGACGCCGGGGAAGTGTTTGGTAATGCCTTCGACCGCGACAGCCGGAACAACAGCGCGGTCTTGGCCCGTCATGGCCATGTGGTCAATCCTCCGACGCGATCCCCCGAAGCAGCAGGGCGGCCAAGCAGACCGCCCTGCCCTGCCTTCGCGTTGGTTATTCCGCCGCCTCGACGGAACTCATCAATGCACGGACTTGCTGTGCGTCGTTGATCTCGTCAACCGTGACGGTGCCGGCGATAATGTCGCCGCGGAGTTGCATCAGGTCGTCCCAGATATCGTCGGGAATGTGGGGCGTTTTCAGCAGCCGGACAGAATCGTCGGCAAGACTGATCTGGTAACCCCGCGTGCCAAAGGTATCGGCCTTGATATCTTCGACCATGGCGGAGAAAACCGGCACCATGTCCCACAATACGGACGAGAGCAGGTTGCCCTTGTCGAGTTCCGACTTATCGCCGATGACGTCGATGAACCAAGCCTTTTCGCCGTTGACGGCCTTGGTGGTCTCGACTGCCTGGATCATGCCAAAGCTGGAACCATTGCCTTGACCGAAGATGACGTCGGCGCCGGCCGAGATCACCGACTCGGTGACCCGGCGACCGCCGGCGGCGTCGGCATAGGCGGCCGGGCCGATGACGGCATAGACGATGCCGATGTCCGGGTTGGTGGCCTTGGCGCCCATGGCAAAAGCAGCCGACTGGGAGTTCCAAGACGGCGGTTCGCCGGAGACGACAATGCCGATGGTGCCGGTCTTGCTCATCTTGACGGCCAGGCGACCGGCAAGGTAGGCGCCTTCACGGCCGCTGAGGGTGTAGTCGGCGACGAGGCCGGCCTTCATGTCGTCGGGCCGGTCAACAATAGCCACCGGCGTGCCGGTCTCGGCGGCAATTTCCTGGGCCGCGGCGTTGTAACCGCCGGCATGGGCGATGATGAGGCCGGCACCCTCCTCCGCCAACTCGCGCAAGGTCTGGCGGACGTCGCCATAACCCAGGCCCTCGGCGGGCAGGAATTCGAGACCGAATTTCTCGGCGACGATGCGCGCGGCATCGACACCCTGCTGGTTCCAGCCAAAGTCGGTGCCCTGCTCGGGAACCATAATGGCGATGCTCTTGATCTCTTCGGCCTGGGCAGTCGCGGCCAGTCCGATGAGCGCGCCCAAAGTCAGGGCGCCCAGTGCTTTTAGTTTAATCATGATTGTAACATACCTCCCTTTCTAGTTGATTATACTCAATATTCACTTCACCAACCGGTTGCATTATTGCCCCTTGTTGGCGTTGACGACGGCAACCAAACGGTCATATTCGGCCGCGACATCGGCGTCGGCCGATATTGTTTTGGCGCCAACTTCGGCGAACAGAGCCATCATGCGCGCCTGGTCCTCGTCGGGCAGGCTGATGATCTCACCGCCATTGTCCAACCAGGCCTGGTTAGCGCGCCCGACATTGTCGATGCCCCACTGCAAAACCGCGGTTTCGGCCTCGCGTCCGGCGGCACGGATCGCCGCGCGGATATCCTCGGGCTGGGCCTGGAACCAGCTCTCATTGACAACATTCACGGAGACGATCTGCTGAAAGCGCAGGGCCGTAACATAGGTGGCAACATCGTAGAATTTGAACGCCGTCAGGATCGGCATACCGGCCAGCATGGCGTCGATATTGCCGGTCTGCAGGGCGGGAACAACCTCACTCAAGGCAAGGGGCAAGGGGCTGGCGCCGATCGCCTTCATGGGCTCCATCTGCAGCGGCGAGGCAAATGTGCGCACTTTCAACCCCTTCATGTCGTCAAGGGTGCGGACCGGATCGTTGGTGAGAACAAGCATGGGGCTGTTGAAGATGACGCCGATGACGCGCAGTCCCTTATCGAGGGCCAAGGTCTCAATGCGGTCGCGATAAACCGGGTCATGAATCACCCGGCCAACATGCTCGGGGTCTTCAAACAGGCCGGGCGAATCGAAGATCTGGAAACGCGGTGCGGTGCCCGAAAGAAAGGCGGTCGGGGTGATGAATGATTCTATGGTGCCAAGCAACACGCCCTCCGCCATGCGCGGGATCGTGCCGAGCTGGCTGGCCGGGAAAATCTGGGTCTCGACGCGGTCACCAACTTTTTCCTCGAGCAGGGCGGCGAAGGTCTTCTGCCATTCATGCTGGACATCGTTGATGGTGGCGCTGGCCAGACGCATGGTGGTTTCGGCCGCCGCGTCCGCCGCGGCCTGTTGCGCGGTCAACAGCGCCGGCAACAATGATGCGAGAGCGAGAAATGTTCGGATTTTTTTTTGCATGTCTTTACCTCCCTTGGTCCTAGACCGCTTGCGCCAAAAAGAGCGACAGCCCAGGTACGAATGTGATGAGCATGAGTGCTGCAACCTGCACGAAGAAAAACGGCACCAGTCCGGCGTAAATATCGAGCAGGCCGGTGGGTAGTATCGACTGGGCGACAAATATGTTGAGGCCAAAGGGCGGCGTGAACATGCCGATGCTGAGATTGACCGTCATCATGATACCGAAATGGACAGCGTCGATGCCGAGGCTGCCGATGATGGGTATGAGAATGGGAGTCAGTACCAGGATCGCCGAAGTCGGGTCGACGACACAGCCAAGCACTAACAGGAACAAGTTGATGGCGATGAGGAATTGGACCGTCGACAGATCAAGGCCGGCGATGCCGTTGAGCAGGGCCTGAGGGATGCCGATGACCGTGAGCATCCATGAGAACACGCCGGCGGCGGCGACGACGATGAATATTTGGCCGGTCAGGTAGGCCGCGT
>QIGO01000234.1 GCA_003230015.1 Alphaproteobacteria bacterium | reverse complement strand
CACTACATGATCAACCGGGAGTTCATTAAGGAAGAGAAAGATTTTCCGTCGGTGCAATGTTTCGATTTCGGTTTCGCGTTTCTCGACGATAACCGCCGGGCGGATAATTGGTTCCTGCAGATCGAGACCTTCGATCCCCATGAGCCATTCTTCGCGCCGGAACGCTATAGAGAAAAATTCAAGACCAACTATGAGGGGCCGATTCTCGACTGGCCGCGCTATGAGAGGGTCACCGAGCCGCAAGATGAGATCGACGAGTTGCGGGCCAATTATTTCGCGCTCCTAAGCCTGTGCGATCACGAGCTTGGCCGCTTCCTCGATTATGCCGACAAGCATAACCTTTGGGACGATACCGCCCTGATCGTGACGACCGATCATGGCTTCTTGCTTGGCGAACATGATTGGTGGGCGAAAAACCGCATGCCGCTCTATGAGGAGATCTCACATATTCCGCTGTTTGTTTATCATCCGGATCACAAGGATAAAGCCGGGACGCGGCGAAAAAGCCTGACCCAGACCATCGACCTGATGCCGACGATCTGCGAACTCTTCGGTGCGGAGATCCCGCCGGAGGTGCAGGGGAGATCGCTGCTGCCCCTGCTGGAGCGGGATGCAAAGGACGCCCGGGTCGGGATTTTTGGTTATTGGGGCGGCGGGATCAATGTGGTCGACGGGCGATACACGTATTTTTGCTATCCCAAGGACATGCGAAATCAGGATCTTTATCAATATACCCTGATGCCGGCCCATATGACCAAGCTGTTCACGGTGGAGGAGTTGAAAAGCGCCAGCCTGGTGCCGCCTTTCGACTTTACCAAGGGCGTGCCGCTGTTGCGTATCGCCCATAAGTCGAAGGTGGACAGCAAGACTCACTCCTTTCATTTCCCAGAAAAAATGGAGGATACAAATACCGTTCTCTACAATCTGGAGAGCGATCCGGGGCAGACCAAGCCGGTCACGGATGGGGCTATTATCGGGCGCCTCAATGAGGCGCTATTTGCGCTGATGGCGGAGAATGATGCGCCGGAAGAGACGGTGCGGCGGATGCGAGAAAGTCTTGAAGCCTAACAGAGCTGTGGGCTAGCCGAGTTCGGGGCCGGCGAGGGCGTATATGCGGGCCGGGTCGCCGAAGCCCGGGGGTTTGCCCTTGAGCATGCGTGTGAAGGGGCGTTGGGCGGTGAAACCGCGCTGGCTGAGCATTTCGATCAGGCCCGTGTGGTGATCCGGCACGTCGATGAAGAGGGGCTCGTCAATATGGGCCAGGGCGGCGGCGACAAGGGCGCGGGCGGCATCGTCATGCTCGGCGCATAGGGGACCGAGCTGGCGGGCCAAACGGCCGGCGCGGCTCATGAGATAACCGCTGCCGTCGGTGCGGACCCAGCCCAGGGTGCCGCTGCGGGTGGCGATGTCGCGGAGGATCGCGGCGCGGTCGCCGCCGAAGATGGCGCGGTCGAAATCGATGATCTGGCCGATGTCGGCGGCGGCGATGGGGCGGATGCCGCCGTTGTCACTATCGGGGGTGCCGGGGTGTGGGCATTGCCAACGCTGGATGGTGAAGTGGTGCTTGAAGCCTAGGCCGATATAGACTTTCTCGCCAGCGGGCGTGGCGTCGAGCACAGGAACGCGGCCGGCAGCCTCGTGGCCAGCGATACAGGCGTCAAGCAGGTAGGTGGCTAGACCGCGGCGGCGCCGGGCGGCAGTGACAAGGACCATGCTGATCCAGCCGAACTGCCGGCCATAGGGCAGGCCGAGGGCGGCGGCGATGAGGCGGCCGGTGCCGTCCTCGAAGCCAATGGCGTCGCCGTGCGCGATCATCAAGCGCCAGTCGTCGGGCGTCTCGTTCCAGCCGGCCTCGGCGACGAGAGCGCAGGCGTCGTCGATGTGGCGATGGGCCAGGGAGATTTCGCGCAAGCCCGCAAGATTTGCCATGATGTCCCCGCCGCCAGTGTTCATGGTGCTCCTGCTATTGGGCGGAAGCGCGAATGAAATGGCCGGTCCTTGAGTTGTGAGTGTCGCGAATGATAACGGGACATTCGGATGCTGGTAAGCGCCATCGCTGCCTGAGCTTTGGGTGGCGGCAAACGGGTGCTGGATGGGGATGCGCCAACGCCGCTGGCGGCGGCGTTATTTCAGGGCATATGGATATCTTCGCTTGACGCTCGCTTTGGGTTCATACGAAAATGTGAACACTAATAATCAACTCAATCGATGAGTGGGAGAAACACAATGCGACAATGCTTGATGATGGCGGTCGCGGCTAGCGCCTTGATCGTATCGGCTCAATCAGCGTTTGCCGATCTGGCAGCCGCGGAGAAGTGGGTCACCGAGGAATTTCAGCCGTCGACGCTGACTAAAGAAGAGCAGATGGCGGAGATGGAGTGGTTTATAAACGCGGCCAAGCCGTTCGTGGGCATGGAAATCGCCGTGCTATCGGAAGGCATTCCGACACATGACTATGAATCCAAGGTGCTCACCAAGGCATTCGAAGAGATCACCGGCATCAAGGTCATTCACCAAATTCTCGGTGAGGGCGAGGTCATCCAGGCCGTGCAGACCCAGATGCAGACCAACCGCAATCTCTATGACGCCTACATCAACGATTCCGATCTGATCGGTACCCATTCGCGGCTGCAGCTTGCCGTCAATCTGACCGATTGGATGGCCGGCGAAGGCGCCGACGTGACCCTGCCGACACTCGATGTCGACGATTTCATGGGCAAGTCGTTTACCACCGGACCGGACGGTAAACTCTGGCAATTGCCCGACCAACAATTCGCCAATCTCTACTGGTTCCGCAAAGACTGGTTCGACCGCCCGGATTTCCAGGAACAGTTCAGGGACATCTACGGCTATGACCTGGGTGTGCCGGTGAATTGGTCGGCCTATGAGGATATCGCCGAGTTCTTCACCGAAACGGTGCAAGAGATCGATGGCGTCCGGATCTATGGCCATATGGACTACGGCAAGCGGGCGCCGGATCTGGGCTGGCGCATGACCGATGCCTGGCTGTCCATGGCCGGTGCCGGTTCGAAGGGCCTGCCCAACGGCGTGCCGGTGGACGAGTGGGGCATCCGCATGGAAGCCGGTACTTGCAACCCGGTTGGCGCCTCGGTGACGCGCGGCGGTGCCGTGAATGGTCCGGCCGCCGTTTATGCCATTCGCAAGTGGGATGAGTGGCTGCGGAAATATGCGCCGCCAGAGGCGGCCAGCTATGATTTCTATCAGTCACTGCCGGCGCTGAGCCAAGGCAATGTGGCGCAGCAGATATTCTGGTACACGGCCTTTACAGCCAAAATGGTGGCGCCGAGGTCCGAGGGCAACAACACCGTCGACGAGGATGGTTTTCCGCTGTGGCGGATGGCGCCATCACCCCATGGTCCCTATTGGGAGGAAGGCCAGAAGCTGGGCTATCAGGATGCAGGTTCCTGGACGCTGATGAAATCGACGCCTGTGGACCGCCGCAAGGCCGCCTGGCTCTATGCCCAGTTCGTGGTCTCCAAGACGGTGTCGCTGAAGAAGACCCATGTTGGCCTGACACCGATCCGGGATAGCGATATCCGCGATGCGAGTTTTACCGAACGGGCACCGAAGCTGGGCGGTTTGGTTGAGTTCTATCGCTCACCGGACCGGGTGCTGTGGACGCCGACCGGGATCAACGTGCCGGATTATCCGAAATTGTCGCAGATTTGGTGGCAGCAAATCGGCGATGTGAATTCCGGTACTTTCACACCGCAGGAGGCGATGGACCGTTTGGCCGAAGAAATGGACCTGACGATGTCGCGTATGCAGGCCGTCGATGAAGCCGCCAATATCTACAATGGTTGCGGGCCGCGCCTGAACGAGGAAAAAGACGCCAGCTTCTGGTTGGACCAACCCGGTTCGCCGAAAGCGAAACTGGCCAACGAGAAGCCGCAGGGCATCACGGTCAAGTATGAAGACCTGATCAAGCGTTGGGAGGCATCGGCTAACTGACCGATTGTCTCTAAGCGCTAAGAAAACCGCCGGGGAAGGTCGTTTCTCCGGCGGTGCCTTATTTGCGGCTTTCTCGCTCGCCACGAAGACGAGAAACGCTCTAAGATAATTGCACCAACCCCTCGCGGACCCATCGGGATGACGCTGGAATTAAGGAATGTTACGAAGCTTGCCGGCGCGGATACGCATATCCATGAGACCAACCTTGTGTTGGCGACGACAGGCTTCAATGTCCTGCTGGGGGCGACCAACGCCGGCAAGACGACGCTGATCAAAATGATGGCCGGACTCGAACGGCCGAGCAGCGGCGAAATTTGGTTCAACGGAAAAAACGTGACCGGTGTGTCAGCGCAAAAACGCAATGTGTCGCTGGTGCATCAGTTCTTCGTCAATTACGCGAATATGAATGTCTTCGAGAATATCGCCTCGCCGCTGCGGGTGGCCAGGCGGAGCAAGCAGGAGATCGAACGCCGGGTCGGCGAGACGGCGGCATTGCTGCGGCTGACGCCGATGCTGGGGCGCCATCCCTCGGAGCTTTCAGGCGGGCAGCAGCAACGGACCGCGCTGGCGCGGGCCATTATCAAGGATTCGGTCTTGGTGCTGCTGGACGAGCCGCTGGCCAATCTCGACTACAAACTGCGCGAAGAGCTGCGCGATGAACTGCCGCGCTTGTTCGAGGACCGCGGTACGATTGTCGTTTACGCGACCTCCGAGCCGTCGGAAGCGCTGCTTCTGGGGGGGCATACGGCGACCCTGTTCGAAGGGCGGATCACGCAGTTCGGCGAAACCGCGGTGGCCTACCGGGCACCACAGGACCTGGTTACGGCGCAAGTGTTCTCCGACCCGCCGATCAATGCGGCAAAGGTCAGCAAGCGGGGCGGAGAGGTGATCATGAATGGCGATGTGCGCTGGCCCGCCGAGGGGGTGATCGCAGAGGCGCCAGACGGCGAATACACAGTTGGTGTGCGGCCCCATTACGTGACGCCGCAACGGCAGAGCGCGGCGGCGGTGACCCTCGACGGGGAGATCCTGGTGACGGAACTTTCAGGGTCGGAGAGTGTGGCGCATTTCAGCTTGGCAGGAAAAATATGGGTGGCTCAAAGCCATGGGGTTCAGCCCTACCAAGTGGGTGAAATTCACAAATTTTTCGTCGATGTGAGCCGGTGCCTCTATTTCGGCGCCGATGGAGCATTGGTCGCTGCCTAATACCAAGGAGCGTCTATCAAGGGGGCAAAGGTGGCGAAAATAACGCTTGAGAAGCTGCGCCATAGCTATTTGTCCAATCCATCGGAGGCCATGGACTGGGCGCTCAAGGAACTCAATATCGATTGGTCGGACGGCGGCGCCTATGCCCTGCTGGGCCCTTCGGGCTGCGGGAAAACGACATTGCTGAATATTATCTCCGGATTGCTGACGCCCTCGGAAGGCCGGATCCGGTTCGATGGGCGCGATGTCACCGGTTTGGCGCCGGTGGAGCGCAATATCGCGCAAGTGTTCCAGTTTCCGGTCATCTACGACACGATGACGGTTTACGATAATCTCGCCTTCCCACTACGCAACCGCGGAGTCGAGCCCGCACGGGTGGATCAGCGGGTACGCGAAATAGCCAGGCTGCTGGAATTGGACGACATGCTGTCGAAGCGTGCGGCGGGATTGACGGCTGACGGCAAGCAGAAAATCTCCATGGGCCGAGGCCTGGTGCGCGACGATGTGAATGTCATCATGTTCGATGAACCGCTGACGGTTATCGACCCGCATCTGAAGTGGAAGCTGCGATCCAAGATCAAGGAGCTGCATCAGCGGGTGCGGGCGACGATGATTTACGTCACTCACGACCAGACCGAGGCGCTGACCTTTGCCGACCAGGTGGTGGTGATGCGCGAAGGCGAGGTGGTTCAGATCGGTACACCGGTGGAATTGTTCGAAAGGCCGGCGCACACATTCGTGGGGCATTTTATCGGCTCGCCGGGCATGAATGTTCTGCCTTGCGAGCTGCGCGATGGCGCTACCTTCGTCGGGGATTGCCACGTGCCGCTGGCAGGCCCGGTGGGTAACGGGCTTGCCGCGGCCAAGCTGGAATTGGGGGTGCGGCCGGAATTCGTGCATTTCGCGGAAAAGGGAATACCGGCGCAGGTGGTTCGGACCGTCGATACAGGGCGCTACCGGGTCGTGGAAACCCGCGCCGGGGGGGTCCGGGTCTATGTATTTTGCACCGATGACGATGTGATTCCCGAAGGCAGCACGCATCTGGCGTTCGATCCGGCACGGACCGGGCTCTATGCCGATAGTTGGTTGGTCGCCGGCTGATAGGGGGGGTGACAGCATGAACAAAACCCAAAATCAGAGAGCCTGGCTGTTCGTCGCGCCGGTGCTGGCGCTGGTGGCCTTCAATGCCCTGATCCCGCTGATGACGGTGGTCAATTATTCGGTGCAGGAAACCTTTGGCAACAATATCTTCTTTTGGCAGGGGGTGGGCTGGTTCGAGGATTTGCTGCGTTCCGACCGGTTCCAGGCCGCACTGGCCCGTCAGCTGGTGTTCACGGCGATCATCCTGACCATTGAAATACCGCTCGGGGTGGCGATTGCGTTGACCATGCCCCGTAAAGGGCCGTGGGTCTCGGTTTGTCTGGTGCTGATGGCGCTGCCCTTGCTCATTCCGTGGAATGTCGTCGGCGCCATGTGGAATATCTTCGCGCTGCCGGAGGTCGGCCTGCTGGGGAAGGCGATCAATTCCCTCGGTATCGACTACAACATGACCCGACAGCCGATGGCGGCCTGGTTCACGGTGATCCTGATGGATGTTTGGCACTGGACCTCCTTGGTGGTCCTGCTGGCCTATGCCGGCCTGATCGCGATCCCCGATGCCTATTACCAAGCAGCGAAAATCGATGGCGCCAAACCATGGGCGGTGTTTCGTCACATACAGTTGCCGAAGATGAAGCAGGTTCTGACCATCGCCATTCTGCTGCGGTTCATAGACAGCTTCATGATTTACACCGAGGTGTTCGTACTGACGGGCGGGGGGCCGGGCAATTCGACGACCTTCCTGTCAATCGATCTGGTGAAAGTGGCTCTGGGGCAATTCGATCTTGGGCCGGCCGCGGCGATGTCGCTGATCTATTTCATCATGACGCTGCTTGCCAGTTGGGTGTTCTACACCGTGATGACAAGAAACGACGCAAGGTAGAGGAACAGCGCCATGAACCGGCCAATATGGATCGTACCGACGCTCTACATCCTGTTCCTGATGTTGCCGATCTATTGGCTGCTCAATATGTCATTCAAGACGACGAATGAAATATTGGGCGGTTTTACCCTGTGGCCCCA
>QIGO01000109.1 GCA_003230015.1 Alphaproteobacteria bacterium | reverse complement strand
AACCTTGCCGACAGGCCAAATGTCACGCTGATTCACGGGGACGGTTGCGACTACGATCCAGGCGAGGTGGATGTAATCATCGTGAATGCCGGCGTCACCCACCCGCTGGCAATCTGGCTGGACCGAGTGCGCCTCGGCGGGCGATTGCTGGTGCCGCTGACAAACGACGAGTTCTGGGGCCATTTCTTGATGGTGACCAAAGTAAAAGAGGGATTCGCGGCGCTGTTCGTCTCGCGGGTGGGCATTATTCCCTGCGTTAGCCACCGGGACCGGGAGGCGGCGGCTACACTCAACCAAGCCTTTCGCAATACGCCCTGGCCGGAGCTTACGGCTGTCCGCTCGTTGCGCCGCGACGGAACCCCCGACGACACATGTGTCATCGCCGGGCCCGACTATTGGCTGTCCACGTCCCAGCCTGGATAGAGGCGTAGGGTCGCGGTGGCCTGGGCGGCGATGCCCTCCCCGCGGCCGGTGTATCCCAGTCCTTCGGTTGTCGTTGCCTTGACGCTGACACGGCGCAGCGGCAATCCGAGGACCGCGGCCGTGCGTTCGCGCATGGCTTGGCGATGAGGGGCGATTTTCGGGGCCTGGCAAATCATGGTGATATCGACATGGGAGATCTCGCCACCCGCCGCGGCCACGCGCGCGGCAGCATGGCTAAGAAAAATGGCCGAATCAGCGCCGCGCCATTGCGCATCGGTGGGCGGAAAATGTTCGCCAATGTCGCCGTCGCTGAGGGCACCCAGTATGGCATCGGTGAGGGCGTGCCAACCGACATCGGCGTCGGAGTGACCGCGAAGACCGCGCCCGTGGGGAATTGCGACGCCGCATAACGTGACCGCATCACCCGGACCAAAAGCATGCACGTCCATGCCGCTGCCGACGCGCATCTCGGCATCGCCAAAAGCATATTCGGCGCGGCGCAAATCCTCCGGCGTGGTGAGCTTTATGTTCTCGACACTGCCCTCGACCAGCCTGACGGCCATGCCCGCCGCCGCCGCCACGGCGGCGTCGTCGGTCAGGTTGCGGTCCGTCGCGGCTTGATGCGCGGCAAGGATCCGCGCGTAGTGGAAACCTTGGGGCGTCTGGGCGCGCCAGAGATTCATGCGGTCCACGGTCTCATTGCCAAAGCCGCGATGGTCGCCGCGCTTGATCGTGTCGGCAACAGGCAGTGCGGGCACGGCACCCGGGGTATCGCGTAATGCGTCGAGCACCCTGTCGATGACGATCGCCGGCAAGCAGGGGCGCGCGGCGTCATGGATGAGGACATGGCGCGGCGTTTGCGCCTGAAAGCTTTCCAAACCCAAGCGGCCCGACTGCTGCCGGGACTCGCCGCCGACGACCGGCGGCAACAAGGGCAAATCGCCGAGTGCGTTTTGATAGGACAGGTGGTCCTTGGGCCCGATGACCACGCGCACCGCGTCAACACAAGGATGGTTCAAGAAGGCCCGCACGGCTCGGCGCAGCACCGGCTGGCCGGCCAGGTTTTGATATTGCTTCGGGGCCGTACCGCCAAAGCGCGCGCCGCAGCCGGCGGCGAGGATTAGGGCAACTGTTTCCATCGGTATCCGGTGCAGATGGCGCGGCGTGGTTAGCAAAACATCGTCGGCGCGTAGGGCGCGCCGAAAAATCGACGCTTTGGTCTCAAATAGCAATAGTCGAA
The DNA here is from genome assembly GCA_003230015.1 of Alphaproteobacteria bacterium. Classification (GTDB taxonomy): domain Bacteria; phylum Pseudomonadota; class Alphaproteobacteria; order UBA6615; family UBA6615; genus SZUA-147. Next base: position 5,661 of record QIGO01000109.1, on the reverse strand, counting down.
GGGTGTCCTGTCAACGCCGGAGAGCGAGAATCGGTGGTTTCGCTCGCCCGTACCCACCATGGCGTATGGGCCAGCGCCGCGGCGGCGGCAGCTGCCTGTGCGTGATCGAACAGACCAAAACAAGTGGCGCCGCTGCCGCACATCCTGGCGAGGCGGCAACCGGGCAGCGCCTCAAGTGCGGTTAGCACCGCCGAAATTTCCGGACAGCAACGGTTCGCGGGGGCGGTCAAGTCGTTGGCGCGGGTGGCCAGCAGCCGGGCCAACGCCGCGCCGTCGCGCGGGGGGGCCTCGAAACGGGCGGACCGCGAGAAGGCACCGGACCTGGCCCGAAAGACATCCGGCGTGGCGAGCGGCCTCCGCGGGTTGACCAGCAGCAGGTCAACTTGCGGCAATACCGGGGCACGGGCCAATTGCTCGCCAATGCCGCCGACAAACGCGGGCTGGCTTGCCAGGCAGGCGGGAACGTCCGCGCCGAGGCCAAGGGCCAAAGCAGGAAGGTCTACCGCCGTGCCGGGAAGCTGCCACAGAGCCATCAACGCGCGCAGGGTGGCGGCGGCATCGGCTGAACCGCCACCGAGGCCGGCCGCTACCGGGATGTTTTTGGTTAGGCGGATGGCGGCCCGCAGAGGCCGGCCGGAGGCCTGCGCTAAAGCCCGGGCGGCCTGCAATACCAGGTTGTGCTTAGCGTCCAAGTCGCCGGCGAACGGGCCGTCGATTTGTAGCGTCAGCCCGTCAGCGGTTTGGACCGTCACCGTGTCGGCGAGAGCAGCGAAGGTGACCAGGCTATCAAGCAGATGCATGCCGTCTTGCCGGCGGCCGACGATATGCAAATAGAGGTTGATCTTGGCGGGGGCTAGCGCGGTGATCACCGCAACCGGTCTTCGGCCCATTGACCCCATCGCAACAGGTCCAGGTCGCCGCCAAAGCGGCCGACAAGCTGAACGCCGACGGGCAGGCCCTTGGGGCCGGAATATTTGGGCAGGCTCAAGGCCGGCACATCCAAGAATGTCCAAGTGCGGTTGAAGACAGGATCGCCGGTGGCGTGGAGGCCGGCGGGGGCTTCACCGGGGGCGCTGGGCGTGATCAGGAAATCGACATCGCCGATGAGTTTTGCGAAGGCATGACGGCCGGCGCGGCCGTGATCGCGGGCGGCGTCATAGTCGGCTTCGCTGACGGCCAAACCCTCATCGCAGTTGCGGCGCAGGACTTCGCTGATTTCGGTGCGATGATTGATTCTCTCGAAGGCCAGGGCGCGGGCGACTTGGTAATTCATCAGCCGTTGCTGGGAGGCGTTGTAATCGTCGAACAATGCCGGCAAGTCGAGGTCGCGGACCTGGGCGCCCGCCGCGGCGAGGGTTTCGGCGGCGGCCTTTACCGCCTGCTGGCTGGATTGTTCCGCCTCGCCCCATTGGGCGGTGCGGCAAAGGCCGATGCGCGGGGGTTGAGCCGATACCGGGCCCAAATCCTGTTCCTCACCCAGCAAGGCGCTTCGCATGAGGGCGATATCGGGCACCGAACGGGCGAACCAGCCCAGGGTATCGAGCGAGTCGGCGAGGGTCTTGATGCCGGCCAGACTGTGTTTGCCACGGCTGGGCTTGAAGCCGACGACGCCGCAAAAAGAGGCCGGGCGGATGACCGAGCCGGCAGTCTGGGAGCCGAATGCCAAAGGCACCATTTCGGCGGCAACCGCGGCCGCCGAGCCACTGGAGGAACCGCCCGGGGTGTGGGCGGTATTGTGCGGGTTGGCCGTGGCACCGGGGGAAAAATAGGCGAACTCGGTGGAAACGGTTTTGCCGAGCAGCACGCCGCCGGCCTCGCGCACGAAGCTGATACATGAGGCATCCCAGGGCGGGCGATGGCCCTGATAGACCGCCGAGCCATAGGCGGTGGGCATGTCGGCGGTGTCGATGATGTCCTTCACAGCGACGGGAATGCCATGGAGTAAACCCTTGGCCGGGCCGGCGTCCAAGGCGCGCGCCTTGGTCAGCGCGGCATCGCCGGCAAGGTGGATCCAGGCGTGGATATCGTCCTCGCGGTCGGCGATGTGGGCGAGGCAGCTTTGCACGATAGCTTCGGCGGTGGTCTCGCCGGCGGCCAACTTGGCGCGCAGTGCCGTGGCGGTCAGTTGATGAAGTTGCATGGGTCGCTCCCGTCCAACGGTCATTGGATAGTGTAACGGAGGTGGCTGCTTGGACAAGTGGCGCGCACCCGCTTTTGAAGACGGGTGCACGCCTTGCCTTTATTGTTGGCGGCGGAGCCAGTCGGCGAGGGCGCGGCCGATCTCGTGGGGGCGGTCTTCCTGTATGTAGTGGAGGCCAGGGCCGACATAGGTGGTCTGTATATTGCTCAGGTTTTCGGCGAAAAAGGCCGCGATCTCGGGGCCGCCAAAGGCGCCGGGGTCGGCGTAAAACATTAGTTTCGGAATGTCGGTTTGACGCAACCAGGCGCCGTTGGCCTCGATAATTTCGAGGACATCCGCCGGCTCGCCGGCAATGGGTATTTCGCGCGGCCAGACAAGCGTCGGCTTGCGGCTTGCCGGCGTCGGATACGGGGCGCGGTAGGCTTCGCGTTCCGCATCGGTCAATTCGCGGATCATGCCTAAATTCGGTAACACGACCTCGACAAACATATTTTTCTCGAGGATCATTCCCTCACCGACGCCGGGGGTGCGGATGTTACGGAAGAACTCACCGGTGCGTTCACCCATGGACTCATAACTTTCGATGGGTATCGCCGGCGGGACAATGGCTTCCATAAAAACAATCGCCTTGACGCGGTCGGGATTGCGGCGGGCGAAGTCCATACCCAAGGCCGAGCCCCAGTCGTGAACGACCAGCGTTATGTCGGTAAGCGCGAGCTCATCGATAAACGCCTCCAGATATTGTGCGTGGGTTGCAAATCGATAGTCGATGTCGGGCTTGTCGGACTTTCCCATGCCGATCAGATCGACGGCGATGGCGCGCCCGTAAGGGGTGGCGTAGGGAACGATATTTCGCCACAGATATGAGGATGTGGGGTTGCCATGAATGAAGAGGATCGGATCGCCCTCACCCTCGTCGATATAGTGCATCTTCGATCCCTTGACCTCGACAAAGCGGGATTCGAACGGAAATTCCGCCGAAATGGCCGGGCCGGTGGGCTTGGGCGGCGCTTGCTGGGCAACGCCTGGCGTCGTCATTGCAAGTCCGGATGCGAGCAAAGCGCCGGCGATTATTGTCGGTAGTCGTTTCATGTTTCCTCCATTGGCCAAGGGAACGGCTCGAATATTGTTCTCTGTCAGATGTCTACCATGTGGTTTTAGCCCTGCGATCATGCAACCGGTCGCGGAGTTGGGTGATGATAGGTCAGGCAACCACCAACTCCGGCCAGCGCTTTAGCGCCTCTCGCTCCATCGGCTCGTGCGCGGCGATTAGTTCCAACTCAGGATTTGGGCGGAGGACCATGTCGAAGATATCGGCCAGTCCGTATGGCGCCGCAATAACCAGCGAATCGTCCGGCTCGAGACGGACGCCTACCGCATGAGCCGTAAAGAGTGATCTTCGAAGTGCGTCGTCGGTGCAGGTCAGTGCCGCGTATGGGCGGCCGAACTTGTTCTGGAACCACAGATGGACGCGGGCCTGATTGACGACATCGATGCGCATGGAATCCGGAACCTGCGTGGACATCTTTTCTTGATTGACGGTTTCGGCGCTCGCCGACAAATCAGGGTCAAAATATGCTACATCGTAATCTCGGATACCGTAGTCCGGAGGCCGGCCGGTAAGGGCGTTCCACACGGTCTGATAGACGGCGCCAGAGAATAGCCGCCAATCCCGCAGGCGGGCTTCTCTGGCGGCCTCGAGAACCAACATCACCTTGGAACTTGCCCGAATATGCCTTAGAAGCAAGGCGTCGAGATCTTGTTCAGCATCAGACACGCGATGTCTCCGCAGTGTTGTGTGAACTTCATTGCACGCGTTGCCGATGCCTACAACCAGTGCTATTGGGTCGCTTCGTTGGCAGTGAGCACGGCGCCCAGACCCGGACGGTGTTGGCGAGGCCGGCTTGGTAGGGGAATGAAATCGGTTGCATTTTGGGCGCTGGCGGGCCATACGTCTAGAATCAGCATGGGAAGTCCCGGCGAACTCGTTTCGGCACGCCGAACTAGGTGCCGTACCCCCTGGAATATATGAGCTGAAACCCATTCGGGCTTGCGCTTCGAATGGTCCATGACTTGCGAAGAGGAACTACCAAATGACTATCGGAACCGTTAAGTGGTTCAACATGGCAAAGGGCTTCGGCTTTATCGCGCCTGAAGACGGCTCGAAGGACGCCTTCGTTCATATCTCGGCTCTCGAGCGCGCCGGCATCGGATCGCTCAGCGACGGACAGAAAGTTGAGTACGAACTACAGCAGGGGCAGAACGGTAAAAGTTCGGCCGAAAATCTAAGGCTCGTCGACTGACGCGCTAACTGCGGGAAAAGCCCGCTCCCGCGGGCCTTTCCATACTCTGTCGAACCGGCCTCGCGCACCTGCGCGGGGGTGATTGGTTGTGTCCGGAAGGATAATCATGGCGAGAAAGCCCAACTACGGGTTTGAGCGGAGAGAACGCGAAAGACTGCGGGCCGAAAAAAAGGCCTTGCGCGCGGCGGCCAAGAAAGAGGCCAAGGAGGCGAAATCGGCTGAGTCCGGACCAACGGACGAAAATACGGAGACCGAGGACGCGCCGCCCCAAGGGCACTGAAAGGGCCCGCCGGAAATATTTTTGCGGCAAAACGGCCCTCGCCGAAGAAATGGCGCGGTGTAGCTCAGGGCTCTCCGCCAACGCATCGATAGTATTGAGCCGGCAATAGGGCGGAAAATCGGTTGAGCAAAACTCGACGATCTTTTGACGCACCTGGCCGCGCCGCGGGCGCCCATTGCCGATCGATGCGTGGCTTGCTCAGGCGCTGAGGGCGTGGCGTTTCTGCGAGATCAGGACGAGGCTTACCTGGGTGATCTGACGCATCGCCGCGGCGATGCGTTCGGCCAGGTCGTTGGCGATGGCTTCGACCTCGAGGTCGATTTGCAACTCGTCGTTACGTGGGCCGGCGATGGAACTGTGCCAGCGGCTGGGGACCAGGCCACGTTTGGCGAATAAATCCATGACTCGCGGCATAACGCCGGGGTCGGCTTGGGCCAACAGGTGGAAACAGGCGGTGGGGTTAGATCGGGGCGTAAACATGGCAGGGGAACTCCTTGAGATCGCACGAAAAAACGGCTTGTTCCGGACGCCCTATGGGCGCCCGGCCGCTAATTCGGATCTCAAATAGTCCCTGGGCCATGGGCGTGACGATAACCGGCCGGCGTGGCGTGGTCAACCGAACCCGGCGCGGGCCGGCAGCTATTGTTAATCCGATGGTGGTGAACGATCTTTAAGGTGGGAACGGGGTATCGCCAAGGAGGGCGCGATGCAGGAGCCTAGAGTGGCCTCAGAGCCAATTTCCTATCCAGAAGAGTCCCTTGGCCTTAATGCTTTCACCCTGGATGTAAACCTGGCCGCGCTGTTGTCGGGGCTGGCGCCGGGGCTGTTGGAAAAACACCGGGAACGCCTGGTGGATTTCGGGGCCTGGGTGGGCGGACCCCTGGACGAGCAAGCCAGCTACAGCGACCGGGTGGCGCCGCCGCGCCTGGAGACCCATG
>QIGO01000046.1 GCA_003230015.1 Alphaproteobacteria bacterium | reverse complement strand
CGCGTCGTCAACGAAATGCCGCCCAAGGAGCGGGATATCGCCATGGTATTCCAGAACTACGCCCTCTACCCCCATATGACCGTCGCCGACAATATGGGCTTCTCCCTCAAGATGCGCGGTGTGCCGAAAGCGGATATCCAGGCGCAGGTCCGCCGCGCCAGCGAAATTCTTGGTCTCGATCCCTATCTCGAGCGCCGTCCGCGCCAGCTTTCCGGCGGCCAGCGCCAACGTGTTGCCATGGGCCGCGCCATTGTCCGTGACCCGAAAGTGTTTTTGTTCGATGAGCCTCTGTCCAATCTCGACGCCAAGCTCCGCGTCCAGATGCGCGCTGAGATCAAGGACCTGCACCAGCGGCTCAGGACCACCACTGTCTACGTCACCCATGATCAGGTCGAGGCCATGACCATGGCCGACAAGATCGTCGTCATGCATGACGGTTACGTGGAACAGGTCGGGGCCCCCCTTGACCTCTACGACAATCCGGCGAATCTGTTCGTCGCCGGTTTCCTCGGCTCCCCGGCGATGAATTTCATTAATGGCAAGGTTAAGGTCAATGGCGGCGCCTCCTTCGTCACTGACAGCGGCCTCAGTTTACCCCTGGCCGACGCCCCGGCGGCCTCCGATGGCCGCCCGGTTGTCTATGGCATCCGCCCCGAGCATTTGATTCTGCGCGACGACGGCGTTCCCGCCACGGTCACGGTCGTCGAGCCGACCGGCGCCGAAACACAGATTCATGCCAAATTCGGCGGCCAGGACTTTGTCGGCATCTTCCGCGAGCGCGTCGACATTGGCCCCGGCGACACCATCCATATCGCCCCCGAAATATCCGGCGCCCGTTTGTTCGATTCCGAAACCGGACAGCGCCTGTAGCTTTCAAGAGACGGAAGGATTGACAATGGCACTTAAGCGCTATGGCGCCGGCGGCAAAGGTGCGGGCGGGCAGGGCCTGCCTTTTGCCCGCGCGGTCGAGGCCGACGGCTGGTTGTATGTTTCCGGCCAGGTGGCCATGGCGGATGGCGAAATCATCGACGGCGGTATTGTCGCTCAAAGCCATAAGGCCATTCAGAACATGATTGCCATCCTCAAGGAAGCCGGTTATGGCCTTGAGGACATTGTGCGTATTGGCGTTTGGCTTGATGAACCTCGTGATTTCTGGACCTTCAACAAGGTCTATGCCGAGTATTTTGGCGATCACCCGCCGGCCCGCGCCTGTGTTCAGGCTACGATGATGGTTGAATGCAAAATCGAGATCGATTGCGTCGCCTATCGGTCCGGCCAATAGCACCGCCGGATATGATTCCTACAAGCAAAGTCTGAACGGTCGCGCCGACCAACGTCCCGCTCGGCCAGATCACCCCGAGGAGAACTGATAATGTCGAAGATCTTGCTGGTAACCGGCGGCAGCCGGGGTATCGGCGCCGCCATTGTACGGCTTGCGGCCGAGAATGGTTATGCGGTCGCTGTGAATTACAACGCTAACGCCGCCAAGGCCGGGGCTCTGGTCGCCCATGTCGAGGCTGCCGGTGGCCGCGCCATGGCTGTTCAGGCCGATGTAGGCGACGAGGCCGCGGTCGACGCCATGTTTAGCGCCGTCGACGAAGGGCTTGGCCCGGTCACTTCCCTGGTCAACAACGGCGGTGTGACCGGCGGCAAGACTCGCGTCGTCGATCTCGATGGTGACGCCTTGCGCCGCGTCATGGCCGTCAACGTCATGGGATCCTTCTATTGCGCCAAGCAGGCGATCAAGCGCATGTCGACCCAAACCGGCGGCCCCGGCGGTGCCATAGTCAATCTGACGTCGGCGGCGGTTCATCTCGGCGCGCCGGGGGAGCGGGTCCACTATGCCGCCTCCAAGGGCGCGATCGATGCCATGACCCTGGGTCTTGGCCGTGAGCTTGGCGTCGATGGCATCCGCGTCAACGCGGTCCGTCCCGGCTTGATCGATACCGATATGAACCGCGCTGCCAATGACCCGGACCGCTTGGCCCGCCTCGGGCCTGGCGTCCCCATCGGCCGCGTCGGCACCGCCCGGGAAGTGGCCGAAGCCGTGATCTGGTTATTGTCCGATGCCGCGTCCTATGTCACCGGGAGTGTCGTCACCGTGTCCGGCGGACGATAACTCTACGCTTCAGGCGCGCCAGAACGGCTTGCGGGTTTCTTCGCCGGCCGCCGCCCGCGACAGACCGATATCCCGCAACATCGGATCGCTTAGCCGCGCCAGCGCCAAACGCTGGGTGTGGCGCTCTGCCCAGATATTCAGGATCAGCCACAGGGTTGCAAGGACAAGTGTGAACCGCGGCAAGCCGAATTTTTCATGGCTGTCCGGGTGATCGCTCAAGTTGCCTGTTACCCGAAATGTATCCATACGATCCTCACCGCCCGTCGGGGCATTGCCCAGAGATGGGAGACAATACAAATAGGATTGTCACAAGTATCCCTACATATTATTGACACAATACGGTATCAATCGTTATATTGTACCCATGACAATATGGACGCCCGATCTCACCGGCGCTGGCCCGCGATATTTGGCCATCGCCGACGCGATAGGTTCCGACATTGGCAGTGGCCGCCTCCGGCCGGGCGAGCGTTTGCCGCCCCATCGCGACCTCGCCTGGCGCGTCGGTGTCACGGTCGGCACGGTTACGCGGGGCTATGGCGAGGCCCGTCGACGCGGTTTGGTTCAAGGCGAGGTCGGTCGCGGGACCTATGTATCCAATCCTGGGCGTACAGCCGGCGCATTGCCTTTGGCGCCGACGGCTGACGGCCTGCTTGATCTCGAATTCAACTATCAGGCTGTCGATGACGAGCGCGAGATCGTCGCCCGCATCCTTGTCGACATATCCCGAAATGCGGATCTAAATGCCTTGCTGCGTTATCAACCTGCCGCCGGCATGCCGGCGCATCGTGCGGCGGCGGCCGATTGGCTCCGCCGCGGCGGCGTCGATGCCCGGCCCGAGAATGTCATCATCACCACCGGCGGCCAGCATGCCATCGATGTTGTCTTGGCCACCATCGCCCAGCCTGGCGACCTTGTGCTTGCCGAGGCATTGACCTACGCCGGGGCCAAGGGTGCCGCCGAGGCCCGCCGCTTGCGGCTTCAAGGTGTGGCCATGGATGAGCACGGCTTGCTGCCCGACGCTTTTGAGGCGGCGTGCCGCGGTGGTGCCCCCAAGGCGTTATATTGCATGACACGCCTCCACAACCCGGCCGTTTGCACCCTGTCCCTTGAGCGCCGCGAGGCCATTGTTGAGATTGCCGAACGATATGACGTGAGTCTCATCGAGGACGATCTCTATGGTTTCCTCCTCGATGACCCGGATCCACCTTTGGCCCGATTGGCACCGCACCGCACTTATTACATCAACAGCCTGTCGAAATGTTTCGGCCCAGGTTTGCGCGTCGGTTATGTGCTCGCCCCGTCCCAGGCAGCACAAAAGATCACGGCAATGCTGCGGGCCACCATCTACCTCGCCATGCCCCTTGCCGGCGAGATCGCCACCCGGTTGATTAATGAAGGTACCGCCGCCCGCCTCGCCCTGAAGCGCCGCGCCGAAGCCACCGCCCGGCAGCATCTGTTGGCGGAGCATCTCGAGGGTTATGGCTTCCGTCCCAGTGCCACCGCCTTTCACACTTGGCTGACCTTACCGCCACCGTGGCGGGCCAACGACTTTGCCGCCCGTGTCCGCCAACGCGGTGTCGCGATTACCCCAGCCGAAGCCTTCGTTGTCGGCCGTGCGGCGGCCCCTCATGCGGTCCGCGTCTGCCTCGGCGGCACCAGTTCCCGCGCCGAACTGACCCGCGGCCTGGTGATCCTGCGGAGCCTTCTCGACGAAGGCCCCAGCGCCGACACCATTGTCGTTTAGGCCGGCACCGCGCCCGCGACAGACCCTTCCAACCTGCGCCGGAGTCGATCTCACTAGGCACCACCTCGTAATTGCGGTACGCCTTGCCTCACACGACGACGCCAAGTAGGGTCTTAATAGCTTTATGATATGATGAATAAAAAGCAACAGGATGGCGCCGGCAAGTCCTCGGGATACGGCAGTTCGCGGACTTACTCGCAACGTAGCCTCCATGGCCAGGTCGCGCATGACATCGGCGTGCGTATCGTCCAAGGCGACATTGCCGCCGGCGACGCATTACCCAACGAAGAAACATTTAGCGCCCAACTCAATGTTTCGCGCACGGCGCTGCGCGAGGCGATCAAAGTACTGGCGGCCAAGGGACTCTTGCAATCCCGCCCCAAGACCGGCACCAGGATACGGCCGCGCGAGCAATGGAATTTGCTCGATCCCGATGTCCTGGCTTGGCAGTTTTTCGAAGCGCCCGATGAGGCGGTTATCGCCGATCTTTTCGAAATACGCGAAATGCTCGAGCCCTTTGCGGCGGCGTTGGCGGCCAAGCGGCGCACCGCGGTGCATATAGCAACCTTGCACGAGGCTTTCGCCGACATGGCCGCTGCCGGGGAGGGCGAAACCACGGCCCCCGACTTGGCGTTTCACCAGGCTATTCTCGATGCCACCGGCAACGAATTTCTTAGCGCTTTCGGCTCCCTGCTCGAATCAGCACTTGTTGGGTCATTTCAGCTCAGCAGTTATAGTTTAAAGGTATTTCGGACCTCCCTACCGGGCCATCGGGAAGTCCTCGATGCCATTGAGGCTGGCGATGGCGAGCATGCCCGCTCCGCCATGCTCAACCTGTTGCGCGATTCGGCCGAAGACGTGCGGCACAGCCCGCGGGCCGCGAGAAAGCGCAAGCACGTCGGCGGTGATGGAGAGGACGGCGATCCATGAGTCAGGCTGACTTCCAGCATGTGGTCCGCCTGGTCGATGTTCAAAAAAGCTATGGCAATGTCCGCGCCCTGAGCGGTGTCAACTTTTCCGTCGGGTGTAACGAGATCGTCGGTTTGATCGGTGACAACGGTGCTGGGAAATCGACCCTCATCAAGATCATGACCGGCGTCGAGAAACCGACTTCCGGGGACCTCTACATTCGCGACCGGCAGGTGAACTGGCGCGACTATTCCGTTGGCAAGGCCCATGAGTTACGCTTCGAGACGGTCTACCAGGAAAAGTCCCTTGGCGAGAAGCAGCCTCTTTGGCGGAATTTTTTTGTTGGCCGCCAGATCACCAATCGCCTCGGTTTCATCGACGTGCGCCGGCAAAAGGCCATCGCCAATGACATTTTGCGCAACCGCATCGGTTTCCGCAGCGAGGGCATCAATGCCGACAGCCCGGTCTCCGTCTTATCCGGCGGTGAGCGCCAGGGGGTGGCCATAGGCCGCGCCATGCACTTCGATGCCGACCTCATCGTCCTCGACGAACCCACCGTGGCGCTTGCCATTAGCGAGGTTAGGAAGGTCTTGGATTTTGTCCGCGGCATCAAGGAGTCGGGACGGGCTTGTGTCTATATTGAGCATAATCTCGCCCATGTGCATGAATTGTCCGATCGGCTGGTTGTTATGGACCGGGGCGCCATCGTCGCCGAGATCCCTCGTGGCCAGATGACCCTCAATGAGCTGACGAATTTTCTCATTGACCTTCAGCACGACAAACCGACCCTGTCCCCAGCCACGCCGCCCGCCGCCGATCGTCGCGCCGGAACAGCGTCATGATAACGCGCGTCGAGGGCATACCCATCATCACGGTATTCCTGCTCCTCGTATTGGTCTTCATTGGTCTGGCGCCGAATGTATTTCTCGGCATCCGCATTTATATGTCGTTCCTCACCACCGTCCCGCCCATTTTGATCCTGGCGCTGGGTTTGACCATGGTCATCGCCGCCGGCGAAATCGACCTGTCATTTCCCAGCGTCATTGCGTTTTCGGGTTTTATTTTTTCGTTTCTGTTCAAGACCTATGAGTTGACTTGGCTGGCCTTCTTGGGCGCCCTCGCCGGTGGCGCCTTGATCGGTTTCGTCAATGGCGTCCTGATTGCGCGTATTGGCATACCGTCGATCATTGCCACTTTGGCGACGCAATTTTTTTGGGGCGGCATAACCACCGTGATCTCCGGTGGCCTCTCCTACAATATCCGCGCCATCAAAACCGAGGCGGTCTGGCAAGTCTTTGTCGGCCGCATCGGCCTGGTCCCGGTACAAGCTCTTTGGGCTTTGGCCTTGGCCATATTGATGTGGTTCATCCTCAATCGGCATCGTTTTGGTGAGCACATTCTGTTCATCGGCGACAATGTGAAGGTCGCTCGTGTTGTCGGTATCAATGTCGATCGCGAGCGCATAAAGCTCTTTATCCTGATGGGCGTGGTCGCCGCCTTCTCCGCCGTCTTGCTGACTCTGGAGAACAAGAATTTCTTCAACACCCAAGGCCAGGGTTTCCTGCTCATCGCCCTCGCTTCGGTGTTCATCGGCGGCACCTCTATCTTTGGCGGCCAGGCCACCATAGTCGGCTCGTTTTTTGGTGCCTTCATAATTGGTATGATCGAAGCCGGGCTTGTCGCCAGCGGCATTCAGGGCTTTTGGGTGCGCGCTGTCGTCGGCCTCGTTTTCCTCGGCGCGGTCATCTTTCACTTGCGCATGGAGCGCGCTAACGCATTGGGATCCTTCGCCAAGGCATTTCGCCGCGGCTAACCAAACCCGCTCTCCTGCCATCGAATCCGGCCGGGCAGGCGGGCAGTCGAAACCAAGGCCGGTTTTGGGAGAAACGCAATGGCAAAATATTTGACCACGGCAAGTGTCGCCGTTATCGCTGCCGCGATGTTAGGCGGCCCGGCCCAAGCGCAGACCACCGAGGGTCCGCTGGGTGAGGGCATGGTGATTTACATGCAGATGGGCGGCAATGCCGGTGACGGCGCCACCCTGGCGCGCACCACCGGCGCCCGCGACGCGGCCAAGGCGTTCGGCGTCAAACTGATCGAGCAATATTCGGCATGGCAGCCCGAGATCATGCTCAATCAGTTCCGCGAGGCCGCCGCCGCGTCGCCCGCATGCATCGGCATCATGGGCCATCCCGGCAGTGACGCCTTTGCCGACCTCGTCGATGAGGCGCGTGGCCAGGGCATTGTCGTCACCAGTGGCAATGCCCCGCTGACCGCTTTGTTCGACCAGTATCAGGCCGGTGGTTTCGGTTACGCCGGGGTTGAGCTTTATGCTGGCGGTTACCTCACCGGCAAGAGCATGGTCGAAGCCGGCATCAACGCCGGCGACAAAGCGTTGGTTTACGGCCTATTGTCGGAGGCTGAGCGCGGTCAGAGCACCAAGGGTCTTATCGATGCGCTCACCGAGGCCGGTGCCGTTGTCGACTATCTCGAAATCAGCCCCGGACCCCTCCCTGTCTGTGCCGATCCTCACCGCCTATTTGGCCAACAACCCCGATGTCAAGGCCATGGGCACACAGCATGGCGGCGCCACGTCATTTATGGCCAAAGCGCTTCAGGACGCCGGCAGGGCACCCGGCGAAGTCATTGTCGGCGGCATTGACCTGGCCCCGGCGACCATTGACGGCCTGGAGGAAGGCTACATCAGCACCGTCCTCGACCAGCAACTCTACCTCCAGGGTTTCCTGCCGGTCACCCAATGTGTGCTGTCCGCCAAATATGGTTTCACTGGCCTGTCTATAAACACCGGCTCGGGCACGGTCACGCCCGAAACTATTGGCGCCCTCGTGCCTCTCATCGAGAGGGGCATTCGCTAGCAGGTTGCTGAAGAAGTCTGGCGGGAATCAAAATGAAGACAATTTTCGCAGCAATAGGAGTGCATTTGTTCGAATATCGGGAATATT
>QIGO01000174.1 GCA_003230015.1 Alphaproteobacteria bacterium | reverse complement strand
TGTTTGCGCCATGCCCACCAAGTTTCTCTGGACAGCGTCATAGAAAGATGTGTCCAGGGCTCGGCATAACGCGTCCAGCACCGCCCGGTCGAGCATGGCGGGGCCATAACAGGCGATCAGGCTATTGAGGTCTTGCTCGGCACAGGACGCGATTTGCGCCTCATAATTGCCTGCGAAAAGGCCGAAGGCGGTTGCCGGGTCCGACCGTTCATAGAGGTCGCGGGCGCTGCGCAGCGACCGCCGCAATTGTTCCATATTTTCATCGTTGGAAAGGGCGGTATTTTTATCGAACCATTTTGGCGCCAGTATTTCCGCCGCACTGCCCCAGGCCTCGCCGCCCGATGTCAGGGTGATCCGCACACGGATGACGGCTTCGCGAGCCTCCCTAAGTGTGACGACGCCGAAACGGAATGGCAGTCGCAGCGTCACCGGGCGCTCATAGAGCCTGACCTCGCTGACCCGCAGCATTGGCGCCGTCATAGTCTATTCCCCTGTCGCTTCCAGCAGCCCTTGTACATACCCTATAGCCCGTGCCGCGGCCGCGGCACCGTCTGGCACATAATCGAACGGCTCCATGGCTATGGTGCCGTCATATCCGGTCCGCCTGAGGGCGCGAATAATACCGGCGAATTTCATCTCTCCCTGGCCCGGTCCCCGCCGGTTCTGATCGTTGAATTGCACATGGGCGATCATCCCCCGCGGCACCCAACGCTCGATAAGCGCCTCGGCGGTCTCGGCCTCGCTACCGGCGACCGCCTTGGTATCGATCATCGTCTTGAAGGCCGGGCTATCGATTTCTTCAATCAGCGCCACCGCCTCTTCGATACGGTTGATGAAATTGGTTTCCGCCGGCCCCAGGGGTTCGACGCAATAGGTAACGCCAGCAGCCTCCGCGTCTGCCGCCACCGCGCGGAAGCTGTCGACCGCCCGTTGCCATGCCACCTTCGGGTCATCATCCGCAGCAACGCTCCGTTGAGCCGGCGAGCCATGCACCAGATATTGCCCACCCAAATCCGCGCAAATCGCGATCAGCCGGGCCATGACATCAATGGTATGTCGGCGAGCCGCCTCGTCCGGCCCATTCAGGCTCAATCCCGGCGGTGCCACCAGCAGCCAGTGCAGGCCGCAAATCTCGATACCTTCTTGCGCCGCGATACGCCGCATTTCCGCGCAAGCTTTGGCGTCGATCGTCGATGGTTCCGACGCTACCGTAAAGGGCGCTAACTCAAGGGCCTGATACCCCAATGCCGCGGCAAACGCGCATTGTTCGGCGAAATCCTTCTCTCGGATGACCTCGTTGCACAGCGCCAGCTTCACGCATTGGCCTCCAAACTCACCGTCATGGCGGTCTCCGCCGACGTTTCGATAGCCTCGCAGAGAATCGCCATATCCACGCCGGCCTCATAGACCGGCACCCCGGTCGCATCATCGTTATCAATACTGTCGACAAACGCGCTCAAAGACCGGGCGGTGACCTCCGGCCAACTACAGGTAATATTTTCCGAAACAATCAAATCCTTCAGTTCCGGCCGCGATATCCGTTCTTCGTCATGAAAACGGGCCCGTCGGTGCACCAACGCACCGGTATGGAAATTGATCTCGGCCGCCCCCTCAGAGCCGACCACGGAAAACATATGCGTTGTCACCCCACCGGGTACAAAAGGGTCCGGGTTATGCCCGATCCCGGTGCGGCCGGCTTCGATCCGGGCAACGACCCCGTCCGTGTAGCGCAGCACCACGCAGGCGAGGCTTTCAACGCCCCGGCCGAGATCGTCTCGCAGCACCGCAAAGATCCGGTTTGGCGCCTTACCAATCAGCCAACGCGTAAGGTCCAGAAGATGCACGGCGTCGTTGCGCAAAACGCCAATGTCCGAGCGTAGGCGCTTGAAGCCCGAGCTTTCGCCGGCCAGGTAGACCGGGTCGCCAAGTGCACCGCTCGTCAACAAATCCTTGAGCGCCGTGGCAAGCGGGTGATAGCGCAGCTGGTAACCGATCTGCACCACTGTACCCGCATGGGCTGCTAGCGCGGCCAGCCGCGCCGCATCGCTTGTATTTGCCGTTGCCGGCTTCTCCAGCAGCAAATGTTTGCCCGCGTTTAACGCCGCTTCCGCCACCGTCATATGGGCCGCCAGCGGGACCACCGCGTCGACAATATCGACCGCGTCCAGGCACTGCCGAAAATCCTCAACGATATTGTTTTCGGTGATACCGGCGGCTAAGGCGTCGGCCCGCGCCGCCGGGTCGGTATCGGCGACGATCATCTGGTCGCCAAGACCCATCGATCGCCAGGCTTCGGCATGGTTCGGGCCGTAACCGCCATACCCGACCAGCAGCACCCGGTGCGCGCGCGCCACAATACTCATCCCCCGTCGGCTCCCTTGTCGCCAGCATGGACGTCCGCCCCGCCGACAAGTCTTTGAAAGGCGCGCCGGAACGGCCCGATACTATAGAGGATCACGACCAAGGACGCGATCCAGATCACAGCACTGATGGGCCGCATAAAAAACTCGGTGAGATTGCCATCTGTCAGCACCAGGCCGCGGCGCAGGCTCTTGTCGAGAATGCTACCCAATACCAGCCCCAGTACCAGTGGTGCCATCGGGTAATCCATCCGCCGCATGGCATAACCGATAATCCCGAAAAATAACATCACCCATATATCGAAGACGCGGCTGGCAATGGAGAACGCGCCGATCGTGCAAAGCACAAAGATAATCGGCATCAGCCGCTCGCGCGGCACCCGCAACACCAACAGCAATGGCCGCGTTAGCATTAGACCGAATATCAGGATCGCGACACTGGCCAACATGATCATCGCCACGACTTGGAAAACGAATTCGGGCGACTCGATCATGATCAGCGGCCCTGGCCGCACGCCATGGATGAACATCGCCGCCAGCAGCACCGCTGCCGGCGCCGAGCCCGGCACGGCGAGTGTGAGCACCGGGATAATGGCGCCCGGGACTGCGGCATTGTTGCCGGTCTCGGCCGCAATGAGGCCCTCTATGGATCCGGTGCCGAAGCGCGCCCTCTCCTTGCTGGCGCGCCGGGCGGCCGCATAGGAAGCCCAGGCGCCCATGTCTTCGCCCACGCCCGGAATAATACCCATGACCGTACCAATAACCCCCGAGCGCCCGATGGTGCGCCAATAGCGGAACACCTCCCGCGGCGAGGGAATGACCGAGCCGACCTTGCTCTTCACAAGCTCATATTTCGAGTCGGTCATGACCACCAGGATTTCGGCAAACCCGAAAGCCCCGATGAGCGCCGGCAGCAATCCTAGACCGCCGCTCAGTTGGAAATAGCCGAACGTGAACCGCTGATAGGCATGAACGCCCTCTTGCCCGACCATCGCTGCGAGCAAGCCCAGTATGCCGGCAATCCACCCTTTCAGCGGGTCCTTCAGCGACGTCAAATGCCCGGAGATGATGATTCCGAACACCGCCAGCCAGAAGAACTCAAAAGCCCCGAATTCCAGCGCGAAATTGGCCAGCACAGGGGCGATGGTCGCCAGCAGCAGCATGCCGATGATCGACCCCATGAACGAGCCGCTGGTGGCGATCGCCATGGCTTTGCCGGCTTTACCGGCGCGCGCTAGCGGAAATCCATCCAGGGTCGTGGCCGCACTCGCCGGGGTGCCTGGAATATTCAGCAGAATGGCACTGCGGCTGCCGCCATAGATGGCCCCGACATACATGCAGATAAGTATCAAGATGGCATCTTCCGGTGCCATCTTGAATGTCAGTGTTGTCATCAGCGCGATGCCCAGGGTCGCCGTCAGACCCGGCATCATGCCAACCAGAATGCCCAGCAACGTCGCCCACGCGACGTTGAAGAGGGACGAGAATGTCAGGAACCCCAGCAGTCCCGCGCCGAATAGTTGCAGCCCTTCGAACATAACTAGGGTAACCGCACCAGGAATACCTGCTGGAAGACGGCAGTCACCGCGACGGCTACGATCGCCGCAATCAGCACCGCACCCACCAGCGAAACGACGCGTGAGCGGCGGTTCGCATGCATTGGCCACTCGTATGCCGCGACAAAGAGAAACATAAAAACGACGGTCGCCAACCAATAGGGCAGGCGCCCCACGAGGACCACCGCGTAGCCCAATGTCAGCACCAGAGCCACGACCAATCGGCCGCTGGTGGCACTGAATAGGGCGCTCGCCACGCCCGGCACTTCAATCCGCCAACCGCCCCGTATCACGGAGCGCACCAGCATAATAATGCCCAGCAACAGCAAGATAAGACTGAGAATGCCGGGAACGATGCCCGGCACCGTATAGGGGTTTACTTGGAGATTCTCGTAACGCGGCATCCGCCAGGATGTCACAAATGCGCCAAGGCCGATCAAAATCACCAGGATGGACGTAACAAAATCCGCTTTCACCATGGCTCCCCAGCACCCTCGAGCGAAGAAAAGCTGGGCGGTGGCACGCCACCGCCCAGCTTGACCGTTGTCGGCTATGGCCGCGGAATGCCAAGCTCGTCAGGTGACGTAGCCGCCTTTCCGGCATCGAACATCAACCAGCTGAATGCCTGAATGGCCGGCATGACCCGTGCCTGGGCTTCCTCGCCGGCAAAGGGTGTGAACTGAGCACCGCGGCCGGCCGCGTAGGATTTCAGCTTCTCCGAGTTTGCTATGCTCGAATTCCAGGCTTCTGTCATCTTGGCAATTACCGCGTCCGGCACGCCTTTCGGGGTCCAGATGCCGAAATAGTTAGGCACCGCCTTATAGTCGGCCAGCCAGTTTGTAATCGGCGGGATGGTGCCAAAACCATCGAGTTCGAGTGCGGTATCGCTAAGCACGGCAAGCGGGCGGATTTTGCCGCCGCGGATCATCTCCGCCTGTTCGGCGGCGAGCTGGGTTGTCACCTGGGTTTCACCGGAAACCGTGGCGATAACCGCCGGGTTACCGCCGTCATAGGTCACATGTTTGTATTCGATGCCGGTGGCATTCTTGATTTGCTCGATAGCGTTGTGGCCGGCCGATGAAATACCGGCGGTCGCTACCGTGATCTGCCCGGGCGATGCTTTCATGGCATCGATAAGCTGTGACATATCCTCATACGGGAGATCGGCATTGACGCCGACCACGGATACATTGGCCACATCGAGGAACAGATTCCAATCCTCGATGGCCGTTTCAAGCATGCCTAGGACGCCGTAACTACCCAGGTCCTGCGCCGCGCCGGCAGCCCAGGTATAACCATCCTTATCGGCATCGAGCGCACTCTTGGTGCCGATCGACCCTGACGCGCCCGGCTGATTGACCACGACGAACTCTTGGCCAAGTGCCTCGGTAAGCTCGCCGGCGATAACCCGGGTTACCTGATCCGTAGAGCCGCCGGCCGACCAGGGCACGATGATTGTCACAGGTTTCTCCGGCCAATCGGCGGCGGCGCCCGAGATGGCGAGGCTCGCAATGGCAGCGGCCAGAACGAGTGTTTTTGTTGGCTGCATGGAAATTTCCTCCCTTCCAAACCGTCCGCCCTTTAGTCCAAGGGATGGATCGGTGAGTGCTTTAGTGATGCACCCGACATATTTACCATCTGACCTGTGCCTGTTTCAACTGTCCAGTTGATTGCCCATAGACCGACGCCAGGAAGATACAGGCATGACTGCCAGCAAGGGATGCCGGGAGCCAGCCCGCGTCCTACACTCTCTTACCAGTTTTTGAAAACGCATAAGTCATTGATAAATAAGAATAACAAACCTTTGCCGTTAAGCTGCAATTAACCTTAAACCGTTAGTCTAACAGTTGAAATAACGTCTAACGTTGATCGGAGTGTGCCGATGTTCCGGCTCATCGTCTTTCTGTCAGCGCTTGCATTTGCTGCGCCCGTGTTGGCTCAAGGCAGTCAGCAGCAACGCGCGTGCAGTTCCCGCGCGGATTTATTGAAGCGGCTGGGGCAGGTCTATTCCGAGGATCCGGTAGCCCTTGGCATTGCCACCAATGGCGGCATGTTGGAGGTCCTGAGCACTAAGAACGGCTCCACCTGGACTATAATAATCACCATGCCCGACGGCCGCAGCTGCATGTTTGCCAGCGGTGAATCTTGGCAATCCCTGCCGCGTCGGGCCCAGCGCTCTCCAACATGACCC
The DNA here is from genome assembly GCA_003230015.1 of Alphaproteobacteria bacterium. Classification (GTDB taxonomy): domain Bacteria; phylum Pseudomonadota; class Alphaproteobacteria; order UBA6615; family UBA6615; genus SZUA-147. Next base: position 7,880 of record QIGO01000174.1, on the reverse strand, counting down.
GATACGCCTCACAATATGGGGACCAGTAGCCCATGACCGCCCCGACCGTGATGATTTGGACAGGCACGTTGATGGCTATTGTCGGTGCTCTTGGGCTCCTATTTCAACAACTCCCCTTGGGGCTTTCGGTGAGCGACTCAGCGGCTATGGCGGCTGGCTTCGTCTTGGTTGCGGGGTCGGTATTGTTGGCCGGCGGCATCATGGCGCGCCGGCTTGCCGATCTACTTTATGCGGCGGGCATCGGCGACTAGAGTTCTTATTGTTTCAGCGGATACGTTTGAACGATCAGAAAATGCGTCAAACAATATGCCGAGGCATTTGCGACGATCGTAAGTGAACTCTGGTGACGCAAACCGGGCGGTAGGGTCACGTCGGTGACTTGCCTCTGAGAAAGCCCTTCATTTGGTTTCAACCGGCCGAACCCGTTCGGCGGGTCTTTTCGGCGGGTCTTTGCCACCCGCTTGTCGTTGCGTGAATTGCCTCACGGGTTGCGCGCGGTGACGACCCATGTCGCCGAGCCCATGGTGACGCCCGCTGCAGCATCAGGTGGGTTGAGCGCATCGCGTAAATCCGCTGCGATTTTCGACTTGACAGTATCGTCAACGCCGGACTGTGCAATGGCCGAACTGGCCGGTCCCATCTGCATCAGAAACGCAACTGCCTCGTCGACACTATCGCCGACCGAAAACGCCGTCTCGAAACCGTTGATCGCAACGTCGCGGAAGCCCGAGGCCGTCAAAATGCGGGTAACTCTGTCGGGGTCGGCCAATGACAGCGGCCCCGGATCCTCCGGACCCGCGGGTTCCAGCAACGGCACGTGTTTGGCCACGATCTCGAGGGGCGCGGCGATCCATTGGTTCGCCTTGGTTGCCTGCCAACAAATAAAGGCGACACGCCCCCCGGCCCGCAATGCCCGCCGCAGATTTTTGAACGCCGCGACCGGATCGTCGAAGAACATTACGCCAAACCGCGAGAAGATCACGTCAAAGGCACCCGCCTCGAAGGCAAGTATCTGTGCGTCACCATACTCGAACGCCACATTCTTACCCGAGTTGGACGCCGCCCGCTCGATGCCGCGTGCGAGCAATGGTTCGGAGATATCGACGCCGAGCACCCGGCCCCCGGGCCCGACTCCGCCCGCTATTTGGAATGAGGTGTCGCCGCAGCCGCATCCCACGTCGAGCACCGCTTCGCCGGGCAGGACGGCTGCCGCTGCCATCGCCTTCTGGCCGAACGGCAGCAGATTGGCATCCATTTTTTCATGGAACCGCAGCCATTTCTCCGCGCCCGCCCCATTCCAGAACTCCCGCATGTCGGTGTTGACAATATCGTTCACGTCATTTCCTCCGGTAGTCCATTAAACGGCGCCGCTTAGCAACTGTCCGCCCCATAAAATCAACGCTGCTCCGGCGATGCGAGGCAGCCAAGAGCGCCGAGGGATGATCTTCTCCACCAAGACAAATGCGGCCAAAGCGGCAATCCACAACAGGTTCATCACACCGCCAACGAACAAGAGTAGCATCAACAGCCAGCAGCAGCCGAGGCAGTAAGCACCGTGCCCAAGACCCATGCGAAACGCGCCGCCCTTGCCCTCGCGCCAGCGCGTCATCACAAAGGCCAGCGGTGTTTGGCAATGCCGCAGACAGGCGTATTTGAGCCGCGACCATTGGTAGAGTCCAGCGGCCAACAGCACCAGGCCGGCAAGCACGCTGTCGTTGCTGGCCATCGTCGGCGATAGCAAGCCGAATCCCTGCAAGCCCCATTGCAGCACCGCTGCGGCCAGGCTAAACGCCCACCAAATCGCCACATATCCGCCAACGAAGAAGCCCGTCGGCACGAAGGGTTCATAAGCCTCCCGCTGTCTGCGGTTGATACGGGCGAACATCAGGATCATCGGGCTGGCACCGGGAAGCATCATCCCGATCATCATCACGCCCCACATGACGCATATCAGGACTAAATTGACTACCGCCCATGCGCCGAACCGAGGGCCTGTCGCAGGCGCGGTTATCACCGCCACCTCATCCATCTGCCACGCCAAAACGGCGAGGGCGACCCAGGCAAGTGCCACGACGGCGAGCAGGCAGAGCAGCACGACTATCCGGTCACGCCGCACCACGCTGCCCATACTCGACGACAACGTCATCGGGCGACAATTTCCGGCCCGTGCGGCTGGGACACGAGTTTCCAAGCCCTTCGCGGCATCTCAGTCCGCTTCCATCGGCAGAGTCTCGTCGTGCCCCCATTCCGACATCGATCCGTCATATACAGCGACGTTTTCGTATCCCAGCAAGGCGAGCGCGAAGGCGTCGTTGGATGCCGCGATGCCGCTGCCGCAATAGGCGATGATCTGCTGCGCATCGCCGGTGCCCACGGCATCGAATTTTTCGTGCAGCTTGTTCGCCGGCAAGTAAGTCCCGGTGTCCGGATCGTGCAAGGATCCGAACGGCACGTTGACGCTGCCCGCGATCCGGCCCTTGCGCCCGAAAACCGGGCCGCCGGCACCGGAAAACACCATCGGCGGCAGCGCGTGAATGGTACGGACGCTGTCGTCGCCGACTGCTGCCAGCACCTCGTCCTTGCCGACAAAGCACTCTGGGCGCGGCCGCGCCGTAAGCCGGCCCGGCGGATAGGTGCAAGCTTGGCGCGAAACCGGCCGCTCTTCGGCGCGCCATTTGGCCCAACCGCCATTGACGATGGCGGCGCTGTCAAAGCCGAACGCATGCAGCATCCACCAGATCCGCGCCGCCCATATTGGCTCCGCCGTGGAATAGAGGATGACGCGGCTATCGTCGCCGATGCCGGATTTGGCCATGGCCTTGGTGAATTGCCCCTTGGACGGCGCCATGAAGGGGAGCCCCGACGACGGATCGGACAGGTCGCCGAGAAGGTCGAGAAAGCCGGCGCCCGGAATGTGCCCTTCGTCGAATTGCGCCCGCCCACTTTCAAACACGAAGGGCAACCTGCTGCCCGGTTCCGGATTCAGCCGGGCAATGACCGTACAATCGAACACCCGTAGGTCGGAATCCTTCAGACGTTGCTCAAGCCAATCGGTTTCGACCAGATATTCGGGGTGTTGAAACCCCACTCCGGCTATTGCCATTATTCTATCCTTTCAAGCCAAGATTATTGTCAATCGTTGCGCCGTGATCTCGCGGCGTCATGGTCCCGCATAGTTGAACGGCGAAAAGAACCCGGTCTTTTCGGTGATCTCCCAACTCAATCCGTGGTCGGTATAGTTGAGGTGGCTCGATCGGCTGGCCACGGCGGGGTGCCCGGGCGCAACACACAACGGATGACCGCTGATCGTCACATCGCCGTCGCCTTGTCCGACAATGGCGGCGATCTCAACCTCGACCACGTTGGGGATCGTCACCGACCGTTTCTTGCCCTTGGCCCGGAAATCGATCGGCAGACAGCGCACACCAAGATCGCTGCCGATATGAGCGGCCAATTTGGATGGACTGCCACCGACCTGGCCGGTGAAGATCCGGGTCAGCGCGTCGCTCTGGGCCTCGGCCGCTTTATCGTCCAGATAGAGTGCGGCCGTCCACTCGACTTCCAACATGTGGCCTGGCGTATGGATCGCCCGGACGACATTGAGGCCGCTAAGATCGGTGCCTGCGAAATTTCCCTCTTCGACGTGCCAGCCGATGATGACCGTGCATTCGCCCGTCGTCGGTGGGCTTAAGAACACGCAAGGGCAAGCGGCGTCGCAATTGCAGGCCTCGAAATACAATCCCTTGAGTTGCCAGTCGGCGGCCATGGATCATTCCCTCTTTGTTGTCATTTGTTCGTCGGATCGGCATTTTCTGGCCCAACGCCTAGTGCCCTGCCGTTTGCGCTGTACCAGATAACGAGAACTCATATAGGTTTGGGATCACTGGCGTTTCCATGGCGCGTAGGGTATTTTTTGTGGCGTAACGTCCAGAACACAGAGGCTTTCCACCATGGATGTGCTGAGCGATATCTTGCAAGCCGTGCACCTATCGGGCGCGATTTTGGGCCGCGCTGAGTTCAGTCGGCCCTGGGGCGTAACCTCCCAGGGCCTCAAATCCCCGATGTTCCACATCATCCTCAGTGGCGATGGGTTCATTACTTTGCAAGACGGCGAACCGATCCCCGTGGGCACCGGCGATCTCATTATGATGCCCCACGGCCACACTCACCGCCTGCAGAGCGACGTGTCGGTTCCCACTGTAAGGTTCACGGACCTCATGGTCGGCGACCCGCCGCGCAAGCCGGATATCATTGAGAGCGGCGGCGGCGGCGCGATAACGGCGATTGCCTGCGGGCATTTGGCATTTGATCGCGGTGAGATGCACCCGCTTTTGGCTCAACTGCCGCCGCTCATCCACATACGGGGTGGCGCTAACGGCACCCAGGAATGGCTTGAGACGACGTCGCAACTGATCTCCAGCGAGCTGCGCGCCGAGCGCATGGGAACGGCGGCATTGCTCGATCGTTTGGGCGGTGTGCTGTTCATTCAAGTCGTTCGCGCCTACGTCGAATCCCTGGCGCCCAATCAGGCCGGATGGCTTGGCGCCTTGCGCGATCCTCGTATTGGCGGCGCGCTTGAATTGATCCACGAGGCCCCGGCCCGGGCTTGGAGCATTGCCGACTTAGCCTGCAAGGTCGGGATGTCGCGCTCCGCTTTTGCCGGCCGCTTCAAGACGCTGGTCGGCGAGACACCCATGCAGTATTTGGCGCGCTGGCGTATGCACCGTGCGGCACACTATCTGCGAACCGAGGGGCTTGGGGTCCACCAAGTCGCCGAGCGGGTCGGTTATGAGTCGAGCGCCACCTTCTCGAAGGCTTTCAAACGGCATATCGGGTCAGCACCGGCCGCCTATCGGCGCTCACAACGGGGTTTGCCACAGACCGAGGCTGCTTGAGGCGAGCCTGCGGGCGGGCCAACTTCAGTCGCCCATTTTGTCCGAAAGATGCCCCATCGAGCCATTGGGAACCTGCCGCCGATTGCCATAAAGGACACAACCGGCACCAGCCCTGCCGCGCATAATAGCCCCACCCAGATAGGTGCCAGGAGGGCAGATATGCGCGCAAAAGTCGAAGCGGCGGCTGTATTAACCCTTACATTGTTAACATTGGCGTATTTAGGCGCGGTCACCCTCGGGTGGGTCGCTGTATCGGTGGGCTAGCTGCCGTCAAAGGCGTTTGCCGGTCGCCTTATCGAACAAGTGAACCCGGGCCACATCGGGCACCAGCCCCACCGGCTGACCGCGCTGCAATTGCAGCCGGTCCATGGTGAACGCACAGGTGGAAACATCCGCCAGCCGAGAGAATACCAGCGTGCTTAGGCCAGTCGGCTCCGTAACTTCCACGGTCGCCATCAGGCCGCTCTCTGCCGCCTCGTCGATGACCAGCGCCTCGGGCCGTACCCCGTAAACCACGGGTTGGCTGTCTTCGGCACTGGTCGGGGGGGCCGGCAGCAATGTGCCGTCCGCCATCTCGACCCAGGCGGAATCCGAATTCCGCCGCGCCTCTCCTTCGAGGAAATTCATCCCCGGCGAGCCGATGAAACCGGCGACGAACAGGTTTGACGGCGTGTCATAGACTTCCAGCGGTTGCCCGATCTGCTGGATGATCCCCTCATTCATCACCACGATCCGGTCCGCCATGGTCATCGCTTCCACTTGATCATGGGTCACATAGACGGCCGTCGATCCCATCTCCTGGTGCAATGCCTTGATTTCGGTGCGCATTTGCACGCGCAGCTTGGCGTCTAGATTGGACAATGGCTCGTCGAACAGGAACACCTTCGGCTCGCGCACGATCGCCCGTCCCATGGCCACACGCTGCCGCTGGCCACCCGAGAGTTCCCGGGGAAAACGAGCCAGCAACTCGCTCAGTCCCAGCGTGCCTGCCGCCTGGGCCACCGTATTTGTGATCATCTCTCGGGCTTTGCGCCGCAATTCCAGGCTGAAGCCCATATTCGTGGCCACGCTCATATGGGGGTAGAGCGCGTAACTCTGAAACACCATCGCAATATCGCGATCCTTCGGCGCCACATCGTTGACCAGCCGGTCGCCGATCAGGATATCGCCGCTGTTGATCTCCTCGAGCCCCGCGATCATGCGCAGTAATGTCGACTTGCCGCAGCCTGACGGTCCCACCAGCACGAGGAATTCGCCATCCTCCATATCGATGCTGACCCCGTGCAGGACGCGCACGGAACCATATGCCTTATAGACGTCACGAACGGTTACCCCAGCCATATCGTTCCTCAGCCCTTGATGGCGCCGGCTGTTAGACCTTGGATCAAATAGCGTTGTATGAACGCGAAAAACATGCATGCCGGAATCAGAGCCAGCACGCCCGCGGCCATCATTTGCCCGAAATCCACCGAGAATTTTGTCACGAAGGTCAACAGCCCAACCGGGAAAGTCATCTTGTCGTCGCTGTTGATCAGCATCAGGGCAAACAACAGCTCGCTCCACGCGGCGGTGAAGACGAAACCAAGCGTCGCCCCCATCCCCGGCAGGGTTAGCGGAAACACGATCCGTCGCAATGCGGTCAGCCGCGTGCAGCCGTCGATCATCGCCGCTTCCTCTAACTCCTTTGGGATCCCATCGAAGAAGGATTGCATCAGGAATGTGGCGAACGGCACGTTGAACGCGGTGTAGACGATGATCAGGCCGAGCAGGTTATTAGTCAGGCCCAGTGGCACCATCAGCTTGAAGATCGGCGCGATCAGCATGACCAGGGGTACCATCTGCGTCAGCAGCATGACGAACATGATCGGCACTTTGCCGCGGAACCGAAAGCGAGAAAACGCATACCCGCCCGCCGCCGCGATCAGCGTTACAACGCCCGCCGAAGTCAGGGACACGATGACGCTGTTAAAAAAGAACCTTGGAAACCGGCTTCCCAGTAGGGCGAACTTATAGTTGTCCCAGGTGATGGACGAGGGCCACAGGGTAATACCCTCCGAATACAGAAGATTGTTCGGCGTCAGCGAGATTTTGACCAGCCAGAACAAGGGAAAGATCGCGAAAATGATAAAGATCGCCAGGCCCACGCCGTGGCCGGCGGTCAGCGCCCAACGCCGGTGTTTGCTCTGTCCCACTGTGATCATGGTATCACTAGACCTTGCCCACGAGCTGCCGCCGCATCTGCAGGATAATCAGTGAATATGCCAGCAACAGCACCAGCAACACGGTCGAGACCGCTGACGCATAGCCGAAATCCAAACGTCGGTATGCCGTGGTGAAAATATAGGACGCCACGATCTGGGTGGAATCCGCCGGCCCGCCCCCGGTCATGACGACGATCAAATCGGCGAAGTTGGAAATCCAGATCGTTCGCAGCAACACGGTGATGGCGATCACCGGCGCGATAAACGGCAATGTGACTTTGGTGAAGCGCTGCCAGGCCGTCGCTCCGTCAATAGCGGCCGCTTCATGCAATTCATAGGGCACCGATTGCAGTGCTGCGAGCATCGTGATAGCGAAGAACGGAATGCCAAACCAGACATTCGCGACGATCGGCCCCCACATGGCAAGCGCGGGGTCGGACAGAATGTTATAGGGCTCTGACAAGATACCAAGTGCCGCCAGCCAATGGGGCAGGGGGCCGATGACCGGATTGAACAGCCACGCCCAGGTCAGTCCAGAAAGGAAAATCGGCACCGCCCACGGCAGAAAGATGATGGCTTGCACGAAGCGCTTGCCGCGAAAAGGCCGGTTGAGCAGCATGGCGAGGCTGAGACCCAGCGAGAATTGCAGCACCAGCGAAGCGCCGGTCCACCAACCGGTATTGACCAGCGCTCGCCAAAATCTCTTGTCGCCCGCAATCTCCGCAAAATTCTCCAGGCCGACAAATCCGCCGCTGGCCGGATTCAGCAGTTGAATATCGCGATA
>QIGO01000241.1 GCA_003230015.1 Alphaproteobacteria bacterium | reverse complement strand
GTGGACGATAGTGAAATCATCCCCCACCTGAAGTGCGACGTTGAACTGGAATTTACAGGGCCCAATGTGGCAACGCTCAACAAGTGGGCCGCAAATGCACTACGCAAGTTGGCTGACTGCATCGAAAAGGACGAATTCGATTCTGGATGGCATCCTGTGAAGGACAACGTCGGCAAGCCTGTCGGGAAGATCTGCGTTGACTACTCTGGAGAATTGGCCTGATGCCCAAAGGACCCAAAGGCCGGAAGCGCCCCGCCGACGTGATCGGCAACGCCATCACCGTCGCCAGAATCACCACGGGCGAGATTGAAGAAACGACCGGGGCCGCCGACGACAGCACCGTGCGGATTATTAGCTGATAGAGCGAAGCTTGTGTTCTCGGCTTGCGGTAAGGCTTTGCGCAGTGAATTAAGCAACTCGGTTTCGACAGCACGACCAACGCTCGGGTCATCTTCCGAAACCGTGATCTTGTAGACCGGCTCGTGCATAGTGCGACAACATACCCAGCCCCGGCCAAAGCATCCGCCCGCCGCTGCAACTTCTCCATCAGCCGGTCGAGCTGCGCCACCTCGCTCCCGTCCAGCGTGGCCAGCAAATCCGCCTCCCGCGCCAACGCCATGGGCACGATCTCTTCATAGACCGCCAGGCCTGCCTTACTCATCTCCAACATCACCCGGCGCCGGTCTTGGTTATCCGTGCGCCGCCTCAGCAACCCCGCCTTGGTCAATCGCGCCACTCCCCGGCTCACTTGAACTTTGTCCATTGCCGTACGCCCGCAGATTCCCCCGGCGGTGAGCGGCGCAAATTGCCCCAGCACGGCCAGGATACGCCATTCCGGCACGGTCAGCCCGAACCGCTGCGCATATTCATCGGCGATTGACCGGCTCACCGTGTTGGCCAGTACCGACAGCCGATAGGGCACGAAGCGTTCCAGGGCCAGCGCCACCTTGTCACGGCCATTTCTGGGCATCGGTCACGGGTCCTCTAATTAGTTGCGCCTGAAACTAATATGGAGATCGTGTTTTAGGCGTCAAGCCCGGCGATTGCCCCATGGCCCGGTTGGCCAAAATGTTCTTATCGGCCGATCATGAATCTAGGCACTCAAACCTTACCGGACCGGTGGGCAACAGCGAATTGCCGTCCCGCACTTGAACGTCAACAAAGGTGCCACCAAGCAACAGGATTTCCGCAAAATAGCTTGCCGTTCAATAGCCCCGGGTCTCACGCGCCAGAAGCAGGCCCTGCAGTGCCCCTTCGAAAAGCGGTAAGGCCGAACCGACGATTTCCTCGTCGGCCCCCGGCTGTGCGACTTCCAGGGATACGTTGTCCCGGGCAAAGGCGGGCAAGCGGCCGCGAAATTGGGCCTCGAGCCGGGACATTATCTCAGGATGCTGAACGAACGGCCCGGTTAGAATAATCTCGTCGGGAAAGAAAGCCATGTTCAGATTTCGCAGGGCTTGGGCGAAAACGCTGACGGCATCCTGAATGGCTTCATGTTTGGCCAAATCATGTTCTTTTAAGAACCGGGAAAATGCCCATTCGTCGGCTGGCGCGTCGGGGAAATCCTCCCGAATCTGCGGCAGCAGCGCCCATAGCGCGGCCTCCGTCTCCAGGCAGCCTTTTTGTCCGCAAATACAAATCCGTGATCTATTCTCCACGACCGTCCAGTGTCCGAATTCTCCCAGACTTCCCAGCCCTGAACTTAGAACACGGCCGTCATGAGCGTAGGCGGACCCGATTCCGTAACCCCAATGCACAAAAAGAATGTTGACGGTTCGCCCGTTCGGCCGTCGTTTGAGGCGCGACCGCAACTCCACATTCAAATTGCGTTCTATGCGTACCGGCAGCCCCGATTGTACCTCAAGGTCGTCGAAGGTCAGGCCCGCCATACGCGGCCAGCGCGAAGTGTAGACCCACCGCCTTCCCTCCGGATCGACGATACCGGGAACCGAAATGCCGATTCCGGTCATCTCCGCGCCGGGCGGGAGTTTGTCCAGCAACGCTAGCGCCACTTCCTGCATTGCATTGGACAGAACCCGATTGTCGGCCACTTCGGGGTTCAGAAGACGAGTCTCCTCAGCCAGGACATCGCCGGTGAGATCGACAAGAACGCCACGAACATTATGCGACACAATATGAACGACCAAGGTGATCAAGCGGCCCGGAACCGGCTCCAAAAAGACTTCACGGCGCCCCTTGGCGGCGGTGTTCAACGTCTCTCCCTCGGCCACCAGCCCGTCCTCGATCAGTTCCCTGACAAGCGCTGTTATAGTGGCTGGACGAAGCCCATATTCTATCGCCAGGCGTTTGCGGGTCGTCTTCTGGGCAGTCCCGATGCCGCGAAAGATACGCTCTTTCTGCCGGTCCGTTTCGCGAATGGAACCATTCTCGACGATGCCATCAAAAGCAACCAGCATCACCAGTCTTCCTTTTTCAAAAAGTCGGTTGAGTGGGCAGTATAGTAGCGGGTCGCAACCAATTTGTCCGTTGCTGCTAAAATGTTGGCTTTCGTAACACAGGGTCTGTGGGATTGGAATCGCTCCAATGTTTCACGGCCGGCGCCCTCGCACCATTGCTAGGGCGGTTGTTCCTCCCACTGCGCGTGAATAACGGCGTCCGGCTTGGTCTTCGGCGGCGGACGACGGGGCGCCGCCTTGCCGACCTTCGTTTTTACGGCAGCCGCGCCGTGAGTCGCGGCAAATCGGATTCCGTTGACATTCATTGCTTACAGGGTATGTTATTAAATGCCTGACTGGCTCGGCGGCGCGCGGTTGCCGCCGGTGTCGGTTGTAGAAACAAACTGCCTAACCATAAAGGGGAGCAGCATGAAGATATCCCGCGTTCTTGTCCTTCCCATCGCGTTGCTTTTGGCGATGGGCATATCAGCGCAGAGCTGGGCTCAAACGATTCGGCTTGGCCATATCCGAGATGTCGACCATCCGACCAACGCCGGGGCCATGAAATTCAAGGAAATTGTGGAAGCGGAGTCGAACGGTAGAATCACCGTCGAGGTCTTTCCCAATAGCCAGCTAGGCGGGCCGAAAGAGATGTTCGTCCAGATGAAGACGGGCGATCTGGAGATGGTCTATGGCGGCATCAACACCTTCTCTTGGATCAAGGGCGGTGAGGCGTTCGAGATCACGGCCATACCGTTCTTGTTCCGTGACTACGAGCATATGAAGAAGTCTCTGGAGTCGGATTTCTTCAAACCCATCATCGCCGAGGCGGAGGAGGCGACCGGCGTCAAGATCGTCGCGATAAATGGCAAAACCACGCCCCGCGGTCTCACGACCAAAGGCCGCGCCGTGAATTCGGCCGCCGATTTCAAGGGCCTCAAGATTCGCACCGCCGCCAGCCCCACCGTTCTGCGCGCCATGCAGACCTTGGGTGCGTTACCGCAGCAGGTTCCGTTTGCCGAGCTCTACCTCGCCCTCAAGACCGGCGTCGTTGACGCACAGGAAAATGGCGCTTTGGTCGTTTGGTCGAAGAGCCTGCATGAGGTGCAGGACTACTACATCAAGACCGACTACATCCGGGACATCGAAACTTTCTACTACTCCCGCGACAAATGGCTCGACCTCTCGGAATCCGACCAGGACCTCATCACCCGGGCGGCAGTCGCGGCGGGTGAGTATGAGACCGCGCAGCTCGAAGCCCAGTTGGAAGAAGTTTATGCCAACTTGCGCACCAAAATGACGGTGATCGACTCACCTGACTTGGACAGTATCCGTGCGGCTTTGGCGGGTGCTTTCGATGATTTCGAAGGTGATAAATGGCCGGTAGGTCTGATCGAGCAGATCTCGGCCGTCGAATAGTCGACTAGTCGGGCGGGTGGACTGGCGCTGGTCCGCCCGCCCTTGGCTGACCAGCCGGAGGCTCGCGGTGATTGTTCTTCTTTTCCTGATGATGTTCCTGTTCGTCTGCCTCGGTATGAGCATTTGGCTGGCCATGGGGATCAGCGGCGTTCTTTTCATACTGATAACCGGCGAGACTTCTCTGCGCATTGTTGCCTCGACGATGGTCGGCGGCGTGGACGGCGCCACGCTAGTTGCTATCCCGTTTTTCATCCTTGCCGGCGACCTGATGAATCGCGCGGGAATCACCCGCAAGTTGACCGAGCTCGTGGACTATTTCGTCGGCCGTTTCAGGGGCGGGCTGGCTTATGTAGCGGTCATCGTCAATGTCTTCATGGCCGGCGTGTCCGGTTCCGCCGTTGCCGACGCGAGTGCTGTTTCGTCGGTATTGGTGCCGACCATGCGCGAGCGTGGCTACGACGCCCCGTTCGCGGCATCCATCAACGGCGCCGCCGCGGTGATCGGCCCGATTATTCCGCCCAGTATCCCGATGATCTTCATCGGCGTGATCAGTGGCATCTCCATTGGCGAGCTTTTCCTGGGCGGCATGATTCCGGGCCTTCTGATGGGCGCCGCGCTTGTCTGTATGATTGCCTTCATAGTCCGCAAGAGAAACTATCCGGTTGTCCGGCACGAAGTGACAATGCGGACATTCTGGCCCCTCCTGCGCGATTCCTTCTTTGCCCTGATAGCACCTCTGGTCATCCTTTTCGGTATCGTCTTCGGTGTTGTGACGCTGGTCGAGGTATCGATCCTTGCCATCTTCTACATTTTGGGTATCTCGCTCTTTGTTTACCGCTCCATATCCTGGCGCGAAATTCCCCGTATCTTCAAAGAATCCGCTGTCTTCTCGGCGTCGATAATGATCATTTTCGCGGTCGTTGGGCTTTACCAGTACATCGTCGCGATTGAACGGGTCGGCGATCGCCTGGGCGAGTTCTTGGCAATTATGGGGCTGAACCGGTTTTGGTTTCTGTTGTTTATTAATATCTTTTTCTTGTTGATGGGCATGATCCTCGATGCCATTCCGGTCATGCTGATCTTCTTCCCGGTATTGCTGCCCGCCGCCATTTCGCTGGGCATCGATCCCACACATTTCGGCGTCATCGTCGTCATGAACTTGATGATCGGTCTCCTAACGCCGCCTATCGGCGTTCTTTTATTTCTCGAAGCAAAGATTGCCAATGTCGGCTTTGATGAGTTGGTTCGAACCATCTGGCCGTTTACGCTGTCTTTGATCGCCGTTCTGTTGTTGAGCACCTATGTTCCCGGGCTCGTGACATGGCTTCCAGGTCTGGTATTCGACTGAACGGGCGCGGAAAGACGGATGAAAACCTATCTCAACATTATGACGCAGGGAGTCAGCTGGCTGGCCGGCATGATTTATCTGCTCATATTCATCCTGTTCGTTTTGCAGATCATATTACGCTACATCTTCGGGCTGACTTGGCTGTGGACTCCGGATTTCATTCGTTTTCTTTTTATCTGGGGCATTTTCCTCGGGGCGACCGCTCTTTACGCGGGCGACGGGCACCTTAAGGTCGACTATTTCGTCCGTAAGTTTGCCCCGGCAAAACGGACAATGCTGGAGATTGGCCTCGATAGCGCCGCCGCCGCGTTCTTCTTAATCTTGATCGTCAAGGGCTGGGAAATCGCCGGCATACGAATGCAGGTCCCGTTCGACACGTGGGATTTCCCCACCGGGTTTGCCTATGCCGCCGTGCCCGTCTGCGGCGCGCTTATGTTGCTTCTTACACTTGACCGAATTTGGCAAAGAACGCGCACGATGCTTGGCGCGAAGGATGGAAATGATGACTGAGAATCCTGAATTCCGGGGCTACAAGGACACGATATCCACGCTGATGGAGGAGATCCTGGCCGGCGCCGGTTCCATCGAAAAGGCGGCCACTGCCATGGCCGACTCCATTCTCAGGGACCAGCTTGTCCACGTTATCGGTCCCGGCGGCCACTCCAGCATGGCGGCGGAGGAAGTGTTATGGCGCGCCGGCGGCCTTGCCCCGATCAACGCCATCCTGGACGCCGGTTTCAACCTGATGCACGGGGCAAAGCGCTCCAACATCGTCGAGCGGACACCGGGTTATGCGGCCGCTGTGTTTGATGCCTACCGTGTCGGGCGGACGCCGGGCGAAGTCATCATTATTGTCAATGCCTACGGTGTTAATGCCGTCTGTCTGGAAAGCGCCTTCGAGGCCCGCCGGCGAGGCATGGTCTCGATCGGCATAACGTCGCGTTCCTTTGCTGACAGTCTGCCCCACGATCATCCGGCGCGGCATTCGTCCGGCAAATCTCTCTATCAAGAAGTTGACCATTTTCTGGACTGCCACCTGCCCCTCGGTGACGCCGTTGTTGAGATTGAAGGCAGCGCCGAAAAGACGGGCCCGACTTCGACCTTTTGCAATGTATTTACGATCAATCTTCTGTTGATCGAGACCGTCAAACGCATTGCCGCCAGCGGCGAGACCCCACCCCTATGGCGCAGTGCGAACATGCCGGGCGGCGACGCGGCGAATAGAGAATTGGAAGAGAAATATGTACCGAGGGTCCGCCACTTGGCCTAGGCCGATCGGCGAGCCTTGTCGGAGAGGTCGACTGTGAATATGCGCGTCTTCGCGAGACGGCCACGGTCCCCGGCACTCGCAAGGTGAAAGCCTTGTAAACGAGGTCGAAGGCGGTCTCGTACAACTGATGCCGACTTCGATATTGCCGACCCTTGGCGACTGCGCCCTGTTTCTCGACCGGGAGTCGTCGGGATTGCTGAAAGAGAGCCCGAGTGGAACTGGAACGCATTGATACCGGCACAAAAACCGTGGTCCTGACAGAGTCTCGAACGGGCCACTGTCTCGTTCGGGTCGGCCCCGACGGGCGTGTAACCGACAACCACCCGTTCCTGGGGGCGGTAACGTCGCCACATCGCACGACACTTGGCCTGGTGGATTTGCAGGTCAACGGCTTCGCTGGCGTGGACTTTAACCAGGACACGCTGACCGGCGCCGATCTGGACCGGGCGCTGACCGCGATGCTGAAATGCGGCACGACCCGCTGCTTGCCGACGGTCATCACCGCGTCGGCGGAGAACATGGCGGCCCGGATCGAGGCTTTGGACAGGGCGGTCGGCGACAGCCGTCTCGGCCCGTGGATGGTCGCCGGTTATCATGTTGAGGGCCCGTTCCTGTCCCCCCAGGACGGTTATGCCGGCTGCCATCCAAAGCAGCATATGCGCGCCGCCGACGAGGCGCTATTCGACCGCATCGTCGCCAATCTCGAGCGGCCGGTGCGCATCGTCACCGTCGCGCCCGAATGCGATGGCGTGCTCGATTTCATTTCCCAGGCAGTGGCCCACGGTGTTGTTGTTGCCATCGGGCATACCAACGCGACCCACGACCAGATTATGGCCGCCGCCGCGGCCGGGGCGCGTCTCTCGACACATTTGGGAAATGCGCTCTCGGATCAACTCAGCAAGAACGAGAACCCCTTATTCGCTCAACTCGCCGAGGACAGGCTGAACGCCAGTTTCATCGCCGATGGAATTCACATTCCGCCCTATATGCTGCAGACCTACTTGCGGGCCAAGGGCTACGAGCGCAGCATCGTTGTCACCGACGCGACCGCCGGCGCGGCCGCCGCGCCGGGCCGTTACGCTTTGGGCGACTTGCGGATCGAAAGAGGCGCCGACGGCATCGTTCGCGAACCGGGCTCGCCCTACCTGGCCGGTTCGGCGACGACGATGGCCGACATGGCCCGAAACCTGATCGAGTGGTTTGATATGACGCTGCAAGAGGTCGTCGTCCTTGCCCGTTCAAACCCCCTTGCGCTGCTCGGCGACTCTAATCTGCCCGCACCGGGGGATGCGGCGGAGTTGGTCACCTGGCGGAACGGTCCGGACGGCCTGCGCGTTCATGAGGCGCGCGTCGGCCCATGGCGTATCGCGGGTCACGCTTAACGGTTGAGTCCGACCCAAGAGCACGCAGCGATCACGGGGCCAGCGCCACTTGATCATGGCCATTTCTTGTCATCGGTCACCTGTCCTTGAATTAGTTGCGCTTGAAACTAATATGAAGATCATGTCTTATGCGTCGAGGCCTTGCGGC